>JBDRAX010000275.1:0-4274 GCA_043823375.1 Candidatus Omnitrophota bacterium | reverse complement strand
AATAAAAAATTTAATGTATTTGTTTTTCATTCTACCCTTTTAAGAAATAAAATCACAAAATATTCTTCAGCCCGAGCAAACATTCCTTAAAGCGTCGCGTATACCATACCAGAAAAAAAACGATAAACCCGATACCCGGTATCCCCATTTCAGACACCAACTGAAGATAGTCATTGTGTGTGTACCGCAAAAAACCATATGACAGCGAAAAAGTACGATATTTCGGATAAATATATGAAAACGTTCCCAAACCCGTACCGGTAAAAGGAAAATCCCTGACGATCCGCGCGGTATCTTTCCACATGAACGGCCTTATCTCTTCCATTATAGGCTTCTCATTGATAAAAAAACCGACTACTCTGTTAAGAGCCCTGAACCTTTCAGCCGTCGGCTCCGGCCCTATCCAGATAATCATTATGCCGATAAGGCTTGCCCCAAGAAACGCGGAATAAAGAAGCCTGTTGCGCCTTTTCCGCCCCGCGGAAAGCAAACAGGCAAAATAAAATATCACCATTGAAGCCGCGAAACTCATTATACCGCCGCGGGAAGTACTCATAAATAGGGCCGCTACCATAATAGAAGCGGTAAATAAATAGATCAGCGTTTTATTCGCTTCAGCGGATGAAAACCATAACAACTTATCTTTTATTCTCCTGATCGAAAAAAACGAAGAACATGAGATCTTAGCCACAAATTTAGCCGCTGCCAGAGACGCGCACATTTCCATATAACCGGCAAAATGGTCATAATTCACATACGGCCCGAAATGCGCGCCGGGCTTATTCAGTACCCAGTACATCTTCTCCGTACCGCTGAATTTCTGTATTATCCCGAAAACCCCTACAATAAATCCCGTAGAGATAATAAGATCCACAAACCTTCCGAGAAATTCATAGTTTATGTGTTCAGCGTCCGCTCGCGAAAGCCCCGCGGCAACGGCAAGAAGCCCGGTAAAATACAAAGCGTTCGCGGGTATATGAAGGTTAAAATCGCATATACTGTGAAAAAGGATAGTAAGAACACCGGTCAGAGCGCCCAGAAAAATGAACCTGCTTTCCTGCCACAGGGTGAAAGTCCCTTTTTCCTGCTCCACGCGTACGGCCTCTTTTCCTGAGGGTTTTAAAGCCTTGTACATCGCCTGGTCCCCATGGCCTCTCGAATGATCACCCCCTTTTACCTTTGAAACAATAACGAGAAATATCATCAGATAAGACATCAGTTTAATAAGATAAATAAACGTTGCCCTCGGATATATACTCAAGGTCTGCGCGGATGAAGGGTTAAGGGCATATTTTTCCCGCAGGCTAACCATTACCGGGTTCAGCGCCTTAATCACAGCTTCAGGTAATGGTATAATGTAAATAGACGCTGTAAGGATGAACAGAAAAAAAACCGTTGATATGGGCATAACAACAGTTTTCTTCAGGGTTTCGGTATTGTCAATAAAGTGAGAAGTAAACAAAAAAAGAGAGATAACCGCTAAAAGATAATATGCCCAGGGATGGACAGATCCAAAAGCAAAGGGCGCGAAAAAAAATACACCTGAAAGTAATAAATTTTCTATTTTTGAAGAGAAAAAAAGTTTCATAAAAGAATCGTACCGCTATTCGGATGGCCCAAAAGTCACCGGCATTTTAAAGGATAGACTATGCTTCCTGCTTCTGCCGTTTTTTCCGTTTATCCTTTACCTGTTTATGCCCGTATTTACCATATTTGCCATAGTAGTGGTAATAATAGTAATACCCGCCGGCATTGGCCACCTCGACCATGTTTAATACGGCGCCTATAAGATTAGCTGACTTAACTGATTCCAGGATCTCTTTGGTTTTAGACACCGCGTTACGGTTAGTCTCCCCCGCCTTTATAACCACAATAGTCCCGTCTACCTTACCCGAGAGGACTACCGCGTCCGTAACAGCGAGAACCGGCGGGGTATCTATAATGATCCTGTCGTATTTATCTTCCAGCTGCCGCAGGAGGTCATTCATCCTCTGGGAACCGAGGAGTTCCGACGGATTAGGCGGTATCGAACCGCACGCTATAACGTCTAAATTTTCTATTTCCGTTTTATTAGTTACATCACCGAGTTTATTATTGCCCGCGAGAACTTCCGTAAGCCCGCGCTTAGTGCCGAGATCAAAAACTTTTTCGATACGCGGCTGGCGGAGGTCAGCGTCAACAAGTACGGTCTTCTCCCCGGTCTGCGCCATAACTATAGCCAGGTTGATAGCGCTTGTGGTCTTTCCTTCCTGAGGCCCTGAACTCGTAAAAAGAAGCGTCTTACGCCTGTGTTCCACCGCGGTGAACATTATGCTTGTCCGGAGGCTCCTGTAAGCCTCGGAAACCGTGGACCTGGGTTTGTAAAATGTCAGCATTTCAGGTTTTATGTTTTTATCGTCAAGTTCCTGGGGAAACGCGATTGACGCCAGAGCGGGCATTTTTATATAGTCCTTGATATCGTCCGGGGTCTTAATGCTCTGATCCAGACTCGCGAAAAGAAAAGCTAAAGCGCTGCTCCCCGCAAAGCCGAAAAACAGGGCTATCACTAAACTCATTTTTTTAGACGGCCTTACAGGTTTTTTAGGAACCTGCGCCGTGTCGATTATCCTTATATTGGTAGATTTCAGTTCTCCGGTAACTTCTGTTTCCCTGATGCGGTTTAAAAGGGAATCATAGATCTTCCTGCTTGTATCGACTTCCCGTTTTAACATATTGTATTCTATTCCTACGTCTTTAGACTTAAGCTCTTTTTCTTTCTCATTTTCCACTTTATTCTCGACAGAAGCCAGCTCGGATCTTATACCGATTATCTCAGGATGTTTATCTTTATAATACTCAAGCCTCTCTGAAAGCAAGATCTCAAGCTCCGCTTTCCTTTTTAAAAGTTCCTCAAGGACTGTAGAGCCCGCCCTGTTATCCGTATCCATTATTTTATTTTTACGGCGATATTCCTGAAGATCCGCTTCCGCTATTTCAACCCTGTCCTTCGCTTCTTTTATCTTTTCCTGCAGCCATTTTGAGGCGTACTGCGTAGCGTCGAATTTAGTATCAAGAACATATGAAATATAATTCTGCGCCCAGATATTTGCTATTCTGGCGGCCATTTTAGGATCAATATCTTCAACCGCGATCTCAACGATCTGCGTATTGGGGATCGGTTTTATGAAAACTTTTTTAAGCAGAGACCCGACACGGTCCGAGTCTGTAAGTAATTCCTCTTTCTTCTTGCCCTCCCTGCCCGACCATTCATTCCATGGCTTATATCCCCCGATTTCCTTGTTTACACGTTCTCCTAATGTGCGGCTCTTCAATATCTTGTACTGAGTCTGATAATATTCTTTTCCGGTAAAGGCCTCTGCCGAAACTTCCTGCATATTTACGACTCTCGGCGCTTCATTCTGAATGTGGATCCGCGTAGAAGACTCGTATACGGGTTTGACCATGAACGAACGTATCAGTGAAAGTGTGCAGAGTATTACAGTAAAGGTAAGTATGAACCATCGCTTCTCATACAAAATGCTGAAATATCTTCTAAGGTCGATCTCTTTTTCCAGGAACGGATTGTATTGTTCGCTCATTTTAATTCCTTCGGGTGTTATACCCAGCTAAACATTAAAGGATGTACGGTAAGCAAAGATTAAAAGAAACTCTCCGGCACTGTCACAATATCTCCGGTCTTGAGCTGAGTATCATCTTCCTCTTTACCCTTATTGATAATATCATTGACTTTTACTATTATCGTGCTTTTAACGCCTTCGGCGTCTTTACGCAAGATCCTTACCGCGTTAGGATTGGCCAGTTTGGTGAACCCGCCGGCCATGGAAATAAGTTCTACCACGGAAATATTGCCCTTTATGGGATATGAACCAGGCGCATTGACCTGTCCGAGTATCGATACAGTACTGTACTCTTCTATAAACACGGATACCTGAGGATTAACCAGATAATCTTTTTCCAGAAGATCAGTCAGTTTATTTTCCAATTCCGATACTGTAAGCCCCTTAACATCCACCTCGCCCAACAAGGGAAAAGTAATAAGGCCTGTCGAGGATACCCTTACTTTCCTGGAAAGGTTCTCATCCCTGCCGTAATAAACCTCTATCAATAAAACATTTTCCGAACCGATAGAATATTCACTCATATCTCCTGTTTTCCCAATACCTTCCGCTAAAACAGGATAGGATAGGTTGAAATTCACAGCCAGGAATATAACGCATAATAAAAATTTTAATGTATTCATAATGTGCATATTATACATATCAGCAAAAACTTAG
>JBDRAX010000274.1:0-11051 GCA_043823375.1 Candidatus Omnitrophota bacterium | reverse complement strand
CCGTATGTATCCACAATGATCTTCCTTCCGGTAACCCCGGTATCCCCCTGCGGGCCTCCCACTTCAAAACGTCCGGTAGGATTGATATATATCTTCGTATCCTTATCAAGAAGATCTTTAGGAATAATATTTTCAATAACCAGTTTTTTCATATCCGCCTGTATATCGCTCATTTTCGTCTTGTGGTCATGGTGAGCGCTTATTACTATCGCTTCTATTCTTTTGGGAGCCCCGTCATGGTATTCCACCGTAACCTGACTTTTCCCGTCCGGACGCAGATAATCAACGATCTTTTCTTTCCTTATCTTCGCGAGCCTCCGGCTAAGCGCGTGCGCCAGAGTTATGGGCATAGGCATAAGCTCTTTAGTCTCATCGGTAGCGTATCCGAACATCATTCCCTGGTCCCCCGCGCCTCCGGTATCCACGCCCATGGCTATATCCGGAGACTGCCCCTGTATAGAGGTTAAGACTCCGCATGTGAGATAATCAAACCCGTAACTCGCGTGTGTATACCCTATGTCCTTTATTGTTTTCCTGATTATCCTGGGGATATCAACATAACACGAGGTAGTTATTTCCCCCGCCACTATTACAAGCCCCGTCGTAACCATCGTTTCACACGCTACTCTCCCCGACGGATCATCTCGGATTATAGTATCTAATATCTCATCGGATATCTGATCACATACTTTGTCAGGATGCCCTTCCGTCACGCTCTCTGATGTAAATAAATACCTATTCTTCATCTTTTCCTTTCTCCTTTCTTACTGTTCAGTTATCAAAGTTCCCTGTTTCTGTATTCGATATCTGCTTTCTCGAGAGAGATCTTATCGCCGATATCATACCATCCTTCCGCGAAAACATACCCGTAAACTTCATCATTTTCTGAAACCCATTTAACAAAATTCCCGGGCGCGTCTTTTACAAGATCCGTCCTCATATATTTAGAAAGAAGCGACAGTTTACCTTTTGGGAAAAAATATATTCCCGTTGACGCGAGCGTACTCAAAGGCTGCGCCGGTTTCTCCTGAAAATTATCGATCCTGTTCTCCCGGTCAAGAGAAACAATACCATACTTCTGGGCAAGCCTGCGTTCTTTTACGTCATACAGCGCTACGCTAAACCGTTTTTTATCCATAGAAAATCTCACGAAATCAACGATATCGAATTCAAAAAGGTTATCTCCCGCGACTATCAGGACATCATCTTCCGGGTTTTCTTTTTCAAAAACCAGATTGATATCCCCCACAGCTCCCAGCCTGTCTTCATTCGACCTTGTAAGGTCATTGATAACCTTCATTTTAAAAGAAAAACTGCGGTCTCGTACCCATTTGACGACCATGTTATGGAATTTATCGTTCGTAACGATATAAACCTCGTCACAAGACCCTATTTTTTCGATCTTCCTGAGCAAACGCTCCAGGATAGTCTGGCCTCCTACTTTTACAAGCGGTTTAGGACGGTCAAGTGTCAATGGATATAACCTTGTTCCATAACCCGCCGCCAGGATTAAACCTTTCATAATTCCCCTTTCATTTCTTAACAATATCCCATCACAAAAAAATCACATATCACGTCTCTTGCGCGCGCTACGCGCCCTGAACCGTTACTGAGCCAGTTCGATAGCCATATCCGGGACCAACTCTTTAAGCTTCTTCCTCGCGTACTCCTGTATCTTCTTTCCCGTGCTGAAAGTCAACGCTTTTTCGGCTATGGCATTAGCATCGGAAAAGGTTATCGACCGGATCACCTTCTTTATTTCAGGAACTGCTATCGGGGAGGTGCTGAATTCATCCAGTCCCAGCCCGAGCAAGATCATCGTTAAGGAAATATCTCCCGCCATCTCACCGCACAGCCCCACAGGTATATTCTCCCTGTGCCCGTTATCTATCACCTGTTTTATCAAAGTGAGGACAGCCGGATGCGTAGGCTCGTATAAATACGCGATTTTTTCGTTTACCCTGTCGACAGCCAGAGAATACTGTATAAGGTCATTCGTGCCTATACTGAAGAAAGCGGCTTCTTTTGCCAGAATATGGCTTGTAATAGCGGCTGACGGAACTTCAATCATGGCGCCCACAGGAATATCTTCTTTAAAAGGCACGGATCCCTTCCGGAGCTCGTCCTTGACTTCCTCCAGGAGAGCGTTCGCCTGGCGGAATTCACTGATCCCTGATATCATGGGATACATCAATTTAAGGTTACCATATACTGAAGCCCTTAATATCGCCCTTAACTGTGTCTTAAATATATCGGGACTGGCAAGGCAAAATCTTATCGCCCGCCACCCGAGAAACGGGTTCATCTCCCTCGGGACATCCAGCTGTGAAAGAAATTTATCTCCTCCCAGGTCCAGCGTCCTGATAATAACACAATTAGGCTTTATCCTGTGCGCCACGGACTTATACGCGTTAAACTGTTCTTCCTCGCTCGGAAGGTCCTTTCTATTCATATAGAAATATTCCGTACGGTACAGGCCTATACCTTCAGCCCCATGTGAGATCACACTCGCCACGTCTTCAGGTAATTCTATGTTCCCGGCCACAATTACTTTCTTTCCGTCAACCGTTTTACTCGGCAGGCTCTTAAGCTCGACCAGTTCCCTCTCAAGGCTCTCGATCTTCTTTTTTTCTTTCTGATATTTTTGAAGAAACCGCTTCGTAGGGTTAACGATAACTACGCCATGAGTACCGTCCAGGATCAGAGGATCCCCGTTCTTAACAATATCAGTTATTGTTTCAAGCCCGACCACGGCCGGTATTTCAAGAGATTTAGCCATAATAGCGGTGTGGGATGTCCGCCCTCCTATATCCGTGGCAAACCCGACAACCCTGCCTTTGTGCATCATAGCGGTATCGGAAGGAGAAAGATCATACGCTATTACTATGGATTTTTCATGCAGGCCTTCCATGCTTTTTTCTTCCACGCCGGCCAGATTGCGTAATATACGTTTACCTACATCCGCGATATCACTGACCCTGTCACGCAGGTATTCGTCTTTTGCCTCTGAAAGGACGCAGATATATTTATTGAGTACTTCCGCAAAAACTATTTCAATATTCTTTTTCTTTTTCTGCAGCCGCGAAATAACTTCCTGGACAAGAACACTGTCCTCAAGGACGAGCAGATGCGCCCTGAATATGCTCCCGTGTTCAAGGCCCATCTCGCTGGAAATCTTTTTCTCTATAGCCAGGATCTCTTTCTTTGTCTGCCTCAACGCGTCTTTAAACCGGGCTGCTTCCGTTTCGATCTCTGCCGTGGAAATCCTGCGTTCCTGAGGAGTCACATCCTCTGTCCCGTAGACATGCGCTTTACCTATAACTACGCCCGGAGCGGCCGGTATACCCTTTAGCTGGATCTGTTTTTTTCCTGAAGACTGTTTATTTTTTCCCATAGTTAGATGTCCCGGTCATGGTCATTCAATAAAACTGCCGATAACTCCCGCATAGCCGCTTCTTCATCACTTCCGTCAGCCGTTAAAATTATCTTCGAGCCTCTCTCCGCGGCGAGCATAAGTATTCCCATAATTGATTTCCCGTTAACTTCCTGGTCGTCTTTTATTATTGTTATGTCGCTTTCATATTTATTCGCTATCTGGACAAAAATAGCGGCTGGCCTGGCGTGCAGGCCTGTCCTGTTCTTTATAACTATCTCCATTTTTATCATATTATTTTCCTATTGTAACCGTGATCTCCATTTCACCGGCGGAACTTTCTTCCTCCAGATCCGCTTCTCCCCCCATAAGCGCCGAAACACCCTGAAAAGTTTTAGCCAAACCTTGCTCTGTTTCATTTACGGTAAAAACCGGATACATAAAAATATCATATTTTTTATCCATGCTGAAATCCAGTACCACACCGGAATATTTATCCTTCAGATAAAAATGATCGGTTTTAACCTCTCTGGGCCTGGAAAATACCGTTTTATCGCATACCGAAAAATTAAATTCCACAGCATACCTCAGCGAGACCGGCCCCCCCGACCGTTTTATGACTTTATGCCCGAACACGACGGAAGCCCCTGATCCGACCGCTGTTTTTTTCACCACTTCCAGATCAAACGGCCTGCCGTTATCGGCAAATACTTTATCCCTTCTCCGCAGAGTATTGATCAGCCGCCCTTTTTCATTCGTTATTTCTTCGGTGGAATACTTCCCCTTCAGGAAACCGTCATGGCTTGACCTGAATTTCCGGCAATCCCTGAAAGGCCTGTTATCAGTAAAAATATGGCTCAAAAAACACCTTCTCCGATAATCATCATAAAACAGAATTTTATTCAGCCCCTGGTCTCTAACGCCTAAAGCGTCATGGACGTCAGCGAAATCTCCCCGCGCGAACGCGCTGCGGGCCTGTTTAACTTTGCCGGAATGCTCCTTTGTAAGCTTCGCGTGATACCTTTCCCTAACACGCGACATTGTATCCACAAGGTTCATATTGAGCGGCTTATAATCGAGCTCGCACACAGTACCTCCATCAGAAGGCCTGATAAAAACATCAATGAGCCTGTTCTCTATAACCGTCTCTTTTTCACCGTCCCCGTAATTTTTCTCTACCGCCCTCACGCTCATATTCTTCTTCTCATCAAAAGAGCCGAGAATATTCCCCGCTTTTATAAGATGGCTGTACACGCCGGAACGAAGGTGAGGCTGGTATAAACCGCCGAAAACTCCGTGCCAGTAAGCGCAATTAGACTGCGCCTTGAACAATTCCTTCCTGGCTTCACCCAGTTTCACCAATCCATCCGCCCCTTCGGCCGAACCGTCAAGATCTTCAACCATCTTACTGACGGAAAGCATCCTTTTCCGCATCCTGTCCGCTTCAGGATATTTTTTAAAAAAATTCTTAAAATTCCCGCCGCTCCATTCCATCATTTCGGCGTAACTGGATTCCGGGATCACATCGACCGTCTCGGGCTCCACGGTATCAAGTATTTCAGAATATGTCGCTGTCTGGAGCCATCCGGAATTTTCCTCAAGCATAGTGAAAAATTTCTCAAGCCATCTCTTCTTATATACCCACCAGTTAGTAAAAGGCCACGCTCCGAATTTTTCTCCGTCATCGGCGAAAAAGAAACACGCGTCATCTCTTCCATACTCCGCGGATAAATACCTGAGATGATCCAGGGTCATTTTAGGCTGATGAAACGGCATATAATACCGTAACCTTGTTAAAGAGGGAAATAAAACAAAATCCGTTTTAGACCCTCTTGTCCTGCATGGCCGGAATATCTTCTCCTGTTCCACGCCCGCCTGCAGGAGATGATAATCATCCACAATAGTATATTCCACGCCCGAAGACGCTAAAGTATCCGCGAGCGACGGTTCCCATACCTTTTCCGCTATCCATATTCCCCTTGGTTTTATGCCAAAGATCCTGCTCAGGATCTGATCATTCATCCTGAGCTGTTCCAGCCTGTCCCTTTCCGGGATAATAGCCATAACAGGCTCGAAACACCCGCCGCCTATAAACTCTACCTGTTTTCTTTCCATAAGCCTTCTCAGGCCTTCTATATATTCAGGGCATCTGTCCTCGAACCACTCGAACATATTCCCTGAAGAATGAAAAGATACTTTGATGCCGGGGTGCGCCTCTATCATCTTAAGAAGCGGCAGATAGGCGTTATCATAAGCTTTTTCGATCTCCCAGCCCAGATTAAATACCGGCTGGTAGCAATGGAACGCCATAGCGAATTTTGCCATATCTATAGCCCCTCTTAATTACATTTTACTAAATCTCTCGTTATCAGGGAACCCTGCCGGCAATACCGGGCCGGCCTCTATTTGTTCTTTATCAGGCTCATAATAACATCGGCGAGTTTAGCCGAATCATGCCTGACAAACTCTTTTACGCTCGCGATATCAGCTCTTACAAGAGCCATCTTTTCCTGTTTGAACCATTTATCATCATTATCATCCAGCTTCACCGGAAATTTATTTTCATTTTTATATTTTTCGAACAACGCCTTCGGGATACGCGCCGTATTAGCTATACAGCAGTTTATAATATCATGATGCGTATGTTTGATTATAGCCTTTACATGGTCACTAACCGAAAAATCATCGGTTTCTCCCGCTTCCGTCATAACATTACATATATAAACTTTTATCGCGCGGGATTTCACAACTTCATTTTTGATCCCGGGTATTAAAAGGTTCGGCATCACGCTTGTATACAAACTTCCCGGCCCCAGGATAATAGCGTCCGCTTCCCGTATCGCGTCTACCGACTCCTGAGTGGCTATGCACATTTCAGGGACCAGGGTAAGCCATTCGATCGGGCTTTCCTTTTCTTCCCTGATCCTTGATTCGCCCACGGTTTCAGTGCCGTTCTCTCTCTTCGCGACAAGTTTTACTTTTTGAAGGGTCGCGGGAAAAACATTACCCCTGATAGCAAGTACTTTACTCGATTCTCTTATCGCCCTGGCAAAATCCCCGGTTACCTGTGACATCGCCGTAATAAAAAGGTTCCCGAAATTATGCCCCTGCAATTCCTTCCCTTCAGTAAAGCGAAACTGAAAAAGAGCGCCCAGAAGGTCCTCCGAATCCGCGAGCGCCACAAGACAGTTACGGATATCGCCCGGAGGAAGGACACCGAATTCCTCACGCAGCCGCCCGGAAGACCCTCCGTCGTCCGCGACTGTTACAATAGCTGTGATATTGCTCGTCTTGTGTTTTAAACCGTTAAGAAGCGTCGATAATCCAGTACCTCCGCCGATCACTACTATTTTAGGGCCTTTTTCAAGAATACGCTTCTCATATATTTTATCGACCAGATGATTATCTCCGCGGGTTGTTTCAGGCATTAAAACCGTCATAAAAGATTTCAAAATCCTTTTTACCGCGATAATAACACATAAAATGCCCAAGATTATTATAAGCCCCGCTATAGATCTGCTGTCCGGATTCCTTTCGGAAATAACTACAACAAAGCCCATAGAGATCATAAGAATGCCGAAAACAGAGAGTGAGATCCACCGCTTTATAAGCATCCCGGGATATAACCATTTAAGCCGCTTCATATTAAAAGTCTTTGATCCGTTCCAGAGTTATAAACAGAAAAAAAGCCGATTGACTGTCATCAAAAAGCTGTTTTTTCCCCGCCCCCCCGCTAACTCCAAAATCACAATTATTTCGGGATCTCCGCGAGGAACGCGATGGGGACAGGCGGCTACTGAATCTTTTTCTGTTCCTCTTCTTTGACTATTTTAAATATTTCCTGCGCATTTTTAGCCATCCGCAGCCTGTCACGCACAAATTTATCGTCCAAAAGCCGCGATATTTTAGCCAATGCCTTTAAATGCGGCCCCGGAGTTTCACCGGGAGCTACTAAAAGGAAAAATATATAAGTCTTTTCGCCGTCGAGAGATTTAAAATCCAGGCCTTCTTTGGATATACCAAAGGCGGAAAACATCTTTTTGACCTTTGGACATTTAGCATGAGGAATAGCTACGCCTTTACCTATACCCGTTGACCCCAGGTTTTCTCTTTCCTTGAGTTTTTTCAGGACATCGGCCGTATCCGTTTTCTTGATATTTCCGGCAGAAACAAGCAGGGAAACCAGTTCAGAAAGAATGGTTTCTTTATCTTTAGATTTTAGATCTACAGAAACCGCGTCTTTGTTCAATAGTTCTATAATCTTCATATTTCTCCCTTTCATCTACCTGAATTAAAATTAATAATATATCAGTTATCACAAAGAACATATTTCTTTCTGCCAGAAATCTCTATTTTTGGAAATCAGTTTAATACTCCAGGCAGATAAAAAATGGAGCGGGTGATCGGACTCGAACCGACGACAATCACGTTGGCAACGTGATGCTCTACCAACTGAGCTACACCCGCTCTGAACCACATAATCATTATATTGTACTTACTGGTACCCGCACAAGGATTCGAACCTTGGACCCACTGATTAAGAGTCAGTTGCTCTACCAGCTGAGCTATGCGGGCACCTGCTTGGACCGTATTATAACATAGGTGTCAAAATGTTTTCAAGAATTTATTCCGGGGGAATATTTTTACTTTTATATTTTTCGGAGTACGTTCCAAATATAATAAAAATCCCTTACCGGTCTCCGGCCATTTCAGAAACTGCGCGTCTTAACAAAATTTATAACATCCGCCAGTTCCGCTTCAGCCATCGATATACAGGTATCCGCGCAACCATAATAAAGACGGATAACCCCGTCATTTACAACAGCTGAGCTCGGAAAAACAACATTCGGCACATCTCCGACTCTCTCATAAAGCTCCGTAGGAGCCAGCAGATAATCTTTTGTACGATATAACACTTTCCAGGGCTCTTCAAGATCAAGAAGAGCGCCTCCGGCATAATAAATATAGCCGTTACAGCTTGTCCACACGCCATGATATATCAACAGCCAGCCTTCCTTAGTTTCAATTGGCACAGGCCCCGGCCCTACTTTTGTCGACTGCCAGCCGCTGTTCAGCGTCCCGAACACATGACGGTGGCATCCCCAATGAACAAGATCCGGACTGGTGGAATAAAAAATATCCCCGAACGGAGTATGCCCTCTGTCGCTGGGCCTGCTCAAAATAGCATATTTACCTTTTATTTTGCGGGGGAAGATCACACAGTTGCGGTTAGGCGGCATTAATAAATTCTCTTTCTGCGAGAAAGTATTGAAATCTCTGGTTTCCGCCATTCCTATGCAGGGGCCCTGCGGGGAATCCAGGCACCACGTAAAATAGAAAGTATCGTCAATCCTCGTGACACGGGGGTCATAAGTCCTGTTAGTTATTTTAAGATACGGATCGGAAGTCTCCATTTTTATAGCGTCCGGGGATATATCCCAGTTGATCCCGTCTTTACTTTTACCGACATGCATAGTGAAATTCATGTCGATCTCATCCACCCTGAAAATACCGGCGTATCCATCCCCGAATTTAACGACAGCGCTATTGTGGATACTGTTAGCACGCGGGACAGCCTTAGCTGTTATGATAGGATTCCCTTTATACCTTTTAAATACCGTTTCATTAGCCATGCGCACCTCTTTTAGTAAAAAATCCGTTATGGTTTATAACTTCGTCCGTTTCTTTTAATTCCTGCTTATTAAAATATAATAATACTGGAGATAGTTTTATATCACGAAAACATAAAAAAAGCAAAAAAATAAACAATTTTCAGTGCTTTTTCCGGCAAAAAAATGGAACACTTAAGGATCTGACCGGCGTTAAATCAAAAATCGGGAAATTTCGCAGCCACAGGCATCCTTCTGCCTGTTCCAAAGGCCTTTGTGGTTACTTTAAGGCCGGGAGGAGCCTGGCGCCTCTTATATTCGTTCTTATTTACCGCGTTGATCACCCATCTGATAACCCCGGGGTCAAACCCCTTCCGAATGATCTCCTCATATGCGCAGTGCTTCTCGAGATAATAATAAAGGATTTTATCAAGTACGTCATATGGCGGAAGTGTGTCCTGGTCTTTCTGTCCAGGTTTAAGTTCCGCGGTAGGAACACGGTCAATTATAGCGCGCGGGATAATCTCTTTGTTTCTGTTAACATACCTGGAAAGTTCGTATACCATGGTTTTCGGGACATCCGAAATAACTGCCAGGCCTCCTGCCATATCCCCGTATATTGTACAGTACCCTACTGCCATCTCGCTCTTATTTCCCGTTGTAAGCAGAAGATACCCGAATTTATTCGAAAACGCCATCAGGATATTTCCTCTTATCCTGGCCTGTATGTTCTGCAGATATACTTCGACTTCTTTCTCATCATTAACAGGCATCTCGTTTTTTAACGCGTTTTTATAAGACCCGTAAATATCCGATACAGGCATGACTTTTAATTCCACACCCAGATTCCGGGCCAGCCGCGCGGAATAATCAAGGCTTTCACGCTGAGAATACATTGAAGGCATAGCTATGCCCAAAACATTTCCGCTGCCCAAAGCGTCTTTAGCTATACAACATGTTAAAGCGGAATCTATCCCGCCGGAAAGCCCTAAAACCGCCTTTGTAAAACCGCATTTTGACAGATAATCCCTGACGCCCAGAACGAGCGCGTCATAGACCGAAGCTATTTTTTCCTGCGGCGCGTAGAGGCCGGGCACACCCCCGGAATCAATGTCAACAGTCTCAACATGTTCGGAAAAAGAAGGGAACACCGACACAGCCGCCCCCTTGCCGTCGATACAAACGCTTCTTCCGTCAAATATCAATTCGTCGTTTCCTCCGACCTGATTTACAAAAACGAACGGGACCGCATATTTTTCGGCATGGTTCCGTATGATCCTGTACCGTATCTGTTCTTTCTCAACGTAAAAAGGCGAAGCTGAAATGTTTATTATCGCCGAAGCGCCTTTTTCCACCAGAAGCCTTACAGGATCACTGCTGTAATGAACGCCTCCCCACAGATCAGAATCATTCCACATATCCTCACAGATCGAAACCCCCAATTTACGCCCTTTAAAATCGATCGGCCCGGTTTCATCTGCCGGAGTGAAATATCTTTTTTCATCAAAGACATCATATGTAGGCAAAAGTGTCTTATCTACCCTGCCCGTGAGGCGGCCTTCACTTATTAAAACAGCCGAATTATATAAACCTTTTTCCGGCATGCCGGCGCGTAGTAGAGGTATTCCCGTTAATATTCCCAGCCCCGGGTATGATCTGGAACACTCCGTCAGTTTTTCCAATCCTGCCGCGGCCTTCGCGATAAAACCCGGTTTTTCCAGTAAATCCTTAGGCGGATAGCCTGTAACAAAAAGTTCCGGGAATACGACCAGATCAGAGCTTTTACCCCATCTGTCAAAAACATATTCCGCCTTTTTTATATTTCCCTCGATATCCCCTACAACAGGATCCAGCTGTGCCATCGTTATTTTCATACTATATCTCCTCCGTTTTTAACGGTGCCGTACGATCTGAAATTTTTACTTTACTTTTAGGTTTTTACTTGCTACTCTTTACAATATCGCGCGCCTGTAGCTCAGTTGGATAGAGCAACTGGCTTCGAACCAGTAGGCCGCAGGTTCGAGTCCTGCCGGGCGCGCCATTTCAAGCCCGGCTTCCGCAAGACAGGG
>JBDRAX010000273.1:0-9598 GCA_043823375.1 Candidatus Omnitrophota bacterium | reverse complement strand
GTCCAACCCTCCGTATGTTTCAGCGGCGGATTATGAAAAAGTGGACGCGTGGGTTAAGGCGGAGCCTGAAATAGCCCTCTTCGGGGGTGAAGAAGGAATGGATTATTTAAGCGTTGTCGTGGAAGGATCATTAAGCTTTCTGAAAGAAGGCGGATTCCTGGCTGTGGAAATAGGTTATGATCAGTCATTAAAAGTAAGATCGTGTTTCGAAAAATGCGGGTTTAAAAATGTACGCGGTTTCAGAGATCCCGGCGGATATGATCGTGTGATCTCAGGATGGAAAAATGGATAAACTTATCATAGAAGGCGGAAGGCCTTTAAAAGGTGAAATACAGATAAGCGGGGCGAAAAACGCATGCCTTCCTATTCTGGCGGCCACACTTTTAACGGAAGACGAATGCAGTATAAGCAATGTCCCCATGTTAAAAGACGTTTCCACCATGGTCGATATTCTTTCTTTTATGGGAAGGAAGATCGAAAGGGACGCTGACAGGATCCTTATTAAAAAAGGCAAAGTGCGTGATATTACCGCGACTTATGAGCTTGTGAGCACCATGCGGGCTTCCATAGCTGTACTTGGGCCGCTTTTGGCGAAATACGGCAGGGCCAAGGTTTCTTTCCCGGGAGGATGCGTAATAGGGCCACGGCCTATTGATCTCCATCTTAAAGGTTTAAAAGCCCTGGGCGCTAAAATACGCATCAGGGAAGGATATATCATGGCCACGGCTGATAAACTGAAAGGGACAAGAGTATATCTAGGAGGGCATTTCGGTTCAAGCGTGCTCGCGACCGCGAACGCTCTTATGGCGGCGGTTTTAGCGGAAGGTGAAACGGTCATAGAAAATGCCGCTTGTGAACCGGAAATGGAAGACCTGGCGAATTTTCTCGAAAAAATGGGCGCTAAAATAAAAGGGAAAGGGACTCCTACAATAAAAGTTTCGGGCGTATCCAGCCTTCACGGCGTGGATTATAAAATTATCCCGGACAGGATAGAGACAGGCACGTATATGATTGGGGCGGTCCTGACGGGAGGGGAATTATTCCTGAAAGGCGCTGTCCCTGAACATAATATCGCGCTTATCGATAAGTTGAAGGAATGCGGTGGCCGGCTGGAAGAACATGCCGATGGAATAAAGGTGCGGCGCGCGGGACGCGGTATTAACGCCACGGATATAACTACATTGACTTATCCCGGTTTCCCTACGGATATGCAGGCACAGATGATGAGCCTTGTTTCCGTTGGGAACGGAATAAGTGTTATCACTGAAAAAATTTACCCTGAGCGGTTCATTCATATAAGTGAACTGAACCGTATGGGGGCTGATATTATTCTTGAGGGCTCGACTGCGATAATTAAAGGTGTCAAGAAACTAAGCGGCGCGCCTGTAATGGCTTCGGATCTCAGAGCTTCAGCCGCGCTAGTGCTTGCGGGTCTTGTGGCGGAGGGGGCTACTGAAGTGCTAAGGGTATACCATCTGGACAGGGGATATGAACGGCTTGAGGATAAGCTTATAGCGGTAGGAGCCCGGATAAAACGGGTAAAAGAAAAATAGTATGTGGCATGCGGTGAGTCCGTCCGCATATGAATATGGAAAAAGATAAACAGGATAAATCAAGGAGGAGTAATAATGTCAGTTGTTTTGAGGTTAAAAAGATTCGGCAGTAAAAAAAATCCTTTTTACAGGATAGTTGCTATCACTAAGACGACTCAGCGTGACGGTCTTGCTTTGGATGAATTAGGGTACTATGATCCGAAGAAAGGAAAGGATAAGGTTTCTCTGGATAAAGAGAAAGTTGATTACTGGCTGAAAAACGGCGCTAAGCCTTCCAGCACGGTAAAAAGCATTATTAAGCGTATGGAAGTATAATTTATGAAAACAGCGCGCGGTCCGTTCAGCGGGCCGGGCAAGAGACCAGGCGTATGAAGATTGATATTCTTACATTATTCCCGTTCATGTTTGAGGGAGTTTTTGATGAGTCTATGATGAAAATAGCCCAGACAAAGGGGCTTGCGGAGATAAATATCCATAACATCAGGGACTGGGCTTCGGACAGGCATGGTACTGCCGACGATAAGCCGTACGGCGGCGGTCCGGGGATGGTTATGAAAGTTGAACCTGTTGACAGAGCGCTTATCGAACTTAAAGCCTCTGCCGCGGATGGTGAGGCGCCGATCGTTATTTTACTCACGCCGCAGGGACAGCCTTTTAACCAGGCTATGGCTAAGGCGGTTTCAATGAACGCGCATATTATTTTCGTATGCGGCCATTATGAAGGATTTGACGAGAGGATACGTAACCTGGCCGATATGGAGATCTCGATAGGTGATTATATCCTTACGTGCGGGGAAATACCTGCGATGGTATTGACGGACGCTGTGATAAGGCTTATCCCGGGCGTATTAGGTGATGAAGATTGCCTTCTGGATGAGTCGTTTGAAGAGGGGCTTCTGGAATATCCGCAATATACGCGTCCTGAAGTATATAACGGCATGTGTGTGCCGAAAGTGCTTTTGAGCGGAGATCCGAAGAAAATAAGTGAATGGAGAAGATCTGAGGCCGTTGCGCGTACAAAGGCGCGAAGGCCGGATCTCATGGCTGGATAATCCGCGCGAAAATAACAAACGCGCTTGGACATGTTAAATATCACGAGGGAATGAAGGAGGAAGTAATGAAAAAACAGATACAGGCTCTTGAATCAAAATACATAAAAACTGGGCTCCCGGAATTCAATATAGGGGATACTATTGATGTGTATTTCAGCATTCAGGAAGGTGAAAAAAGACGTACACAGGTCTATAGCGGTATTGTGATCGCCATGAAAGGCGAAGGCGTGCGTAAGACATTTACCGTGAGGCGTATATCTTATGGAGAAGGAGTAGAGCGTATTTTCCCGCTAAATTCTCCGCTTATAGAAAAAATAGCGATAAAAAGAAAAGGAAAAGTAAGAAGGGCTAAGCTGTATTATCTCAGGGGCAAAAAAGGTAAAAAAGCTACGAAGGTAAAAGAAAAAATTGGCCAGAAAGAAGACGTATAACAATCTGCCGGACAGATTACTATTTGAAAAAAAAGCTTTTGACGCGGGCTTCAAAGTTGTAGCGGGTATTGATGAAGCAGGCAGAGGGCCGTTAGCCGGACCTGTGGTTGCTTCCGCTGTTATTGTCCGGGATACGGCGTTTGACGAGCGAATAGATGATTCAAAAAAAATGACTCAAAAAATGCGGGAACGTGCTTTCCTTGAAATACTGGAAAAGTGCGATGTCGGTATCGGTATCGCGGGCGTGGAAGAAATTGACGGATTAAATATATTCAACGCGACTTTACTTGCCATGAAGAGAGCTATATTTGAGCTTAAAAGTATTCCTGACCATCTTTTGATCGACGGTAAAATGCGGATCCCGGTCGATCAACCTCAGGTTTTTCTTATTAAAGGCGAGAGTGTCAGCGTTTCAATAGCGTGCGCCTCAATTATCGCCAAAGTTTACAGAGACAGCCTTATGACGGACCTGGATACAATGTATCCCCAGTACGGGTTCGCGAAACATAAAGGCTACGGCACACGAGAACATATGGACGCGATACGAAAAAACGGTTTGTGCCCTATACACAGGCAGAGTTTCGGGCCCTTCGGGAACATGCGCGGGACAAAAAAAAACATGTATGTATACGATAGGAAGCATGTCGACACATGGGATTAGAAGAATTTTCTCGGGAGTCCCGCTTTTGCGGGATTTTTGAGTGGACATACATAGTATAGATTTATGAAGGCCGGATCAGTGAAAACAGGATGTCCGCTAATTCGAACAAAGGAGAAGATATAATGGTGCAGAAACATGATGTTAAAGCAGCTTCAACCGTTAAACTTAAGGATATCGAGCAAATAGCTAAAAAGACAGGCATTGCATCAAAGTATTTGACTATGTATGGGAATTATATCGCCAAAGTATCGGCTAATATTCTCGACACAGCGCTGAAAAGCCGTAAAAACGGGAAAATGGTCCTGGTTACTTCTATAACTCCTACACATCTGGGTGAAGGAAAGACTGTTAACACGATAGGGCTTTCAATGGCTTTGAACAGGATCGGGAAAAAATCGATAGCGTGCATAAGACAGCCTTCCCTCGGCCCGGTTTTCGGGCTGAAAGGCGGAGCGGCTGGAGGCGGATATTCACAGGTTCTCCCGACTGAAGATATCAACCTGCATCTTACGGGTGATTCAAACGCCGTGTCTGCCGCGCAGAACCTTTGTGCCGCGTTTCTCGATAACAGTCTGTTCTGGGGGAATCCTCTCAACATAGCCAAGGATACCATTACGTGGAACAGGGCTATTGATGTGAACGACAGGGCGCTTCGCAACATTGTTATAGGGGGTGGTGGTAAACTCCACGGTGTTAACAGGAAGTCGGGGGTTGATATTACGCCTGCCAGTGAATGTATGGGGATACTTTCCCTGTCGGAAAACCTGAAAGATATGCGTGAGCGGCTGGGCCGTATAGTAGTCGGATTCAATAAAGACGGGAAGCCTGTCAGAGCTGAAGAGCTGAAAGCGGCCGGAGCGATGGCAGTTCTGATGCGTGAGGCGCTGAACCCGAATCTTCTCCAGACAATGGAACATACGCCGTGTTTTATACATACGGGGGCGTTTGCCAATGTTTCACACGGATCGAGTTCTGTTATCGCGGATAAGATCGCTTTGAAACTTTCCGAGTACACGGTCACGGAGAGCGGTTTCGGCGCGGACCTGGGCGCGGAAAAGTTTATCGATATAAAATGCCGTAATTCCGGTATAGCGCCAGACGTAGTTGTGATCAATTGTTCTGTAAGAGCCATAAAAGTGCATAGCGGTGATTTTGTTTTCAAAACGGCGACAATGCCCGCGGACCTGAAAAAAGAAAATCTTTCCGCTGTCGACAGAGGGTGTTCTAATCTGGAAAAACAGGTGGAGAACCTTAAGATGTTCGGTGTTCCTGTCGTAGTCTGTATTAACAGGTTTGAACATGATTCGTATAAAGAGATCGATGTGGTAGTAAACCGGGCCATGGCGCTTAATGTGCATGGTATAGCGGTGAGTGAAGCTTATCAGCTGGGCAGTAAAGGCGCGGTGACGCTGGCCAAGGCGGTTATCGAAGCTTCAAAGGAAAAAACTAAAATGCGGTATCTGTACCCGGTGGATATGGCTTTAAAAGGTAAGATCGAGCGTATCGCGAAATCAATGTATGCGGCCAGTGAAATCAGATATTCGGAACAGGCGGAAGCCGCGCTGGCGCGTATTAAGAACGCCGGTCTGGAAAACCTGCCGGTCTGTATGGCAAAGACACATTTATCTCTTTCCAATAACCCCGTTAAAAAAGGCAGGCCTCGGGGTTTTAAACTTAATATCGAAGATGTGGATGCCGCTGTCGGCGCGGGATACATTGTTGTAAAGTGTGAAGGGATCAATACGATGCCGGGACTGCCCAAGGTTCCCAGGGGCACGAAAATAGATATAGACGTAAAGACCGGAGAAATAAAGGGGCTTTTTTGACAAATAAGCTTTTTATCGAGGGATCACTGGGGGCATATCTTGAGGCTCTCGCGGGGCGGACTATGGTTCCCGGCGGCGGAAGCGCCGCGGCGGTTTCAGCCGCGCTGGGAACGGGCCTCAATCTGATGGTAATAGCCTATTCTCTGAGGCAGGACACGAGTTCTGTTGTTCAGGAAAGATTGCTTTCTTTGAAAAAAGAACAGGACGAAAGCCTGATCCTCCTTGAAAAATATATTGACGAAGATTGTATCGCTTTCAGATCCCTTATGCGGGCCCTGTCGGAAAAACGTGACGCGCAGGCTGAATATATCGCTGCGGCTGAAGTGCCTTTTAATATATGCCGTGAGTGTTGCCGATCCATATCAGCGGGCGCCTATCTGGCCGTGAATTCGAACAGGAATCTTATAACCGATGTGGGATGCGCGGCACAGATGCTTAAAGCCGCTTTTTATTCGGCGAAACTCAACGTCGAAATAAACCTGAAATATATATCTTCCCGTCCGGTTGAAAAAACGGAAATGATCAATAACCTTGTTTTGTGGAAAAAAAATATTGAGGGATCCTTGGCGGAAATAACCGGACGGGTTAACGCGGCCCTGACCATGGAGAAAAAGAATGGCAAAGATTGTTGACGGCAGAGAGATCGCAAAACGTATAAACGACAGTGTGGCGGAGAGTATCCGTTTGTGTAAATCCGGTTTAGGGTATTCTCCCAAACTTGTTTCGCTTTTGGCAGGGGAAAGTAAGAACGCGGAACTGTATGTGAATATGCAGAAGCGCGCCGCGGAACTTGTGGGGATAGATTTTGAGCGGCATAGTCTTGACGGGAACATATCGGAGAATGAGCTTTTGTCGATTATCCGGAAGTTTAATTCTGATAAAACGGTAACATCGATCATTATACAGAAACCTCTTCCGGACGGTATTAACCACAACCGTATTGCCGCGTGTATTTCTCACGAAAAAGACGCGGAGGGTATACATCCCTATAACATGGGCATGATAGTGAGGAAGGAGTCTGAGATCGTTCCGTGTACGCCCGGCGCTGTTATGGAGATCCTGCGGGTTCACGGCATCGATCTTTATGGCAAAGAGGCGGTAATAATCGGGCATTCAGCCATAGTGGGAAAACCTTTGAGTGTGATGATGCTGAATGAGATGGCTACTACTACGGTTTGTCATATAGGCACATTCGAAAATGGTACGCTTCAGGGGCACGTAAAACGGGCGGATATACTGATTGTCGCTGTCGGCAAGTCGGAATTTATAGGCGGCGGCTGGATAAAGGAGGGCGCGGTTGTGATAGACGTGGGGATAAATAAGACCCCGGGGGGGATCGTCGGTGATGTTGAATTCTCGAGCGCGGTAAAAAAGGCGTCTCTTATTACCCCTGTGCCCGGAGGAGTCGGCCCTGTTACAGTATCGATTTTAATGAGGAATGTTTTAAAGGCTTATAAGAGGCAAAATGGCAGCACTTGAAAAGAACCTGAATGAGGGGCGGTTTGTGATTACCACGGAAATAGGGCCTCCGAAAGGTGTGATTCTTGATTCTGTTCTATCGGAACTTGAATGCGTAAGGGGCAGGGTGGACGCCGTTAACGTTACTGACCAGCAGAGCGCGGTCATGCGTCTCGGGTCCGTTGTTACCAGCAGGTTTTTGTCGGATAACGGCTTTGAACCTGTATGCCAGATAACCTGCCGTGACCGTAATCGCATCGCTTTGCAGTCTGATATCCTCTCAGCGTACGCTCTGGGAATAAGGAATATCCTTGTAATGACCGGGGACCACCCTATACTTGGCGACCATCCGCAGGCGAAGCCGGTTTATGATCTCGATTCGATAAGTCTTTTGCGGGGGATCAAACAGCTCCAGCAGGGCATAGACCTGGGAGGAAATAAGCTTGAATCCAGCCCGAGTTTCTATGTGGGCGCTGTTGTTAACCCGGGCGCCGATCCTCTGGAACCGGAGATCATCAAAATGGAAAAAAAGATCGAAGAGGGGGCCGTATTTTTTCAGACCCAGGCTGTGTTCGACCCGGAGATATTCGGGAATTTTGTCCGCGAAATAAGGCATTTACGCGGAAGAATAAAATTGCTTGGAGGGATCGTGCCGTTACGTTCCGCTAAAATGGCCAGATATATGAATGCTAATATCCCCGGAGTAACGATCCCGCAGGACATTATTGACAGGCTGGATAAGGGCTCTGACGTGATCTCCGAATCCGTGGACATTTCTGTTGATATAATGCGGTCTATACGCGGGATGTGCGATGGGGTTCATTTTATGCCTATCAGGGCGAACCATATTGTCGCTAGAATTCTTGATAAAGCCGGCATATGATCATTTGCGGCGGGTATCCCCCTGCGGGTGGGATAAAGAGGTAATCATGGGCGAAAGAAAAGTAACTATACTTGATTTCAAGAACAAAAAAGAGCGCGGTGAAAAGATCACAATGCTTACCGCGTATGATTGCCCCATGGCAGTGATACTCGATACGGCCGGGATAGACGCCGTTCTTGTAGGGGATTCACTTGGAATGGTCCTTTTGGGGTATGATTCCACGGTATGTGTTACGATGGATGAGATGATCCATCACGCCCGGGCCGTCCGAAAAGGCGTTAAACGGGCATTTCTGATAGGGGATATGCCGTTTATGTCATACCAGGCAAGTGACGAGGATGCTGTCAGAAACGCGGGAAGATTCGTACAGGAAGCGGGGTGTGAGGCAGTTAAAGTCGAGGGCGGACGTGAGATCCTTCCGCGTATAAAAGCTATAATAAATGCCGGGATCCCGGTCGTGGGGCACATAGGCCTTACGCCTCAAAACGCGAGTAAGCTCGGGGGATACCGCGTGCAGGGCAGGGATGCGGCTTCTTCGGAAAAAATAATTGAAGACGCTGTTCTCCTTGAAGATGCGGGATGTTTTTCCGTTATCCTTGAATGCGTTCCTTCCGGCCTGGCATCGACTGTCACGGGACGCGTTAAGATCCCGGTCATTGGAATAGGCGCGGGAGGCGGGTGCGACGGCCAGGTTCTTGTCACTGCGGATCTAACCGGATATTTTGTGAAATATACGCCTAAATTTGTAAAACGTTACGCGGAAGTAAATAAGATAATACTGGAAGCTGTCAAATCCTTTAAACAGGAGACTGAATCCGGGGACTTTCCCGGTGATGAGTATTCTTTCTAACCGGCCAATACGCCGGTTAAGTCTCCTGATTTCTGTTCATCCCTGAATATACCGTATATAAGACGGAGGTTTCGGCTGCAATGAAATCCTATATAGAGGAAACATGGGAAAAAATTTTCGGTACTAAACGGGCCAAAAGGATCTTCATAGCGGCTACACGGCAAAATGTCGGGAAGACAACGGTTTCCCTGGGGCTTTTAGCCACTTTGATGAACCGATTTTATGAGGTCGGTTTTATCAAACCGGTAGGGCAGCGATACATGGTTGAAAAGGGGATCAAAGTAGATGAAGACTCTGTTCTCATGCACAGGATATTCAATCTCAAATCTTCTTTGCAGGAAATGTCCCCGATTGCCGTAGAAAAAGGGTATACGGAGAAATTCCTTGAAGGTTTGTATCGGAAAGAGGCCGCGGAAGATAGGATCAGAGAGTCATTCGCTCATGTATCGGAGGGCAAAGATTTTGTTATTATCGAAGGCACCGGCCACGCGGGTGTGGGATCTGTGTTTGATCTGTCCAATGCCGCTGTGGCTAATCTGCTTAATTCTAAAGTGGTTTTGGTAGCGCCCGGGGGGATAGGCAACCCCATAGATGAAATTATGCTGAATAAGTCGCTGTTTGATAAGCATTATGTCAAACTCGCGGGGGTTATTATAAATAAGGTCCGGCCCGATAAATATGAGAAAGTTGACAGGTATGTACGTATAGGGCTTGAAAGGCTCGGTATACCTGTACTTGGCGTTATGCCGTATATGGAACTATTGAATACGCCGACTATGCGGGATTTCAGGGATGAGCTTGATATGCATGTTTTATGCGGCGAGGAATTTCTGGACAGGCAGATGAAAAGGATCCTTGTCGGCGCGATGGAAGTCAGAGAAGCT
>JBDRAX010000272.1:0-4134 GCA_043823375.1 Candidatus Omnitrophota bacterium | reverse complement strand
GTCTTCGGGCAAAGCGGATACATATAAAAAAGCGGCAGACCCTCTTTTAATAAACTCCGTTTCCGTTATAAAAGCGGACCTTTCATATGAAAACACGCTAATAAAAAACATATCAGGAAACATACAGATAGATAAACTGTCCATATCAAAAGGGAAGGTTTCTTTCAGTTATAACGGCGGCAAATACCTCGCTGACTTTGCTCCCATACCCGGAAGCAACACCGGATATGAAATATCCGCGAGGTCAGACAAACTCAGTTTCAGCGGCACTTTTATCCGGGAGAAAAATAATCTCCTGATAGATAAACTCAAAGGCATGTACTATGTGTTTTATTTTTCCATGCGGGGCGAGATCCTCGATTTCCTTTCGGAAGACAAACATATTTCACTGAACGGTACGATCGACGCGGACCTTCAAAGTTTTTCTTCTTTACCGGGTAAAGCGGGTGATCTCGCGGAAAAATATTCCATGTCAGGGCTTCTGCGATCGAATTTTACAATGCAGGCAAAAAAACCCGATCTCGCCCAATGTGAAATAAAATCCACTTTCACCGGTGAAAACCTTATCTTTGAGAAATTACGGATAAAAGAAATAGCCGGTAAAATGACCGTGGCGGAGGGAAGAGTTATAGTACCTCTTGTCACCGGAACGGTTTATAACGGCACCTTATCCGGAGAATTCCGGTTCGACGCGGCGGAAAAAGATCTTCCTTATATCTGCTCCCTTTTTATCAAGAACATGGATTTCGGAAGCTTTATGGATAACATGACAGGTAAAAAATCAGATGTTTTCGGGAACTTCAACGCGGATCTGTCCGTACAGGGATATTACCGAAAACCTTTAACATCCGAAGGCACTCTGAAAATAAGCATTACAGACGCTAACCTGGGCCAAATGCCCGTATTAACTCCCGTTTTCGGCGATATTTTTGACGCCGCGCGAAAGATCATTCCGGGCGCGGCCAGAGAAATTATCAAAGAGGCCCGCGGAGATTTTAAAATTACGGACGGCAGGCTGACAACGGATAACATCACATTCATCTCCGACGACATTCTGGTAAAGTCATATGGTTATCTTGATTTTAACGGCGCGCTTGATTTCCGGTTCGAAAACGAAATAAGAGAAACTTCCGGCAACCTCAGTATCGAATGGCAGGCCGCTCTGAGAAACGCCATAATAAACCTCGGCAAATTCATAAAAAAACGCAGGCTGTACGGGACTTTAAAAGAACCCAAATGGGGTATCTGACACATGAAAAACCGTACGGGGATCAACACGTCATAGATATTTCAGGATAGATTCCCTTATAAGATTTAACGCCCGGGCACGGTGGCTTATCTTGTTTTTATCCGCTTCCGTCATCTCCGCGAAAGTTGTATCGTATCCTTCCGGGACAAAAAGAGGGTCATACCCGAAACCGTTCTCCCCCTTTTTCGCTTCAATTATACGGCCGTTGACAACACCCTCCACACTGTCCAGAAGCTGCCCGGCCGAGGCAAGGGCTATGTGGCAGACAAATCTCGCTTTTCTGTTCCCGTCAGGTACGGTTTCAAGAAGATTAAGCAGTTTTTTATTGTTCTCTTCATCAGTAGCCCTGGCTCTGGCGAACCTGGCGGACCTTACTCCCGGCTTTCCGAGCAAAGCTTCCACTTCAAGGCCCGAGTCATCGGCAAGCACAAGGCCGTCAAAAAAATTCGACATTATCACCGCTTTTTTAACCGCGTTCTGACGGAATGTTTTTCCGTCTTCAACGATCACAGGAGGCTCACCCGCCAGGTCGTCAATAGTCAGTATCTCCGCGTCCCCGCAATCTGTCAGCAATGACTTTAATTCCTGTTTCTTTTTTTTATTATGTGTCGCTATGAGGATAGTCTTCATGCCCACACTCCCTTCAAGGCGGATCTTTGCGCGTCTATTATTTCACAAATGCCTTTCTCCGCCATTGACATCATTTCAGCCATCACATTTTTATTGAAAGGTTTTTTCTCCGCAGTCCCCTGTATCTCTATAAATTCACCGGAATCGGTCATGACAATATTCATATCGACCTCGGCATTCGAATCCTCCGCGTAATTAAGGTCAAGACGGATCTTCCCTTCAACAATACCGACACTGACGGCCGCCACATAGTTCCTTACAGGAAGAGCCTTGAGCACCCCCTGCTTCTTCAGGCAGTCCATCGCCAGGCATAGAGCCACAAAACTCCCCGTAATACTCGCGCACCGCGTGCCGCCGTCGGCCTGGATCACATCACAGTCTATCCAGACAGTACGCTCCCCTAAAGCGTCCATATCGACAACGCTCCTCAACGCCCTGCCTATCAAACGCTGTATTTCATGCGTCCGGCCGGTCTGCCTGCCTTTTGAAGACTCTCTTGATACCCTCTTCTGGCAGGCGCGCGGAAGCATGGAATATTCGGAAGTTATCCAGCCCGTATTCCGGCCTCTCAGAAAAAGAGGCACACCGTCCTCGACACTGGCCGCGCAAATAACCTTTGTATCCCCCATTTCAACGAGGCATGAGCCCTCAGCGTACCTCATGTAACCGTTCGATATCTTTATCCGCCGTATCTGGCCCTCGAGCCTCCCGTCCTGTCTCATAATGATCCTTCCGGTTTACACGTTATCATTTTTTCACCCCGCGTTTAACCTGTCATATATATCGTTACCCAGGCAATCCACTCCGACTATAAGGGGAAAATCTTCAACTTCCAGCCTGTACACTGCCTCAGGGCCAAGGTCCTCAAACGCCGCGGCTGTACACGATCTTACGCGCTCACTCAAATAAGCGCCGGCTCCTCCGGGCGCCAGGAAATACACGGCGCGGTATTTTTTAATGGCTTCTTTTACTTCCGCGCTTCTTTTTCCTTTACCGATCATGCCCTTCAAACCTTTTGTCATTAGAGCCGGAGAAAAAGCGTCCATCCTGCCTGAAGTCGTGGGGCCGCATGAACCGATTATCCTCTCCCCCCTGGGCGAAGGGCCGCAATAATAAATTATCTGCGCCTTGAGCTCAACAGGGAGCGGCTCCCCTTTCATGATCATATTATACATCCTTAAATGCGCCTGATCCCTTGCCGTATAAATAACCCCGGACAGCTTTACAGTATCCCCGGCTTTAAGCTTACACAGCGCCTCGCCATCCAGCGGAGCCTTTATTTTAAGCAACTTTTCCATATCATTCCCCATATTCAAATAAGCCGCGCGGCGCTTCTCAGCGCGTGGCAGGCGATATTCACGGAAACAGGAAGGCCGGCTATATGCGTAGGCCATACTTCCACATTCACGCCCATAACAGTAGAATTTCCGCCCAGGCCCATAACTCCGATATCCAGTTCCCTGACCGCTTCTTCTATCCTTTTCTCAAGACAGGCGATATGTTCCTTACAATTACGCGAATCTATCGGCCGGAGCAGGGCTTTTTTCGCCATCAGCGCGCAAAGGTCCGCCGTACCGCCTATCCCCACTCCCAGTACATACGGAGGGCACGCGTCAGGCCCGGCTCTCCTGACCGCCTCAACACAAAAATCCACGACAGCTTCTTCACCCGCCGTCGGGTTAAGCATCCCCGTTACGCTCTTATTTTCACTCCCGAACCCCTTGGGCATAACACTTATCCCTATCCTGTCGCCCTCAACTATTTCAATATGGATAACAGCAGGCGTGTTTGTACCCGTATTATCCCTTATAAAGGGATCCGCTACGACCGATCTCCTGAGATTGCCTTCCACTCGCGCTTCTTCCACTCCCTTATTCACGGCTTTATTGATGTTCTCCCCTGTCAGGATGACATCTTCTCCGATATCGATAAAAACAATGGCCATACCCGTATCCTGGCACACGGGTATCCCCTGTTCACGGGCAATCCCGGCATTTTCGACAAGAATGCCCAGCATCTCTTTAGCTCCGCCGGGAGCCTCCGCTTTATAAAGCTTTTCAAGGGCCCGCGTGACATCTTCTCTCAGAACGGTATTAGCCTGAATGAATAGGCTTTTCACGGCCTCACGTATTTCCCTGGTATCCACTTCCCTCTTGTTCATAGATCGATCCTGCTCACCCTTATTTGTTCTTTTAAAAAAATATTAGCCGATCTCGCGAAGCTCTCCGGGTCATCGCTCACATAATACCGGGTCC
>JBDRAX010000271.1:0-9442 GCA_043823375.1 Candidatus Omnitrophota bacterium | reverse complement strand
TCCTGATGATGAAGGGGTGTGCCTCATATCAAGAGATTGTAAGACGCTCAGGTGTTATAAAACCGGGAATACGGTACCGTCAGTGGGGAGTTCCCTGCCTTATGTGAACGGCGGGCCTTTTTTTTCGCACAATATCGCGCTGGCCCATGCCCGGTACGCTATTATTGACCTTTCCGACGGCGGGCATCAGCCTTTTGTAAGCATGGACGGAAGCATCGCCGCAGTCTTTAACGGTGAGATCTATAACTATATAGAACTTAAAGAGGAACTGTCGTTACTTGGCGTGGTATTCCGCACGTCAAGTGATACTGAAGTGCTGGTGGAAGGATACCGTGTGTGGAAGCAGGAACTGTGGAGAAAAATGAACGGTTTCTGGGCAGTCGCTATTTTTGATTTTCGTGATGATTCTTTTGTCCTGTCAAGGGACAGGATCGGAGTCGCGCCCCTTTATTACAGGGATATGCCCGGAGGAGTATTTTTTTCAAGTTGTATACAGCCTCTTGTAAATATCCCTCCGAAAAATATGGCGCCGGACAGTGACGTGGCTGCCGGTTTTATCCAGACGGGGATAAAAGATCATGATAATACGACTTTTTATTCAGAGATAAAAAGCGTGCCTTCCGCTTCTACCGTTACCTTTAAATCCGGGTGTTATGCTTATGAGAACGCGTATACCGCTTCTTTCTGGGGTTTGCCGGAGAAACGCATGACTATAAGGGATATTTCGTTCGATGAGGCGGTGGAAAAATACCGGGAGGTTTTTTTTGACGCCGTGAAACTCCGGTTAAGGTCCGATGTGAAAGTCGCTTTTGAATTGAGCGGCGGCCTTGACAGCTCTTCTGTGGTAGCCGCGGCCGCGCTTCAGCGGAGGAGCGATATAACGACTTATACTGTTAAAATAAAGGGGGCGGATGAGGAACCTTTCGCGAGGTCCCTCCTCACAAGATATCCGGTTGATTACAGGGTGGTCTCCGATATTGAAGACCATTTCGCCGGGGATTGCGGGGCCTTTTCCGCGATGATGGAGGAGCCGTATGATAACCCGAATGATTATTCGCATTACAAGATGCTCGAAATAATGAAGCGGCAGGGCGTGTATGTCGTAGTCACCGGAGCGGGCGGTGATGAAGTCCTTGCCGGATATGAAGCGAGTTTCTGGCCCAAAGCGTATTCTGAAATGCGCGGAGAAGGCGTACGGTCTTTTTTGCGGGCTGACTGGTATGAATTCTGCCGCAGGTTCAAGACTTTAAAAAGCTCATATGATATATTGCGCCACTATGTTTGCGGCCCTTTTAAGCTCCTTGCGAAAAGGAGCGCGTCTTGTGAACATCCGGATAGCGGGCTTAAAATAACCAGGGCGCTTGAATGCAGCCGGAAATACCGGGATCTTTCTTTTAATGAACAGGTTAAGTATCATTTTAAAGTCGCTTTGATACCGTATTATATGCGCAGCAGTGATCATTTTACCATGGGCCTTCCTATAGAACACAGGTTTCCTCTTTTGGACTACCGTGTGGTAGAGCTGGGGGTAAGCATGCCGGTTTTATATCTTTTCAGGAACGGATGGACAAAGTATCTGCTCAGGAAAGCCATGGAACCGTATCTCCCCGCGAAGATAATATGGCGCAGAAAAAAAATGGGATTCACTTTTCCTTACGGATCATATTTTGCCAGGCACAGGTCTTTTTTTAAACCGTTACTGAGTTATCTTAAAGCCATGGATCTTTCTGTTGCTGATTATGGGGATTATGACCGGATGCTTAAAACCGACCCGGTTTTGCTGTGGAGGGTCTTGTCAACCGCTGTCTGGATAAAGTTCAACCTGTTGTCAGATAACACCGAAGGCGGCACATTGTGATCTTTGACTCGGGAGGTACTGGTAACATGGCATGTCATGAAAAATGGAGTGAGATGTGAATATAGCTTTTATTGTAGATGTGTTTCCGTCTCTTTCGGAAACTTTTATACTTAATCAGATCACCGGGCTTATGGATTCGGGGAATAAAGTCAGTGTGTTCGCGGGAAAGAGGCCGGGGAACGGGAGAGTATCGGGAAAAATAAAAAAATATGGTATTCTTGACAGTACTTTTTACCATAATGATAAGCCGGGTAACAGGTTTACGCGCGTGATAAAAGCTGTTCCGCTGTTTTTTGTATGTATTCTCAGGGATCCGAAGCCCGTTATAAGGTCCCTGAATTTTTTTAAATACGGCAAAGACGCATTATCCCTGTCCCTGTTTTACGCGATAAGCTGTTTTATAATGGCGGGTAAGTTCGATATTATCATGTGTCATTTCGGGCCTAACGGTAATCTGGGCGCTTTGCTTAAAGAGATGGGTATCCTGGGGAAACTCGTGGTTATGTTCCATGGATATGACATACGCCGCGGTATAGAAAAAGGCGGGGCTGTTTATGAAAAACTTTTTGCCCGGGCGGACGTTTTACTCAGCATATCGGAATATAATTACCGGCATCTTATTGAATTCGGGGCCGATCCTGAGAGGATAAAATATCATCCGGTAGGCGTTGATATAAATGATTTTAAGATCAAGGATCATCTTTCTTCTGACAGCCCGCCGCGCGGCAAAATTAAAGTCTTAACCGTGGCGCGGTTAGTAGATGAGAAGGGAGTGAAATGGGCTATCGAGGCGTTTGACCTACTGGCTAACAGGGATAACCTGCGTGATGTAGAATATATTATTGCCGGATCCGGCCCACTCGGTCCGGAATTGAGAAAAATGGTTAAAGAGAAAGGGCTTGAGGGCCTGATAAAGTTTTACGGCCCTTGCGGCCATGAAGATATCCCGGAGCTGTACAGGCAGGCTGATATATTTCTGCTTCCCAGCATAGCGGAGGCTCTGCCTGTGGTATTAATGGAAGCGGAGGCGTCGGGGCTTCCGGTCGTGGCTACTTCCGCGGGAAGCACGTATCAGCTTGTCAATGACGGCGTGAACGGTTTTATTGTTCCGCCGCGGGACGCGGAGATGCTCGCGGGGAAGTTGAAATATCTTATCCTCCATCCCGAACTCTGGGAGGATATGGGGAAGAATGGAAGAAAAATAATAGAAGAGAACTATGACATAGATGTTCTGAATAGGCGTCTCATGAGCCTTTTTGAAAAATTGCTCGGGTCATATCAAATGGATGTTAAAGAAGGTGGAAATGGATAATAATGATCCTCTGGTAAGTATCATTATCCCTACGCATAATCGGCATGAGCTTCTTACGCGGGCGCTCAGGAGTGTTTTTGCCCAGACATTTGAGGACTATGAGCTTATTATCATTGATGACGGTTCCTCTGACGCGACCCGGGCCTGTATAGATAAGCTGGCTGACGGCAGAATTATATATATACGGCATGAAAAGTGCCGTGGGGGAGCGGCCGCGAGAAATACCGGTATCCGGCAGGCCCGCGGGAAATATATAAGTTTCCTGGATGATGACGATGAATGGCTGCCTGAAAAACTTAACGTGCAGGTTAAAAAAATGGAGTCTGTTACGGATAAGGCCGGAGTGATCTATTGCGGGTGTGAGATCATATATCCGGGTGAAAAAGGGTATGTCCGGGTATGCTGTCCTGAGTACAGGGGAGACCTCCGGTATGAACTTCTTAAAGGTACGACTCTGTGCGGCGGGTTATCAGCTGTTTTGGCCAGAAAGGAATGTTTTGAAAAAGCCGGGATGTTCGATGAGGCTCTTTCAAGCTGCCAGGACTGGGATATGTGGAAAAGGATCGCGGATCATTACGAGTTTGAGTTTGTCCCGGATGTTTTATCAAGGAATTATATACATTACCGGCAGATCTCAACCGATTACGGGTCACTTATTCCGGGGAGAACGAAAATGATACGCAAGCATATGAAAGATCTCGCTCGGCATCCCCGTATCCTTGTATCACATCTGAAGCGTTTGGGAAAGATCAATTGTTTGAACGGTACATGGCGGGAAGCTTTTTACTGGTTTAGAGAGGCCGCCCGCATAAAAAAAACAGAGATATTTAAGATATCTGCGTGGTGCGTTTTTGAATTTCCGGTTATCAGATTTTTTTCACGTTTTAAAAAATTTTCAAGATTTAGGGGAGACCGGGACTAATATGAAGATTCTGTGTGTCGGATACCATAACCCGAATTTCGTTAATACCACGGTTTACCGGGAGAAAGCTGTACGGGATCTGGGCCATAAAACCGTTGAATTCGACGACAGGGGGTTTTTCCTGCCGGGAAGATTAAGGGACCGGTTCGTTTTTTTTCAGGAATGGGATCTTAACCGCCTTAATAAAAGACTGATGAACTGTGTTGACGCTGAGACCCCTGATATCTGCCTTATTGTCGGAGGGCACCATATCCTGCCCGATACTGTCAGATATATTAACGGTAAAAATATTATCACAGTTTTGTGGACTACGGATTCTCCATGGTATTTTGATAATGTCCTGAAGGCGGCTCCGGCCTATAAGCATATATTCTGCGCGGGGACGGAAGCTATAGAGATCTTTGAACGGGAAGGTATAAAAGGCGCGGCGTGGCTGCCTTTCGCGTGTGATCCTGATTACCATAAACCTGCCGGGCTTTGTGCCTCCGAAAAGGCCAGGTACGGAAAAGATGTTGTTTCCGTGGGGTCTTTCTATCCGAACAGGGCGGAAATAATGGAGAAAATATCAGATTTTGACATTGGCGTATGGGGTCCTTACTGGGACAGGATCGGGGCGTTTTCGCCCCTTCGCGGGAAAGTAACTGATGTGAAAATAAATTACAGCGAGTGGGTGAAAATTTACAGCGCGGCCCGGGTCGTGCTCGTTTTGCATTATGACGATAAAAAAACACCGTGTTATCAGGCCAGCCCCAAACTCTATGAGGCGATGGCGTGCGGGGCTTTTGTAATATCCGACAACCAGAGAGACGTAAAAAACCTTTTTGAGAACGGTAAACATCTGGTGATATTTAACAGCGTTGAAGATCTGAGGGAAAAGCTTAAGTTTTATATAGCGAATGAGGATCAAAGAGCAGCCATAGCCATGGCGGGATATAAAGAAGTGCTGGAAAAACACACGTATAAAGACAGGATACGGGTTATCCTGGATAAGACGGGTATTGACAGGTAACGGGAAAAGGGCAAGGAAGGTTTTATGATCCAAACCGGCGGAGAACGAAGATGTCATATATGTACTCTGGCAGTACTGATTTTTATGAGTATAGGTGTTTTCGCGTTCATTATGAACGCGCCGCTCAGCCATGATGAACATATGTATATTACAGCGGGACGGTTAGCGGAGGCGCAGGTTATTTACCGGGATTTCGCGTATCTGCAGATGCCGTATCTGCCGTTCATTTATGCCGCATTTTTCAAGTTAACAGGTACCGGTTACTACCTGCTGGCAGGGAGGGTCCTGAGTTCCATTTTTATGTTTTTTTCCGTTCTGTTCATATATCTGATCTCATACCGCGTGTCAAGAAGTCTCTTTGTTTCGCTCTGTATGGCGGCACTTATGGTTTTCAATAAGATAATTATCCAGACAATGGGATATTCCTGGAATAATATTATGCCCATCGCGTTTACTGTGGCCGCTTTTTACGTTTTTATGTTATCCTGCACGGAGAAAAAGATTAAAAGCGCGTGGATCTTTCTCTCCGGGATCCTGCTGTCCGCAGCCGTGGGCGTAAAACTGTTTTACGCGGCTGTTTTGCCTCCCTTTGTGGTCACCTCATTAATCTATCCGAGGTCTTTTAACCCCGGGATCAGGTTCAAGAAATGTTTTTTACCGCTTGCCGCGGGCATTTTAACGGGATTTTTACCTGTATTTTATCTTATGCTTAAGGACATGCCGGCGTTTATGTTCGATAATGTGGGATACCACAACCTTACCGCCGTGTGGAAAGGTGTGGCGGAGTATTCTCTATCCGAAGTCGTGATCGGGAAATTTAGATACGCTAAAACTGTCATGAAAGAGCCGGCTTATGTGGTTTTGTTAACAGGCGCTCTTTTCGCTTTTTTCGGGGCGGCAGGGACCGTCAGGAAAATGCAGGGAAATGTCAGAATAGTTTTTCCTGTCTATTTCTTCCTGTCTTTTTTGCTCGCGGTTTCTACTCTGTTCGTTATTTTCGTGCCTTCGCCTTTGCAGACGCAGTATTTCGCGGTACCTGTGCCTTTCCTTATTATTTTTATGGTGTCCGCCTATGACCTGGTAATCGGGCCCAACAGGATTTTCTGGAAGGGCCTGTTGGTGTATTTTGTAGCGGTATCAATGGTTTTTGGAGGCATGAAGGTCGTGAAATCATGGCAGGACATAATGCCTGTTGACGGTTGGACGGGAGTAAATATACACAAGATCTCGCAAAATATACGCGCTTGTCTCGGGCCAGTTAATAACGGAGACAGGATGGCCACGTTATCGCCGATATATGCCCTGGAAGGAGGTATTCCTGTGTATGAAGAATTTGCCACAGGCCCTTTTCTGTACCGGGTGGGCGATCTTATGACAGAGAAACAGCGAAAAACATATAAAGGCGTTTCGCCTGAAAGCCTGGGGCGGTTTCTATGTGAAAATCCACCGAAGGCCGTTTTTACAGGTTTTGAGGGAGAACTGGACGCCCCGTTTGTCAGGTACGCGGAACAGAATGGATACCGTAAGCTCCCCGGAGATTTCGGCGGCGGGGTTTTGTATATAAAAGAGCAGATCAAAAAATAGTTTAAAAGTGCGTCAGAATTTTGCATTATACGCGGCGCGTTCTTAGCGGCCGCGCATTCATGTAAGAGGGGGGCGGATAATGCTGAAATATGTTTTAATTTCAATGCGGCCGAAACAATGGATAAAAAATCTCTTTATTTTTCTGCCGCTGGTATTCGGCAGAAAAATGTTTTCTTTCCCGGAGAATGTTCTGGCTGTTGCCGCTTTTTTTCTGTTTTCGCTTATAGCGGGTGCTGTTTATATCGTTAACGACATACTGGATGCTGAAAGAGATAAGACGCACCCTGTTAAAAGTTTAAGGCCTGTAGCGTCAGGCAGGTTAAAAGCGCGCGCCGCGTGGAACGCGGCTTTTGTAACAGGAGCGATAGCGCTGGGATTATCTTTTGCCTTAAATATGAAATTCGGATGGATGGCCGCGGGGTATCTGCTGTTCAATTTAGTGTATTCAAAGTTTCTTAAAAATGCCGTTATTATTGATGTCTTCTGTATAGGTGTATTTTTCCTGTTTCGTATTATCGCGGGAGGGATCATAGCGGGAGTCGTAATATCCCGGTGGATCCTCATCATGACAGCTCTTTTAGCGCTGTTTCTCGGATTTAATAAACGCCGCCAGGAACTTAAACTGCAGGAAAAAGGCGGAGTGCCCTCCAGGAAGGTACTGGAAAAATATAACGCCTATTTTATTGACCAGATGATTTCTGTCGTAACTTCTTCGATCGTTGTTGTGTATATGCTTTATACTCTGGACTCGAGGACTGTAAGTGAAGCCGGCTCCACGCATTTAATGTACAGTATCCCGTTTGTCTATTACGGTATTTTCAGGTATCTTTATCTGATCCATAAACACCACGAGGATGGCGATCCGACCCGGATCCTGCTCCGGGACGCGAAAATGCAGATCAACCTGGCTTTATGGATCATTGTGTGTATCGCCGTAATATATTTCGGGGTATAGTAACGGGTTCTGGTGCCGCTGATCATGGTTACGCGGCGGGAGGGAATGATGAGAGTACTGGTTACCGGGGGATCCGGATTTTTGGGGATAAATCTTGTAAGGTTCTTTATCAGGAAAAAAACATGGGAAATAAGGGTTCTGGACCTTGCTGATTTCGATTATCCGGAGAAAAACAGTGTCGTTTTCATGAAAGGTGATATACGAGATAAAAGTATAGTAAAGGCCGCCATGAAAGATGCCGGGATAGTCGTACATTGCGCGGCGGCTTTGCCTTTATACAAAAAAGAAGAAATCTTTTCCACTGAAGTTGACGGCACAAGGAATTTACTGGAAGAAGCGTTTCGAGTAAAAGTCGAAAGGTTTATTCATATATCATCTACCGCAGTGTACGGCATCCCGGATCATCACCCGATATCTGAGGGAGACAAGCTTGAGGGCGTGGGGCATTATGGGGAAGCGAAAATTAAAGCTGAACAGCTGTGCGGGGAATACAGAAAGAAAGGCATGTGTATACCTGTCGTAAGGCCTAAATCGTTTATCGGACCGGAACGTCTCGGAGTTTTCGCTCTTTTATATGACTGGGCCAGGGACGGCAGGAATTTTCCTATGATAGGGAGCGGGAAGAACAGGTATCAGCTTTTAGATGTCGAAGATCTGTGTGAATTTATTTTTTTATGCGTTGAAAAGGATAAAAAATACGCTAATGACACGTTTAATGTCGGGGCAAAAGAGTTCAGCACTATGAAGGAAGACTGGCAGGCGGTCCTCGACAGGGCGGGCTTTGGCGGAAAGATCATACCGTTCCCCTCATGGCCCGCGATATCAGCTTTAAGGGTGCTTGAGTTTTTTCATCTTTCTCCGCTGTATAAATGGGTGTATGAAACCGCGTGTAAAGATTCATTTGTTTCAATAGATAAGGCGGAGAGAGTAATGGGGTTTACCCCTCGATATTCGAATAAAGAGGCGCTTATCCGTAATTTTGAATGGTATCTGGATAATGTGAAAAATTTTGAAGGCAAAACCGGGAGATCTCACCGCGTACCATGGAGCCAGGGGGTATTGGGTATTTTAAAAAGATTTTTTTAAAAACATAGACCGGGAACGAAAGGCTGGAAAAGATGTGGGACATGAAAGAGACGCAGGATAGGGAACGCAGATTCAGAGAGAAAGATACGCCTTTCGGAGAATTCACGGTAAAAACCAAGACAAAATGGTGGAATATCATACATCTCCGGAATGTATATGATTTTCTCGGCGTTAAAGAAAATGAGTATATCCTTGACCTGGGATGCAGTGACGGCAGGTTCCTTGAATACGCGAGCGGGAAAAAGCCCGGTTGTGTTTTGTTCGGGCTTGATTTCGCGAGAAATCCCCTGAAAACGCTTTTGGCTAAAAATTTCAGGAGTTACGCGGTCTGCGGAGACATGTGCAGGATACCTTTTAAAAACGCCGCTTTCGACCGCATAGTCCTTATCCAGGCCCTGCAGCAGATACCGTCACGTGAAGAGAGGATAAATATCCTCAAAAACGCGGGGGGATTGCTGAAAGAACACGGGACTATCGTTCTGACTGTGTTAAACCGGAAATCATGGTGTAATCTGGTTGAAAACGGAAAAGAGGGCCCTTTGGTCACGTCGCCCGATATATACGAATATTTATACGATCCCGCGGACCTGAGAGAAGAGATAGAAGAAGCGGGCATGGCTATTGACGCAATAAAGGGGGTTAACAATATTCCGGTAAGATACCTTAAAAAAACCGGATATCTGGGAGTTTTTTTTGATCTTTTGATTACGAGGTTG
>JBDRAX010000270.1:0-7144 GCA_043823375.1 Candidatus Omnitrophota bacterium | reverse complement strand
GGGGCAGAGGGTGTGATCTTCCGGTTTTTACGCGATTCTTCAAACAGCGGTTTTTTGAAAACCCGTACCTCTTATGGGCTGTATGAAACAGGGGTTATACGGCCCTATAAATCGGAAACCCTTATTTTTGCTAATTAATATTGACAACCGTAAAAATATCAAGTATATTCTCCCTTGATGATTGGTTAATAGTTTTTCAACAATTAAAGGAGGTTTTTGATGAACAAACAGGAATTCATCGAATCAGTTTACAAAGTCGGCAGCTATGAAACAAAAGCGGAAGCTTCGAGAGCTTATGACGCGGTTATAGCTTCTCTCACCAGCCGCCTTTCCAAAGGTAATGGTAAGGACAGAGTTATCCGCCTTCCTGAGCTTGGCACTTTTCAGATGAAGGTAAGAAAGGCGAGAAAGGGGAGAAATCCTCAGACCGGCCAGGCCATAAAGATCAGCGCGAAGAAAGTTGTCACATTTAAAGGCGGGAAGAGCCTGCAGGACAGCCTGTAATACCGGCTGAAATAACAAGGTACCCACACAACCCCTGTTTTCTTTTTTGAGAGAACAGGGGTTGTTATTTTTAGCGGCTAATGTTACAATTTACCTGAACCCCGGGCTAAAAATAAATCTAAGCGCGGAAAACAGAGGAGGGAGAGAAGTATGGTAGCGGTCAGCGATATCGCTAAACTTGTGAACGGGACTGTTATCGGTGACGGAAGCGTGGAAGTCGGGAATATAGCGCCGTCGGCTTTTGCCGCGGAGGGAGACTTGACATTCGCGATCGATGAAGAGAATCTTGTTCGCGCGGGAAAAAGTAAAGCGTCCTGTGTCCTTTCGACGTTTGATATCAAAGGGTATCCAAAAACCATACTTAAAGTGGACGATATAAAACTCGCGATGACCGTTCTTTATAACGCGATGCGGGAGATACATACCCCGGAGAAGGGTTTTATCCATCCGTCATCCGTTATATCCCGGAGCGCGTTACTCGGGAAGGATGTTTCCGCGGGGCCCAATTCCGTTATAGGAGACCATACATCGGTAGGGGATAATACTTGTATCGGCGCTAACTGTACGATAGGCAAAAATGTCTCTATCGGAAGGAATTGTGTTTTGTATCCGAACGTTACCCTGTACGATTATACGGTGCTACGTGACAGAGTATGCGTGCATTCCGGTACGGTTATCGGCGCGGACGGTTTCGGGTACCTCCCTAAAGACGGCAGGATATATAAGGTTCCTCAGATGGGTACCGTTATCATAGAGGAGGACGTTGAGATAGGGGCGAACAGCTGTATCGACAGGGGTACTTTTACTGATACGGTTATCGGCCGGGGCTCTAAAATAGATAACCTCGTACAGATAGCGCATAACAATAAAATAGGAAAAAACGTTATTATAGCCGCCCAGACGGGTATAGCCGGGAGTTCCGCGATCGGTGACAATACCATGTTTGGAGGCCAGGTGGGTGTTTCTGACCATGTGAAGGTAGGCAATAACGTCAGAGCCGGGGCTAAGACGGGCATACATGGGAACCTCGGAGATAATGAAGTCGTTTTCGGGTATCCCTGCCGGGCGGTGGATGAGGCAAAAAGACTGTACGGGCTTTTATCGATCCTGCTGAAATATGAAAAAAAAATAAGGAAATTTTTCAGGAACATACCTGATTGACCTGGAATAAAAGAAAGAGGGGCGGGCTGTATGATCATTCTTACCGGAGGAGCAGGTTTTATCGGAAGCTGTTTTCTCAGTAAACTGAATGCTGAAGGGATCGATGACATTGTAGTAGTGGATCATCTGGACAATTCCGATAAATGGAAGAATCTCCTGGGGAAACGGTTCAGGGACTATCTCCAGAAAGATGATTTCCTGAGATATGTAACGGAGCATAAATTCCCCAAACCCGATCATGTAGTCCATATAGGAGCATGCAGTTCCACGACTCTCCAGGACGCGGACTACTATGTGAAGAATAATTATAACTATTCCAAATTACTCGCGGAATGGACGCTTAACCGGAATATACCTTTTCTGTACGCTTCCTCCGCCGCTACATATGGAGACGGCACATGCGGTTACAGCGACAGCGACGAGAATACCTTCCGCCTCTCGCCGCTTAATATGTACGGCTATTCCAAACATCTTTTTGACCTGTGGGTGCTGAATAACAGGCTTCAGGATAAAGTCACGGGGATAAAGTTCTTTAACGTGTTCGGCCCGAACGAATACCACAAAGGCGACATGAGGAGCGTGATCTGCAAAGCTTTCGCGGGTGTAAGGGCCGAAGGTATTATGAGGCTCTATAGGTCGTATAATGACGAATATCCTGACGGAGGGCAGAAGAGGGATTTTGTGTATATAAAAGATGTTGTTGATGTTTTATTCTATTTCTTCTCTAACCCCGCGAAGAGCGGTATCTTCAACCTGGGTACGGGTAAGGCCCGTACGTGGAATGACGCGGCTTACGCTCTTTTTGACGCCCTGGAAAGAGAGCCGGTGATCGAGTATGTTGAGATGCCTGAAACACTCCGCGCCAGATACCAGTATTTCACCGAAGCCGACCTCTCTAAACTGAAGGGCTCGGGATGCCCGGTAAAATTCCGTTCTCTTGAAGAATCCGTGAAAGATTATGTAAGTTACCTGAAAGACGAGAGCCGTATCTGACCCCGCGTTTTATATCCCGGGAAGTGTCAGGAATAATTTTTGAATTCTTTAGTCAGAGGGTTAAATACGGTTATAAGATTCCTGCCGTTATTTTTAGATTCATAGAGCGCGTGGTCGGCTTCACTTATAAGATACGGGGACTTATAGTCCGCGATATCGCCTTTAAAAGAGGATACGCCGAGGCTTAATGTGACGCGCGCGCTGTTATGGTCCAGCTGTATTACGGAATTTTCGACTTTTTTCCTTATCCGCCCGGCTACTTCTATCGCCTGGTCCGTCATTTTCTGGAGCCTTTTCGCTACGGTTTCGGCTTCCTCGATACCCGCTTCAATGAGCAGTATCGCGAATTCTTCCCCGCCGTATCTGGCGACGATATCCGAAGCGCGCACATTCTCCGCTATTATCCTCGCTACGGTCTGGAGCATATTGTCTCCCGCGAGGTGTCCGTAAGTGTCGTTGAAGCCCTTGAAATGGTCTATATCGCACATTATAAGGGAAACAGGGCTGTGATATCTTTTTGACCTGTTGATCTCCCGTTCAAGGTGCTCCTTGAAGTATTTCTGGGTATAAAGCCCGGTAAGCCCGTCATGTACGGCCTGGTACTCGGCAATGCGCTTTTCATGTTCGATTTTAGTGCTGTATTCCCTGTATATCAGGACTGACAGGATAAGGAACAGGAGAATGGAAAAAGAAAGGCGCGTCACGTTCATCATGTGGCTGTATTCTTCCAGCCCTCTTTTGTATTCCTTGTTGATATCATAAACGAGCAGGGTGCCTATTTCGCGGTTCCCGTACCGTATAGGGTAAACGTATTCAGCGCTCAGTATATCTATCTGGCCAATGTCTTTCAGAACGCTTCTCATTATGCCTTTTTCATCTTTGTAAATAAAATTCACGCTTAAGAACGGGATATCGTTATATTTGTTCAGGAAAGAATCGATGCTTTCCAGGCTCGGGGAAGGGACCTCTTTTTTGAAGCTCTGGTAAATCGAGGTAGCGAGCCGCTCCGCCCGTTCAAGGTTATAGCTGGTGGGCCTTTCGATAAAATACTGATGCATGATATTGCTCTGGCGGATAAGGAGAAAGTTGAAAAGGAACCCGCCCAGCACCACGAGCAGGACCAGATAGGCGACATACCGTGTTTTAAGAAAAGATATTTTCATTTTATGCTATCCGTGAAATCCGGCAGTTAACCGGTAACGCGTAATACTTTCAGTTAATAATATCAATTATTATACCCTGCGTTATGTCAAAAGTCCAACCCGCGAAAAGAAGAGCCTTACTCAAAAGCAGAGCCGTTCCCCCGGATATGATTTGAAAATGGTTTACGGATGTGTTATATTCTGTTCTGTCCTGATAATGAAATCCTGAAAGGAGAAAAAAGAATGAAAGAGACTTACGTTTCCAAAGATATCGTGCAGATGGCCGTACAGGCAAAAGCCAGAGGGGAAAAACTTTATCACGCGCTCGCGAAGAACAGCGAAAATTACCATGTGGCAAAGCTGTTCGAGAAAATGGCGAAAGATGAAGCGCGCCACAGGGCGGAACTTGAAAAATGGCTGGAATACTTAAGCGGCGACAGGCCCGAAGAAGCTTATCCGGGGGAACGGGCATTGTATCTCAAGGCGCTTGTGGACCAGAATACCTACACCTGCGGCATGACGATGAAAAAAGCGCTTGAGAAAACTATAAATGAAGAAGATGCCCTGCAGGCGGGGATAACTTTTGAAAAAGATTTTATGCTTTTTCTGCATGAGCTGAAACACCATGCCGCGAAAGATGACCAGAGTACGATAGATTCTCTCATAGAGGATGAGATAGGGCATATCCGGGAGTTTTTCGCGCTTAAAGACAGCCTTCAAAAAGGGGAGTAGCAGGCAGGATCTTCCGGACGGAGTTTATTATGAACAGTTTGCCGGCTTTCCTGATGTCTTCCGGGTGAATTATTTTTTCTTCAAGTTTTAATTCCTGTGATCTTAAAAGATGGTCCCTGTAAACCCCGGGCAGAAGGCCGCACGATACGGGAGGCGTGAAATATACGCCGTCTTTTTCGATCAAAATATTGGTAACAGCGCCTTCCGTCACTTCGTTTTCCTGATTCAGGAATATAACGTCAAAAAAACCCTTAGTACGGTATTTTTCAAGTTCACTGTCATACAGCGCGCGTTCAGTTGTCTTATGGTAAAGGAAAACATTTTTTTTATCTATGCGTTTCTCTGAAACGATCACTTTAACCGGAGCGGGGATCACGGAGATGACTTCCGAATTTATTTCATACCCTCCGTCCGGGTCGAGGAGGAGGCGTATTTTATATTTTTCCGGTTCACCGAAAGAAAGTGATATGGTACGCAAAACCTCATCAGCCGCGCCCCTGTCAAACCGGAACCGGAAATACCCCGCGCTTTTTTCGATACGGTCAAGATGCCGTTCCAGAAGGAAATACCCTCCGTCCTCCCACAAAATACTCTCTATCAACCGGAAATTTTTCATAATGGAATTCATATCCCTCCCGCGAACGATTTTTCCTCGCGCCTCATTGACTAATATTATAGATGTGATACAATAAAAACTCAATTCCTAAGTGCGTGCCAGTAGCTCAGCTGGATAGAGTAGCGGCCTACGAAGCCGTTGGTCAGAGGTTCGAATCCTCTCTGGCACGCCATACAGAATAAGAAAGCCCTCTGGCGAATAAGTCGAAGGGCTTTTTATGTGCAGGACCTCCACGGTATAATTAATTTCATAGTTACTGATCGACTTTTTTCCATAGCAAAAGGAAAGCTAATTGACAAAAAGATATTAGACAAGTATTATATGAGTGCTTAATAGCTGTATCAAGAATATTACTTTTGACAGTTCTACTCTACAGATTAGCAGAAGAGATCATAGCTGAGAAAGAGAATGTATGGAAAAAATAGAAAAGGTAAAAAAATTATGGAAAGAGGGAAAACTATTTAATGTAGTGTATAACCGCTATAAGCCTTTAGCTAAAGGCCTTAAGTATATATTCCACGAACCTTCGATGAAAAAAATAGTTATTCATTGCCCGAAGTATTGTGAAGTTCCAAAAGACAAGAAGGAGATGGAGCTTGTTGAAAGGATATATAATTCTTTTAAGGCGATGAAAAGTGTTCAAGAAAAAGTAAGCAAAAAATATCTTCCATCCGCGTTATGGCAGGAGCAATTAAACAAGAGCTACTCATCTTTATTGTCAAATGATCTTTCAAAATTCCATTTTTTCTTATGCAATTTTGGAACCTGGAAAACATATCATGGAATAGAATCCACGACTTTGATCCACAGTAACAGCAAAAATCCGATAAGAAAATTATATTTAAAGAATGATGTTTTTTTTCGGAGTTTAAAAATATGGCAATGGTTTTATAATAACAGGAAGCCTTTGAAGCGCTTAAGTTATCCGACATATGGGAATCAAGCTGGTGCTTATATAGATAATACTTTTGTCGGCGTAGGTTCCTTTTTCAATGAGATATATGGGTCGATCCTGTCTGGCCTTATTAAAGATAAGGAACACCCTGTTATTGTAGACCTGGGAGCTGGTTATGGAAAGTTGTCCTATTTTATTTTAAGAGATATCGATAAGTTTACATTTATTGATCTCGACCTGCCAGAGGTCCTTTGTCTGGCCGCGTATTATTTAATGAAAGTCTGGCCAGATAAAAAAGCGTTGTTATACGGAGAAGACGCCTATTCTGAAAAATCTTACAAAATGTATGATATGATTTTCATGCCTCCTCAGGAGATCGAAAAAATAGGAGAAAATTCCGTGGATCTTTTAGTAAACAAAAACAGCCTGGGCGAGATGACAAAAGAAGCTGTAGAAAATTATATGAGATACATTCTAAAGGCGACAAAATACTTCTTCCATATGAATCACGACATATATCCTAACTATTACGGGCATGAGGAACGCGGACTACTTGGTTATGAGTATCCAATAGATAATTTTAAGTTGTTATTCAGATATCCAGATATATCGCACATGTTATACCTTGGAGGGCTGGATTTCCATCAAGATATATTTTTGTATCTTTACGAAAGAAAAAAACAATAACACTTATCGTTTTCACTGTTGGCAGTTAAAGAAGCGCTTATAGCATAAAACAAAAAAGTCAAAACATCTTTTATCTTAATATTGGGCGTTGCGCCTGTCCTTAAATGCGCGCTGACGAAGGGGGCATTTTTAAGGTGTCCTGTCGCGGGATGCCTCCTGGGGAAGCAAAGCCCACTCTCCTTTCTGCGCGATCTATCCGCGTAAACGATCCCAAAATTTGATAGGAACTGTTATAGCTCAGCAGGGGCGAATAATCCTTCGCCCTTAGCCCGTATTTCTCACAAACAGTCGTAGTGAGAAAGCATAAATGTTTGTAGATACAAGGCCTGAGTGAAAAAATGAGTGAAGGCGTACTGAAGTACGTCAAACTCATTTTTTCACGAAAACGCGGTAGATACAAGCAGTTATGCTTTC
>JBDRAX010000269.1:0-2086 GCA_043823375.1 Candidatus Omnitrophota bacterium | reverse complement strand
TTTGAAAACGCGGATGACCATAAATATCTTCAGACTGTAGCGGGAAAATACGGTATTTTTTTTTCTCGGCCGGGGAACGGGATCTGCCATCAGGTCCATTTGGAACGGTTCGGCAAACCCGGAAAAACTTTGCTGGGAAGTGACAGCCATACTCCGACCGGCGGGGGGATAGGTATGCTCTCTATCGGAGCAGGCGGGTTGGATGTGGCAGTAGCGATGGGAGGCGGCGTTTTTTATCTTGCGGCGCCCGAAGTTATAAAAATCGAATTGTCCGGCAGGCTTAGAAAATGGGTGTCCGCGAAAGACGTTATTTTATATGTTCTGAGCATACTTTCGACAAAAGGCAATGTAAATAAAGTACTTGAATATGGCGGAGAAGGAATAGTCTCCCTTTCTGTGCCCGAGAGGGCGACAATTACAAATATGGGGGCGGAAACAGGAGTGACAACGAGTATTTTCCCTTCCGATGAGGTAACCAGAACTTTCCTCACCGCCCAGAGCCGCGCGGAAGACTGGGTTGAGCTTTCCGCGGATCCGGGCGCTGAGTACGCGGATACAATAAGGATCAACATGTCCGAACTTGAGCCCATGGCGGCTCTGCCGCACTCTCCGGGGAATGTGGTGACTGTCAGAGAGCTCGCGGGTACAAAAGTCGACCAAGTGGCGATAGGAAGCTGTACAAATTCCTCATTGAGGGATCTTATTATTGCGGGTAAGATTCTGAAAGGACAGAAAGTCCATCCGGATACTTCTCTTATAATTTCGCCCGGTTCCAGACAGGTTTTTTCGATGATATCAAAAAACGGCATACTGTCTGCTATGATAGATGCCGGCGCGAGGATCATGGAAAGTACCTGCGGATTTTGTATCGGGAGCGGGCAGGCTCCTAAAACCGGCGCTGTTTCAGTAAGAACCAATAACCGGAATTTTGAAGGGCGTTCAGGGACACGATCAGCTGGTGTATATCTGGTTTCTCCCGAGACAGCGGCTCTTTGCGCTGTTAACGGGAAATTTACGGATCCGATCGACCATGCTGACTGTGAATACCCGGAGATAGACCTTCCAGATAGTTTTGATATAGACGACACTATGATCATTACCCCGCCGGATAATACCGCTGATATTGAAATATACCGTGGGCCGAATATCGGGGACCCGCCTAGGAATTTACCCATGGAACCTGTTTTGCGGGGAGAAATAGCTATAAAAGTGGGAGATAAGATCACTACCGACCATATCATGCCGGCGGGATCAAGGCTAAAATACAGATCGAATATTAATAAATATTCTGACTTTGTTTTTGAGGGTATAGACCCATCTTTTCCTGAGAGGGCGTCCGCGCTTCGTGATAATAAAAAAGCTGTGTTTATACTTGCCGGTGAGAGTTACGGACAGGGGTCCAGCAGGGAACACGCGGCATTATGCCCCATGTTCCTTGGAGTGAAAGCTGTTCTGGCAAAATCATTTGAACGCATACACGCTTCCAATCTTGTGAATTTTGGTATTTTACCGCTGGTCTTTATAAACGCGAGTGATTACGGCAGGATGGATAGAGGAGATGAAATATTTATAGGGGACATATTTTCCCGTATGGATAGTGACAAAGAGATCATTGTGGTAAATAATGCCAGAAACATAGAGATCTCTATGCGCTATTCTTTAAGTCCCCGGCAAAAAGATATTTTGAGGGCGGGGGGGTTATTGAACTATACGAGGAATGGTAAATAATTTTGTCTGTGTTTATAACAGATAAAAAAAAGCCCGGTTTAAAAACCGGGCTTTTTATTGTATTCAACGCATAGATTTACTATATTTTGACTACATTTGCTGCTTCCTGGCCTTTAGGTCCCTGTTTGATCTCAAACTCGACTTCCTGGCCTTCTTCGAGTGCCTTATAACCGTCACCCTGGATAGCACTGTAATGTACGAACACATCGTTACCTGACTCAGGTGCGATGAATCCATATCCTTTTGCAGCATTAAACCATTTCACTTTGCCTCTTGCCATTACTTTTCTTCCTCCTTCTTTACTGCCGGTAAATAATATCCTGGTAAAAAACGCAGGGTGTATACACCTAACCTTGCG
>JBDRAX010000268.1:0-22855 GCA_043823375.1 Candidatus Omnitrophota bacterium | reverse complement strand
GGAAGAAAAATGAGCAGTTCATCAGTTAGTAAGATAGTTTCAAGAATGGAAGTAAAAAGGTGTCGAGAGAGAGAATTCAACAATATGTTGAAAGGAATAGAGAAGAAGCTGTCAATGTCAAGGTCTGACCCCTAAAGTTCCCTGCTTAGCAAGATCCGCGACAACGTCTGTCTTCCCTCCTGCTAAACATTCACGGTCGAGTTGAAACCGAAAAATGTTAAAATAGATATTGAAATGTAATACAAAATGTGATACAATTATAGTGTAAAAGGAGGAATACTATGGGAATTAAAATTAAAGATGAAACGATAACCGCCCGGTGCGGAAATCAGGTTAAAAAGATACTCTATTTAATCAGCCACCAGGAAAAATTGTCCATGTCTGAAGTATTGGCAAAAAGCATATTAGAGTATTACAAAAGACACTTTCCAGACGGGAACTTTTACAAACATGAAGTTGAGCTGTTCGGCAGATATGGGAGCGGTAAGAGTGATTTATCTGCAGACCGGAAGAAATACTTAAAGGAGAGATTAAATGCAAAACATAGCCGTAGTTGACGCGGGTCCGTTGATAGCATTGTTTGACAAATCGGATAAATATCATGACCTTGTAAAAAAGAAGTTATTAGAATACCGCAGCAAGAAAAACGGCAAACTCATAACAACCTGGCCGATAGTAAGCGAAGCGTCATATATGCTGGCAGAGCATGTACATATGGAAGCGGAACTGGATTTATTCGAGTGGATAATCGGCGGTGGGTTAGACATATTTGATTTTAGAAAAGAACATCTTCCCGAAGTGGTAGAGTTACAAAGAAAATATTCAGATGTCCCGATGGATTTTGCGGATGCCACATTGGTGATAGTCTCACAGGATATGGGGATAAACGAGGTTTTTACGGTGGACAGTGATTTTTTGATATACAGGCTGTTCGGGAAGAAAGGATTTAAGAACCTTATTTAGAATTTTTAGCTATTAACGCTTCGATATAACCTTTTCCCAAACGGTTCTTTTGCTGATATTTTTGGTTTATTCTTCATATTTGAAAAAGCCTATTTTTGTTTAGTTTTTAAAAGATACTGATTATTTAAAAGATACTGTAAAATATCTTGCTGACTTTCAGTAAAAAGAACGGCCATTGATCGTGATGGATAACCCTTCGGGTTACCCACACGTTCAACAGCCGCTACTACTACTGATTTTTGAAAAAAAAGTAATAAAAAAAGCAGAGCTATAGTAACCTATGTTGGTTAAAACAGCGAATTTTGACCAACAAAAAAGGAGGTTACTAATGAGAACGCTCTGCTTTAATGGATATTATACCCAAAGATTCGCCCGGTATAAAGAATTTTGCAACAATCAGGTCGAAGTAGTTCTTGATGATTTTTTAAGGCAATTTTGTAATTCATGGCTTGAAGAAGAGTATACGCTGCAAAGTGGTGCTGATTGGTACGAGCGAAGCGGCAAAAGAAGTGATTACAGAGGCGGGCATTATAGAAGGCAGATAATAACAGCAAGAGGTGTCGTAAAAGTAAAAGTTCCTAGAGGTGTTCTAAAAAAGTATAGCTATACGCTTTTTGATAAGTTTAAACGTAAGACCGAGAAGTTTGAGGATATTGTAGTAGATGCTATTTTGAAGGGGCACTCATCTCGTAAGGCCAGCAGGTTCTTCAAGGGCATGTTTGGAGAGAGCACTATAAGCCACCAGGCGGCGGTATCAACGCTCAGGAAGTTTGATTTTGAGCTGGAGAAGTGGAAGAACCGTCCGCTCAGGGATAATGCTGTAGTTGTAGTATTAGACGGGGTATATTTGAAAGGGGTTCTGCCGCACCGCAAAACAGCGGCACCTGTTTTGTTTGCATATGCTGTGTATGCGGATGGATATGAAGAAGTGCTGGATTTTGAGCTTACAAGAGGTGAATCAGAAGCCGCGTATAACAGGTTTTGTCAGAAGATCTGGTATCGCGGGCTAAAGAATGTGCAGCTGGTAGTGCATGATGATAACGGAGGCATAGTGAATACAGTGAGTGCGGTATGGCCCCACGCGTTAGATCAGCAGTGTATATTCCATATGATGGACAATATGGGCAAGAAGTTAACGGGAATAAAAGATAAGAAGAAGATAATGGATGGAGTGTCAGAGTTGTATGAGTCTGGAAGCGAAGAAGAATTTTATCGTAAAGCGCAGGCATTTCTAAACAAATGGAAGATCTATTGCAGGCATCCAAGTATAAAGTATCTAAAAAGAATGATGCCTGAAACGGTAAAATATTTTGGACTAAACAAAGACTGGTGGGGCGCAGCCAAGACAACAAACAGGCTAGAAAGACTTTTTGAAGAGTTAAAAAGACGGATAAAAGTGTTCAGGAGGTTCCCGAACACAAAAAGCTGCCAGCGGTGGTTGTATGCCCTGTTAGTTGAACTTAATAAAACCAACGTAGATTATGAAACTCTGTTAATAAAAAGTCAGCAAGGTTCTTGACACTATGTATTTAAAACAAGGTGTTGTAAGGTAAGTGTATTTGTGCTATAATGTTAGTAGAATATAATTTAAGATATGTTTTTGAAGGATATATTTTTATGTTTAAAGCAATCCATTTTTTAAATTCTAAGATTATTAAAGTAGTAATAGTGTGCTTATTGATGGGCAACACTTTTTTTATAACAAATGTTGCTCTTGCTGTAAGTATTAGAAATACTCTTGCGGTGGAGTCTCGATTTGCGGCTTTAATAAATAAAGGTATACTGCCGGATTTTCAAACTAAGTTTGAAATTTTAGCTGGGGCAAGACTTCTATTAGCAGGTAAGAACTATTCTGCTGTTAATGGAATGATAATTGAAAAGCATGGTTACGGAATTGAAAGAGGAGTAAGTAGGGTAGAATTTTTACCAGGAGTGGAGAAAAGTGGTGATGGGAAGAAGGTTAAAGCCAGATTTATTGTAAACGGCAGAGAAGATATTGTATTTAATATTGAATGTTCTGATACGAAAACAAATACTGAAATAAATGAAGTTATAGGTGGTGGAAAAGGATTTGAAAATATATTTCAACAAAATGATACAATTAAAATTATAAACGATAGTGAGATTCCTATTATTGCTGATTATAGGAAAGATCCAGGATCTATTTGGGTGCCGGCGTTAGATGAAAGTAATTTTGAAGTGATTGAAAATTGTGGAATCTGCGGAGCTGAAAAGTATGACTTTATTGGAAGGATTCTTATTAGAGGCAAAGATGAAAAAGAAATTACGTGTTTTTTAGCAAAGTGTTCTCATTGTGGATTAAGGTGGTTATATTCCAGGCCAAAAATTCAAGAAGTTTCTAAAGTTTACAATGCTCAAGGATACTATGGTGGGCGGTGTAGTTTAGCCGGGACACATATTTTTAGTAAGGATACAGAAATGAAAGCTATTGAATGTAGAGTAAAAGATGCCCTGGAACACTTTAAACGCGGTAAAAAAGGCAGACTATTAGAAATAGGTTTTGGAGAAGGAAACTTTTTAGACGCGATGAAAAAGGAGCAATGGGAGGTTGAAGGTATTGATGTCTCTTGGGACGCTGTTCAAGCTTTACGGGCAAAAGATCCTCAAGGTGTATATTATCAAGGTGATTGTGATGAGGTAAAGCTATCGGGAGAATATGATCTAATAGCTTGTTTCGATTTAATTGAGCATATGCCTTCACCTAAAAAAACGTTGGAAAAAATACACAGTTTGTTAAAAGAAGATGGTATCGTAATAATAAGAATTCCTTTCTTTGATAAAGATGAAGATCCTAAAATGGATTTATTACAACACAATTATCATTTCGCGGGTAATTCATTTGTCAAATTGCTAAATGCGACAGGTTTTAAACCTAAGAAAATTTTCCCAAGCGGGGGAGGTGAAAATCAGTATGGGAAATATAGAAATGTAACTTATGTCGCGAGAAAAACAACAGAGGTAGATTTACGCAAAGTTTTAAGCAAGGGATGTAATAACGAAGTTTTATTACTGGCACAAAGCTCCAGACATCTAAAAATTAATCCGGTGAATATGTATATAGATCTTGAAGCCATACCAAGTATAAAAAAACAATTAGAAGAAAATATGGAGACTTTAGCACGGGCAATTACTTGGCAAAGTAATCTGGGATTAAATATTCGATATATTCTTGAAAATGATGACAACGGACAAGCTCAAAAAATACTTAAGGATAAATTAGGAAAAATTCTGGCTTCACGAGTCGGGGGTCCGTATATCATCGGTGAAGAAAGCGAAAGACAAAATGGGGAGAGGATAATAGTAAAGAAGGATGAACTGATTGATGTAAGATTAGAAAATATGGAAGAGATAGCAAAAGACAGAGTGATAGACGATAGGGAATATGTAGTTGCCCTTAAAGATGATATTTCAGAAACAGGTGTTATAATTCCAAACTATATTGCTGCTATGGCTATGGGATTATCTTTAGCCGCATTACGCGTCGAAAGAGATAAAATTGAAGAACAACAGGATACACAGAAAGAATATGAACTATTCAGAGGAAAAATATTAGATAAATTCAGACATATTTATAAACAGTATGATATCATAGAAGATGAGGATGATTTTTCAGTAGATGAGCTTGAACTTATGGTTATGGGCTCTTCTGCGACAAAATTGTATTATACAGTATTATATGCATTGCCTCCTGCCTTGAAAGCAATTAAAGCTATACACAAGTTTCACCAAATGATACGGGACATTCTGATAGCCGCATAATCTGTTGCTTGGGATAAGATGGAATAAAGTGGATCCGATTCGGCAATAGCCGCGGCTTTTTTAATGTCAGCGTAAAAAAAAGAATGAACATTTTCCGGGTAGCATAACTTTGTTTATATTCCGCGGGTTCAATATTTGTATTATATGCCGGTGTATCCATTATTTCCCGGGTGATATTTTTCTTGACCGGAAATACTGCCGGTGATATAATTTTAGCACTCAGGCGTATAGAGTGCTAAAATTGCAGGTTAACCTGAACACTGGATTTTAATATGATAAACAGGAAAGAAGAAAGAAAATTTCAGGTCTTAGGGCATATAATACATCTTTATGTATCCACCGCCATTCCGGTAAGCTCAAAAACGGTAGCTTTTCGTATGGGAGGGGCTGTTTCAAGTGCTACTATACGCAATATTATGGCTGAACTTGAGGAGCAAGGGTATATAATGCAGCCGCATACTTCAGCCGGGCGTGTACCTACGCATTTTGGGTACAGGAGGTATGTGGATTCGATCCAGGCGGAGATAATACAGCGTAGAGAAGAGGCGGAACGCCTGAGGGAAGAATACAGGCGCAGAATAAGTACGATAAAAGAGGTGATAGAAACGACTTCTTACCTCATAAGCCGTGAACTTCATAACGCGGGGATAGTAATGTGGCCGAATATCGAAAATTTCTATCTTAAACACATGGAACTGATAAAGCTCAAGGCTGAAACCATACTCGCGGTTCTGGTATCTATGACCAACGCCGTTAAAAACTGTATTGTCAGGCTGGACCATGAGATCGGCAAGGCTGAACTTGAACAAGTAGCGAATTTTATTAATACAAATTACGAGCGCGCGCCTTTTAGCGATATTTCCGGAGAACTTAGGAAAATTACCAATGGCCCCGGCAGTGAACATTATGGAGAGGCCGTTAAAATAGCCGGAACAGCTCTTAAAATAATCGATTCAGTTATCAGCGAGAATATAGAGAACGAGATATACTGGCAGGGGCTGGATTATTTCGTGAATGAACCTGAGTTCCAGGACCTGGAACTTACAAGAAAGATCCTGCATATATTTTCGGACAGGAGTGAACTCGCGCGGCTTCTGCGCACGGAGCTACCGTATGACGGTATAAAAATTTACATAGGGCGGGAAAACTCCTGTGAAGTTTTAAAGGAGTGCACTCTTATAACGTGCGGGTACCGCCTTAAAGGCGCGACAATAGGGCGTATCGGGGTTGTCGGCCCCACAAGGATGGATTATGAACACGCGCTCAGGACAGTCAGCTGTCTGGCAGGAGTAGTCAGTTCCAAACTCGATGAAATAAACGGTTAGGAGATAGGAGAGAAGATATGGCCGATAAAAGAGAAGATAAAAAAGCCCCGAACGATGAGGACGCGCGAGAAGAAATGGAAGAACTGAAGCGTAAAGCGGCGGAGCGTGACGAATACTATAATAAATGGCTTACAACTCACGCGGAATATGAAAATACGCGCAGGCGTCTTGAAAAAGAGAAATACGACCATATGAAATTCGCTAATGAAGGGATAATCGCGCGGCTCTTCCCGATCGTTGATAATTTTGACATGGCTTTAACGGCCATGGAAAAGGCTGACGACAAGGCGGCGGTAATGGACGGTATTTCGCTTGTGCAGAAAGAGTTCCACCGGATACTGGAAGAGAACGGCGTCGAAAAAATAGAGACAACGGGTAAGATGTTCGACCCGAATGTCCATGAAGCGGTTTTTGTGGTTGAAGCGGATGATAAACCCGACGGCATGGTTATTGAAGAGGTTCGCGCCGGGTATTTATTGAACGGAAGGCTTCTTCGCCCCGCCCAGGTAAAAGTGGTGAAGAACGATTGTGACCCGCTTAATAACGTGCTTTGATCTTTACGTGTAATACGCAATTTTTACAATTCAGATATTATAGAAGGAGGACGATATGGGTAAAGTTATAGGCATTGATCTGGGGACTACTAATTCATGTGTGGCTATTATGGAAGGAAAAGAGCCTAAAGTCATACAGAACTCGGAAGGCGCGCGGACTACTCCGAGCGTCGTGGCGTTTACCAAGTCCGGGGAAAAACTTGTAGGCCAGCCGGCAAAACGCCAGGCTGTGACGAATTCAGATAACACTGTATTCAGTATCAAGCGTTTTATGGGAAGAAAACATTCGGAAGTAGGGGAAGAAGAGAAACTCGTCCCTTATAAAGTGGGTGAAGATAGTAAAGGCAATGTGGTCGTGGAGGCGCATGGTAAAAAATATACTCCGCCTGAAATTTCAGCGATGATACTCCAGAAGATGAAACAGACGGCGGAAGATTATCTGGGAGAGAAAGTGACGGAAGCGGTTATCACTGTACCCGCGTATTTTAACGATTCCCAGAGACAGGCAACCAAGGACGCGGGCGAGATAGCCGGGTTAAAAGTCCTCAGGATAATAAATGAGCCGACCGCCGCGAGCCTGGCTTACGGCCTTGAGAGGAAAAAAAATGAAAAAATAGCTGTATTCGACCTCGGCGGCGGTACGTTCGATATTTCAATACTCGACGTCGGAGAAGGTGTTTTTGAGGTTAAGTCCACTAACGGAGATACTCATTTAGGCGGGGATAATTTTGACCAGAAAATAATGGACTGGATGGCGCAGGAATTTAAAAAGGAAAATGGTATTGATCTGCGTAATGACAAGATGGCGCTCCAGCGCTTAAAAGAAGCGGCTGAAAAGGCTAAATGTGAATTATCTTCGAATATGCAGACCGAGATCAACCTTCCTTTTGTAACTGCTGATGCTTCCGGCCCGAAACATCTTACCATGAGCCTTACCAGGGCAAAACTGGAACAGCTTGTAGATGACCTTATCGAGAGGACCAAAGCGCCCTGTTTCAAGGCTTTGAAGGATTCAGGATATTCCGCGAACGAGATCGATGAGATCATCCTTGTTGGCGGCCAGACACGTATGCCTAAGGTGCAGGAAGTCGTGAAGGAAATATTCGGCAAAGAGCCGCACAGGGGAGTTAACCCGGATGAAGTCGTGGCCGTAGGCGCGGCGATACAGGGCGGCGTATTAAGCGGTTCTGAAGGGCTTCAGGATGTCGTGCTTCTTGACGTGACTCCGCTTTCTCTGGGGATCGAGACTCTCGGGGGAGTAATGACAAGGCTTATCGAACGCAACACTACGATCCCCGCTAAAAAAAGCCAGATCTTTTCCACGGCGGCGGATAACCAGACAGCTGTTTCCATACAGGTACTTCAGGGAGAGCGGGAAATGGCTTCGGACAATCGTACGCTCGGCCGGTTTGATCTCGTGGGCATACCGCCGGCTCCAAGGGGAATACCGCAGATAGAAGTTACTTTCGACATTGACGCGAACGGTATTGTGCATGTGTCGGCGAAAGATAAGGCTACCGGGAAGGAACAGTCTGTCAGGATAGAGTCCTCCAGCGGTTTATCCAAAGAAGAGATCGAAAAAATGAAAAACGACGCTAAAGCTCATGAGTCGGAAGATAAAAAGAAAAAAGAGCTCATTGAGACAAGGAACCATCTGGATTCTTTTATCTACGCTACGGAAAAAGCTGTAAAAGATTACGGTGATAAGGTTACTGAAAATGAAAAAAAAGATATTAATGAAGCGGTGGATAAAGCCAGGGAAGCGTTAAAGAGTGATGACGTGGAAAAAATGAAGAAAGCGCAGGAAGAGCTCCAGAAAGCAAGCCACAAGCTTTCTGAAGAAATATACAAAGACGCGCAGGCCAAAGCTCAGCAGGCCGGAGGCCCCGGACAGGACGCGGGGGCCGAAGGATCCGGCGCTTCCGGTAAAAAGGCCGAAGAAGATGTCGTTGACGCGGATTACAAAGTTGATGATGAAAAATAAAAGCGTCTGATCTTAAGGATACATACAGGTCCGCGCAGGGGAAAGCCCCCGGCGCGGGCCTGTTAATCAAGCCCGTAAAGAATTCAGGTAAAGGCGCGGGGGAACATTATGTCAGATTATTACGGATTACTGGAAGTTGGCAGGGATTCTTCCCCTGAGGAAATTAAAAAATCGTATAGAAAGCTCGCGGTGAAATACCATCCGGATAAAAATCCGGGTAATAAAGAAGCGGAAGAAAAATTCAAGGAAATATCTCACGCGTATGAAATTCTGAGCGATCCCGCCAAGCGCAGGCAGTATGACCAGTTCGGAGAGGCCGCGTTTACTCAGGGTATGGGAGGGTTCGGGTTCCATGATCCGACGGATATTTTTCGTGAGGTATTCGGAGACAGCTCTTTCGGGGATATACTCGGCAATATATTCGGTTTTGGAGGGCGGGGGCAGAGGGGCCCGCGGAGGGGAAGGGACCTGGAATATTCCGTGAGCCTTGATTTTATGGAGGCCGTTAAAGGCGCGAAAAAACAGATAAAAATACGCCGGTATGACATATGCGGCGGGTGTAAGGGTTCGGGTTCAAAGACTGATTCCGGTAAAGTATCCTGCCATGTATGCGGAGGCAGGGGGCAGGTCAGCCAGTCAGCCGGTTTTTTCAGCGTTTCCAGAACATGCGAGAATTGCGGCGGAAGCGGTGAAATAATAAAAGACCCCTGCGCTCTCTGCGCGGGAACGGGAAGAAAAGAGCTTATTAAAAAAATTGATGTCACTATCCCGGCGGGAGTAGATAACGGTATAAGGCTGAGGCTCTCGGGAGAAGGAGAAGCCGGTATTAACGGAGGCCCCCGCGGCGATCTTTATATATCAATGGACGTGAAAGAACATGAATTTTTTTCCAGGAGGGAGTATGATCTTCTCGGCAATATGCCGGTGACTTTTTCCCAGCTTGTCCTTGGGGATGAAATCGTTCTTCCGTGCGTAGAGGGTGAAGTAACTCTGACCATACCTCCCGGGACAAAGAGCGGGCACATATTCTGCCTTAAGGGAAACGGCATTAAAAGGCTGGACGGCAGGGGGATCGGGGATTATCTGGTAAAGGTGCACGTTGAAATCCCTAAAAACCTTAATGCTCATCAGAAGAAAATATTAAGGGAATTTGAGGCCAGCCTGGGGGAGAAGAAGGCGGCAGGGACTAAGAATATAATTGACAGGATGAAAAAGATATTCAGCGAAAAATGAACTAAGTAATAAAACCAAAAATAAAATTCCAAGGAGGGGAAAATGCCCACATATGAATATTGTTGTGATACCTGCGGATATACTTTTGAACAATTCCAGAAAATGGAAGACGCGCCTCTCAAAAAATGCCCGCGGTGTAAAGCGCCGGTACGCAGGCTGATAGGAATGGGCGCGGGGGTTATATTTAAAGGCAGCGGTTTTTATCAGACCGATTATAAGAAATCCGGCGCGAAAAACGATCCGAAATCTTCAAAAGAAGCCAAGAATCCGGCCCCATGCGGAAAAACCGAGGCCTGTTCCTGTTGCGACGCTTAATTCCGGAACATGGTTTCGGGTGGCATTTTTCGACTGGCTGGTGTTAAGAAATAAGGATGGATGTTTCGAGTGGAAAAGAAAAATAATATCATGAGATGGGTACCTGTATATGCCTGGGCCATAGTAATTTTATTTCTTTCCGCATATCCCTCTCCCCCACAGGTATTCCCTTCTGTGAACAACATGGATAAAGTGGTACATTTCGCGGAGTTCGGTATCCTCGGTTTTTTTGTTTCGCGCGCCTGTTTATATTCTTCAAAAGGCCGTTTTTACAATAATCTATTATTAGGATTGATATTAGGCGGAGGATATGGTATTTTAATGGAACTGGTTCAGCATTTTGTGCCGGGCAGGTATCCCAGCCTGGATGACGCGGCGGCAAACACCGCGGGTATGATTTTTGGTATGGTTTCAATGATAATTAAATCAAGAAAGCTTATAGTATGGCACAAATAAAACCATTTAACGGGTTATTGTATAATGCCGGCAAAATAGGCGGATCTTACGAAAATGTAATGGCCCCTCCATATGATGTTATTTCCGGGAATATGAGTGACGATCTGTACGATAAGAGCGATTATAATATTATCAGGCTCATATTAGGCAGGTCTTTTGACGGGGATAACGCGCTTAACAATAAATATACAAGGTCGAGGGATTTTTTAAAGGAATGGCAGGAACTGGGTATACTTGTAAAAGATCAGGAAGAGGTTTTTTACGTGTACGCGCAGGACTATGATCATAAAGGGACTATGTGCCGCAGAGTTGGTTTTATCGGGCTCATGAAGATAGGTGAACGCGGTAATGATGCCGTGATCCCTCATGAACATACTCTCGCCAGGCCCAAGGAAGACAGAATGAACCTGATAAAACAGGTAAAAAGCAACTTAAGCCCGATTTTTACTTTATATGATGACAGAAAAGGAAGAATTTACGGTATACTCGAAAAATGTATGGGAACGCCTCCCGTAATTACGGCGGATCTGGAAGATGGCTGTCACAGGGTATGGCGTTTACTCGACCGGAACGAGGTTAATACGATAGTAGATCAGATGAAGGATAAAAGGGTGCTTATCGCTGACGGGCATCACAGATACGAAGTTGCCAGGACATACAGGGATATATGCAGACAGCAGGAGGGGTATGACGGCAGCGCGGATTATGTGATGATGTATTTTGCCGATATGGATGAGCGAAACGACCTTACGGTAATGGCAACGCACAGGGTTATTAAGGATATGCCGGATCACTCTTCAGCCGCGGTAGAAAAAAAGCTCGGCGGATACTTCGATGTCACAAGATACAAAAGCCTTCCAGGCCTTATGGAACGCCTTGAAAAAGAAGCGCCGTCGGGATATGTATACGGTTATTTCTCAGGAGAGGATTATCTGTTCATCAGCAGTAAGGATAAAAGCGGTATACTTAGCCTTATGAAGGAAGATAAATCGGACGAATGGAAACAGCTTGATGTAAGTGTGCTGCATAATTGTATTTTAAGAGATCTTCTGGCCGCGGGAGCTGTTGAGGGTAACATAACGTATCTCCGCGACGCTGAAGAAGCTGTAGCTTTAGTCAAAGGCGGAAGCCATAAAGCCGCTTTTCTGATGAACCCTACGCCTGTCAGCCAGCTGAGGGCTGTAGCGGAAAAAGGGGATATGATGCCGCAGAAGTCGACATATTTTTACCCTAAACTATTAACGGGGTTAGTGATAAACGTTCTTGAAGGCAACTTTGTACGTACTCCCTGAGATAAGTTCCGCGGGAGACGCGGGTGAAAGGGATTTTCTGTAAAGTTTATTTTTACGTTCTGGACAGAAACAAGGCATAGAAAATAATACTAAAACGTAAAGGCGGAGATTGTGTTTTTTTCAAAAAAACCCATATTCGGAAGAGCGAGAAAAAAAGAGATCCCGGGCGGTTTATGGACGAAATGCCCTAAGTGCGGGGATCTTCTGTATAACAAAACACTTAAAGATAATCTTGAGGTCTGCCCTAAATGTGATTACCATTTCCGTATGGGCGCCTATGAAAGAATCGAGAAAATTCTCGACAGCGGTTCGTTCAGGGAAATGTATAAGAACATGGTAAGTAAAGACCCTCTTGAATTTAAAGGGCCGAGTGATTATCCCTCTAAAATAAAAAAAGATCAGAAGACAACCGGGCTCAAAGACGCGGTGGTTACCGGAGAAGGTACCATAAAGGGAAGGCGTGTTGCGCTTGGGGTAACGGATTCCCGTTTTATCATGGGGTCAATGGGCTCAGTCGTGGGAGAAAAACTTACCAGGCTTATCGAGTACGCTGACAAAGAAAAGATCCCGCTTATCATCGTTTCCGGGTCAGGCGGCGGCGCGAGGATGTATGAAGGTATGCTTTCACTTATGCAGATGGCAAAAACCAGCGCGGCGCTTGACCGGCTGAACCGTAACGGAGGGCTGTTTATTTCCGTTCTGACGAATCCCACGATGGCGGGTATCATGGCGAGTTTCGCTTCGCTGGGCGATGTTATCATAGCGGAACCCGAAGCTCTTATCGGATTTACCGGGCCGCGTGTCATTGAACAGACGATAAAACAGGAGTTGCCCAAGGGGTTTCAGAGTTCGGAATTTCTGCTGGAACACGGGCTTATTGACCTGATCGTGCACAGGAAAAACCTTGTTGATACTTTGTGTAAACTGTCCGGGTATTTAGAAACATTACCCCGCGTACAGGAAAGATCGAAGAAAAAAACTAATGTGGAAAAACCTGACCCGGTTTTCTGACAGCCTTTGACGTTATCGATATATCTATGACGGTTTTTATATGTTGACTTTAAGTTAGTTGTATTGTATATAAAAAATAAAACTTTTACCCAGAAGGCGGTAATATGGCACAGGTTACATTAAAAAACGTGAGCAAGGTTTTTGATGGCGGGGTAGTCGCGGTCAATGATGTGAGCTTTGAAGTTGCCAACAAGGAATTTGTCGCTCTTGTAGGGCCGTCAGGCTGCGGGAAGTCTACTACGTTGAGATTGATAGCCGGGTTGGAAACATCTACGGGCGGTGATATTTTTATCGGCAACAGGCGGGTCAATAATATCCCTCCGAAAGACAGGGATATCGCTATGGTATTCCAGAATTACGCGTTGTATCCTCATATGACGGTATATGGCAATATGGCCTTCGGCCTGAAACTTAAAAAATATCCTAAAGACGAGATCGATTCAAGGGTCAGGGAAGCGGCCGCCATACTGGGACTGGAAAAACTTCTTAACAGAAAACCGAAGGAACTTTCGGGCGGACAGCGCCAGAGAGTTGCCGTGGGCAGGTCCATAGTGCGTAAACCGATGGTGTTCCTTTTTGACGAGCCTTTAAGTAATCTTGACGCCAAATTGAGAGTGCAGATGAGAATGGAACTGCACAGGCTGCATATACGGCTTCAGGCCACGATGATCTATGTTACCCATGACCAGACTGAAGCTATGACTCTCGGGGACAGAATAGTAGTCATGAAGGACGGAGTCATACATCAGATCGATACGCCTACAAAAGTATATAATTCTCCCGTAAATAAGTTTGTAGCCAGTTTTATCGGCGCGCCTCCTATGAATTTTATGGAGGGAAAGATAATAAAGATCGAGAGAAAACTGTATTTTGACGAAGGTAATTTCCGTATAAGGATAGTGGAGGGAATGTATAACGCCCTGGAAGAGTATCTGGATAAACGCCTTATCATGGGAATACGCAGTGAGGACATATATATGACAAATTGTTCGTGTCCGAAGCTCCGCCTGAAAATATAGTAACCATGACATGTGAAGTCGTGGAACACTTGGGGTCTGAAGTGTATATACATTTGAACAGCGGCAAGCATATCCTGGTGGCGAGGATATCAGGGGACGCTAATCCGCAGATCAATCAGGATATGGATGTTGTTTTTGACATGGGCAGTATACACTTTTTTGATAAGAATACAGAAAAAACGATCATTTGAACATGAAATGACATCTGCGGCAGGTAGTTCCGTCCCCCGGCCGGTGGAATTTGTTGTATGACGGGGTTAATTATATGTTAATGAATCGTGTTATTTTTAAGTAATTAACCACAATACTGAATTTTCCCTATGACTCCTTTTATAAAAAGGAACCTTCTTATACCTGTGGCAGCGGTGCTGTTCATAGGGCTTTTATATTTTCTTGTCAACGGAGTTCCCGCGCTTAAGAGCTCAGTTGAACATCTGGGATTCATTGTCATAAGCCTGTTGATCGCGATGAGCCTTGTGATAATGCTTTTCTGGGCTTCTCTCGGTGTACTTGGCGGTATGGGGTCTTTTCTTATCGCTATGATTTTTCTATATAAACCGCTTACAGATTTGAACCCTTATTACTATTCTGTTCTTATCCTCGCTTTTTTCCTTAACAGTTTCGCGGGTTACTATATATCCAGAAAGATCTCTGTTTCTAATCAGGATTATACTGTGACAATGGAAAAAATACATGAGGATACGAATCTTATAAGTAACCATCACAGGAACCGTGAGGCTGAGGTAGAAGCCATGGGCAAGAAGGTAGACAGCCTTCTTTACATAAAGGATATCGCGGACAGTTTGAGCATTTCCCTGTCTGAGGATGAAGTCGTGCGTATTGTGGGTGATAAGACCCTTGAACTTTTCGGAGAAGGGAAAAGGGTGCTTCTGTACATGCTGGATGAACCGCATAAGGAGCTTAACCTCGCTTTTTCCGCTAAAGATAGAAACCGGCAGGCTGTTTCTATGAAAAAAGGCGGTATATTTGACAGGTGGGTCCTTAAAAACGTGAAAAGCCTTCTTGTGAAAGATGTCAGGAAAGATTACAGGTTTTCAGTGGACGATGAGGAATCCAAGGAAGATTTCATCTCGTTAATAAGTAAACCTTTGATAATCGAGGGGAATGTGCTGGGGATATTGAGAGTCGACAGTACCAGGGAGTCCGCTTTCGGCCAGCATGAATTGCGCCTTCTTGACATTATAGGGCAGCTTACCGCTGTCGCGATCGAAAACGCGCGGCTTTACAAACAAACCGAGGAACTGGCGATAAAGGACGGCCTTACGGGGTTATATGTGAGAAGGCATTTTATGGAAAGGCTTGAGGAAGAGGTTAAAAGAGCTTTAAGGAGCGACCGTTCTTTTGCGCTCCTTATGATAGATATCGACAATTTCAAGAGTTTTAATGACGAACACGGGCACATCTCCGGGGATGAAGCGCTCAGAAATATAGGCAAAATAATGGTAAACAAAATGTCCGCGGGGGATATGGTGGGTCGGTATGGCGGAGAAGAATTTGTTTTTCTCGCGCTTAACCATGACCGGAAAACCGCCGTTAAATTCGCGGATGAGATCAGAAAAGAGATAATGAATACACCTATTATACTTAGAAGAGAAAAACGCTTTGTGACCGTATCCATAGGCGTGGCAGTATTCCCTCAGGACGCGCGGCTCAGGGAAGATATAATCTGGGAAGCTGACAGGTGCCTGTATGAGGCGAAATCAAAAGGGAAGAACATAGTATGCGCAAAATAATTTCCAGGATAAGCGAGAGTATGATTTTTTCCGTGAATATCATGCTTATGCTGCTCAGCTGGATATTCTACAAATATCCGCATGGCGATGAATATCTTGTATTATTCATGATTTCTCTTATTTTCATGATAGCGCCTTATATCATGAACCTCAGGCTGACTTTTGTGCTTCTTGTGATGAACTTGTTGTTCCTGTTGATGTACCGTTTTCTGGGGGCGTTAAACATGGTAGATGTAGCGGTCCTCATGAGCCTTTTTATCTCCGGCGCGGGAGCGAGCTATATGGTGAAAACGCTGTACGCTTCTTTCCTGCTGTTCCAGAAGACAAACATCCTTTCCGAGGGGAGGCGGTATAACGGTATAGTAAACGAACTTGATGTCGTGGACAGGCGCGGCCGTAAAATTGAAAATGAGCTTAACAGGATGTCCAGGCTGTATGAAATAACAAAACAGCTCGCTCCGGTTTTGAAATCCGAGGATCTCTTTGACGCGCTGTTCGCCTTTCTTCGCGAGAATTTCGTTTTCAATGCCGCGCATCTTATCATGTTTAAAAAAGGCAAGTTCAGTAAAGGGGTATCTAAAAACGTCGGGGCGGAGGACTATTACGCTGACGCCGGCACGGTGATGGATTATAACATGGTAGTCGAATTCTGCGCGGAGAAGGATTTCAAACCCGTGTTTTTGAACAGGACGGATGATTTCAGGACTTTTGATCGTTTGAACATAAGAGCGGATACTTGTATGATATTCCCGCTTTTTGTAGGTGAAAGGATCTCTTCCATACTGGCGATAGAAGGCGGATCAAGGTCGAGCTTCGGGAGGTTTCGCCTGCTTATTCCGCAGATAACCCTTGAGTTCCGAAAAGTGGAATTATATGAGAAAGTCCAGGAGCTTTCCATTATAGACGGCCTCACGGAGGTTTATCTGCGCAGGTATTTAATGTACAGGCTGGAAGAGGAAGTGGACCGTGCCCGCAGGCTGGGGCTTACTTTTTCGATCGGCATGGTGGATGTAGACCATTTTAAACAATGCAATGATAAATACGGCCATCTGGTAGGGGACGCTGTCCTGAAAAAAATATCGGAAAAGTTGAGGAACTCTGTGCGTGAAGTTGACATGATCGCCAGGTATGGCGGGGAGGAGTTTTGTGTCGTGCTTCCCGAAACCACAAAGGAACTCGCGGTTACGGTAGCCGAGCGGTTAAGAAGGTCCGTTGAGGAGGATGAAATAAAAGCGTTCGACGAAAAAGTGAGAATAACTGTCAGCATAGGTATTGCCACATTCCCGCATGACGGGGAAGATGTAAGCTCGCTTATAGACAAAGCGGATACCGCCTTATATCGGGCCAAACGTACAGGGCGGAATGTGGTCTGTTCCGCGTAGTTGAAATCTGAAAAAAAGTTCTTCCATATAACAATAAAACCGGTCATAATGTCTTTTCCGCGGCACTGAATATGGTATTGCGCAAAATATATCTTTTATGATATACTGCATTCAATCTTTTTTGGAACAATAACAAATGTAATATCCGGCAGGTGTATGTCAAAACTAAAAGCCTTGATTATAGTGGTTTTCAGCGTGTTTTCAGCTGTTTTACCGTCTTTTGCCGCTGTGGATGACGACTTATCCAAAGTCAAAGCGGTGTATCCCATAATTGTTAACGGAGATAAAGTAGAGCTTTTCGAGGAAAGCGGAGCAGTATCAGCTGAAGGTAATGTATCTATCGATTATGGCGATGTGAAACTTACATGCGACAGAATAGAGCTTAATACTAAGACCCGCCAGGCGCTTTGTGAGGGAAATGTCCGCATTGAGCAGACGGAAAAAGTCCTGACCGGTGACAGGATAAGGTATGACTTTATCAACAAAAAAGGAGAGATCTTAGGGGGAGAGCTTGACGCTTTCCCGTGGTTCGCGCACGCTGAAGAGACAGGTAAAGTCGGGGAAAATGAGTATCTGCTTAAAAAAGGATGTGTTACTACCTGTGATCTGGATGAACCCCATTACCGTATAGCGGCTAATGAGATCCGGGTGTTCCCGAATGAAAAAGTGATCGCGAAAAATGTAGTTTTTTATATCGGCAAGGTTCCTGTACTCTGGCTGCCCTATTATTATCATCCCATCATACAGAGCCGAGCTAAAGTCCAGTTTATCCCGGGGTGGAACAGCGACTGGGGATATTTCCTGTTATCAGCCTGGAGGTTCTATATAAAAGGCAACAGCAGAGTCGATGTTCTCCTCGATTACAGGACAGAGAAGGGGTTCGCGGAGGGTGCCGACATTTATTATAACGCCTCTGATTTTAACCTGACCGGACTTGGCGAGGGGCTGTTCAGATTCTATTTTATCGAGCAGAATGACTGGGGTACATATAGACGAGAGGCGTTCCGCGACGAGAACAACTCCCCTGAGCTTCGTAAGAGGTTCCAGTGGAAACACCGGATAGAATTTGACCCGCGGACCGTAGGTATGGTCGAATTTAATAAGATGAGCGATGAATATGTTCTTAAAGATTACTTCTATAATGAATACGAAGAAAATAACCCTGTGCCAAATAACTATGTGTCCATAATTTCCGACAGGAGTAATTATACTTTCAATTTTAACGCGAATAAAAGGTTCCATGATTTTTATACGGTCACTCAGAAGCTGCCTGAGTTTAAGCTTATTATTCCTGACCAGAGGCTATGGGAGACTAATTTTTATTACGGCGCGGAATATTCCGCTACCAGATTTGAGAAAGAATACGCCTTTGAAAAAAACCCCCCTGAAAAGGTAAACAGGCTGGATACCTGGCACAGGCTTTCTTATGTCACCGGTATAGGCCCTGTTAATCTCGTGCCGTTCGGCACGTTCCAGGAGACGGTTTATGACCAGACCAAATGGAGCGGGCATGCTGTGGCAAGGGCCGCTTTCGGAGTCGGGCTTGACGTATTTTCCCGGTTCCACCGGATCTATGATGTTAAGACGAATTATCTGGGGTTTGATATAAACGGATTAAGGCATATTATCGTTCCAAGAGCGGGGTATTTCCACAGGCATCAGCCTACCGTGGACAGGGATAATCTTTACCAGATGGATGTCGTGGATTCGCTTGAAAAAGAGAACTTTGTACTTTTTTCTCTGGAGAACAAATTACAGACAAAAAGGCACGCGGGAAATGATATGATATCCGTGGATTTTATAAGGTCCATTGTCAGTATCGAGTATCTGTTCCGCGTAAAAAAAAGAGAGATCGAGTTTGAGGATGGAGGACAGTTCCGAAACCTCAAGTTCGATGTTGAGATCAGTCCGTATGACTGGTTTTTTATAGATTCGCAGATTGTTGTGGCCCCCAAAAACCAGGCGTTGAGTACCGCGAGCATTGAAACCACGATTAAGCCTACCGAAAGGTTTCAGATGGCAACCGGTTACAGATACGAAAAAATGGATCCTGATTCACGCAACCAGTTCACGTTTGACATGCGCTACAGGATTAACCCTAAATGGGCCGTGGGTTTATACGAACGGATAGATATACAGGGAGGGTCAATAGAAGAACAGCAGATTTCATTGATCAGGGACCTGCATTGCTGGGAACTGGAGCTGGTGTATGATGTTGACGGAAGTAATTTTCTTAAAGATGATTTCACTTTCTGGTTCGCGTTCAAGATTAAAGCTTTTCCGGATCTTCCGATCGGGCTCAGCCGTTCATTCAATAAACGTCCTCCGGGATCCCTGGAAAGATAACTTAGTTATCGTGCCGGTATTTTTCACCGTTTTTTTACCTTTTGCAGGGAGAATACGCCTCTACGTGAAAAAGATCCCAACCCCGGTAAACGGAGATTTTTAAACCTTATGAATTTATTGCGGTCATTCAGGCAATATGCTATAATCACTTCTTAAAATAGTAGCCATTATTAAATTAAGTATAATAACGGCGCAAATCTCCGATTTATATATAATATTGATAAATTCGGGGCTAATATTATACGCGGTATTGTGTGAGGGGCGGGGGCAAACATGAAATTACTTGTTACCGGCGGGTGCGGCTTTATAGGGTCGAATTTTATCCGTCATATGTTCCATAGATATAAAGATATACGTATAATTAATCTTGATAAACTTACATATTGCGGAAACCCGGAAAACCTGAGCGATATATCCGGGGATATCAGATATTCCTTTGTCAGGGGCGATATCTGCGATAAGAGCCTGGTCTCCGGGCTTTTATCTGAAGTTGATTGCGTAGTTAATTTTGCCGCTGAAACGCATGTGGACAGGTCCATAAAATATCCGGATGATTTTTTGAAAACAAATGTATACGGGGTTAAAACTCTTCTTGATGAAGCGAAAAAAGCCGGTATTTCGAGATTTATACAGATCGGCACTGATGAAGTTTACGGAAGTGTGGCTGAAGGCCTTTCACGGGAAGAAGACGCGATCAAACCTAACAGCCCCTATTCAGCTACAAAGGCGGCCGGGGATCTTCTCGCGTTTTCATATTTTGCAACATATTCCCTGCCTGTCACAATTGTCAGGAGTTCCAATAATTTCGGGCCGTACCAGTATCCGGAAAAGCTTATCCCTCTTTTTATAACAAATCTATTGAGCGGGCAAAAAGTGCCTCTTTACGGTGACGGCGGGAATATAAGGGACTGGCTTTTTGTGGAAGACAATTGTTCGGGCATTGACCTTATCCTTCATGAAGGAAAGCCCGGTGAAATATATAACATCGGAGGAGGGAACTGCCTCGCTAATTACGATCTTACGGAAAAAATATTGTCAGCCATGGGAAAAGGCCGTGAATTTATTAAATACGCGAACGACCGGCCGGGCCATGACAGGAGGTACGCGCTTGATTCCGGTAAGATAAAAAGCCTCGGGTGGGCTCCGAAATCCGATTTTGACGGTAATCTGAAACGCACGATAGAATGGTATAAGAGCAACATCGAATGGTGGAAAGCTCTCAAAGCAAAAGCTGAGATAATAGAATGGTAATTTGAGGTATCAAAGGGATGGGGGAGTATATGAATATTTTCTCGGATCTGAAAAAGAAAATTGAGAAAAAAAACGCCGTTATAACTGTGGTAGGGTTAGGATATGTCGGGCTGCCGATAGCGCTTGAATTCTGCAAAAAAGGATTTGAAGTCAACGGTTTTGATACTGACATGAAACGCATAGAAAAATTGCGGAAAAGAGAATCATATATCAACGATATCAGCTCAAAAGAACTTGCCGGGATCATTAAAAAAGGGAAATTTAACCCTGGTACCTGTGACGATGTTTTAAATACCTCGGATGTGATCATAGTCTGCGTGCCGACTCCGCTCAGGAAAATTAAAGATCCGGATATATCGTATATCCTTCACGCGAGCCGTACTTTGAAAAAAAGGCTCCGGCCCGGACAGCTGATCATCGTTGAGAGTACCACATATCCCGGTACAACGAGAGATGTGATACTTCCTGAACTTGAAAAAAGCGGATATAAAGTGGAAAGGGATTTTCTCCTCGCGTTTTCACCTGAAAGAATAGACCCGGGAAACGAGAAATACAGCTTCAGTAATATCCCGAAAGTTATTGGCGGGATCAGCGAAAAAAGCACGAGTTTGGGGAAACTTGTCTATTCAAGCATCCTTGATAATGTAATAGGGGTCTCGAGTTGTGAAGTGGCGGAGGTAACTAAACTGCTCGAAAATACATTCCGTATAGTTAATATCGGGCTTATAAATGAATTCGCGATGTTATGCCATAAGCTTGGCATAGATGTATGGGAGGTAATTGAAGCGGCAAAGACAAAACCGTTCGGCTTCATGCCGTTTTACCCCGGCCCGGGAATAGGGGGGCATTGCATTCCGGCGGATCCCATGTATCTTTCCTGGAAAGCGCGAAAAGTAGGTTTCAAGACAAAGGTAATAGACCTTGCCGCTGAAATAAACCGGATGCTGCCCGGAGAAATGGTGAACAGGGTAGAAGGCATTCTTAAGCGGCACGGAAAAAAACTTGGTAAGGCAAAAGTATTCCTCATGGGCGTGACTTATAAGAAAGACGTAAACGACCTCCGGGAGTCTCCGGCGCTCGAGATAATAGAAAAACTATACCACAATAAAGCTGTTGTTTCCTATCATGACCCGTATATACCTTATCTCAACATAGCTTCCATAAAAGAAAAGTCATGCGCTCTTACGCCGGCTATGCTTAAGAAACAGGATATAGTTATTGTTGTCGCGGATCACAGCGGCGTCGATTATAAGATGATCGCGCGGAACGCGAAGCTGATATTCGATACCAGGAATATTTTTGAGAAAAAAGGTATCAGGGGAGAGAATATCATCAAACTTTAATGTTATAAACTCGGATTTGGGAGCGGAAAGGGAGATTGATCCGGATGAAGAAATATCTTGTTACTGGAGGCGCTGGTTTTATAGGTTCGAATATAGCGGAAGAGATTATCCGGCGCGGACATTATGTAAGAGTGCTTGATAACCTTTCCACCGGCAAAGAAGAAAATCTGGCGGCTTTCAGAGACAAAGTCGATTTTCATAAAGGAGATATCCGCAGCGTCCGCGACGTAAAGAAAGCGGTGGACGGCATAGATTATGTGCTTCACCAGGCGGCTATAAGAAGCGTGGCCAGAAGCATAGAGGAACCGGTCGTTACCAATGATGTGAATGTTAACGGCACGCTTAATCTGCTTTTGTGCGCCAGAGACAGCGGGGTGAAGAGGTTTGTATACGCTTCAAGCAGTTCCGTTTACGGGAACTGTGAAAAATTCCCGCAGAATGAAGCATGGCTGCCGCTGCCGATATCTCCATACGGGGTAAGTAAACTCGCGGCGGAATATTATTGCAGGATGTTCAGTATGACGATGGGGCTTGAGACGGTATGCCTCAGATATTTTAATGTTTTCGGGCCGAGACAGAATCCGGAATCCATGTATTCGGCGGTGATCCCCGCTTTTATAGACAGGTTGTCTAAAGACATGCCTTGCGTCATACACGGGGACGGAAAACAGTCGAGAGATTTTACTTATGTCTTGAATGCCGCTCAGGCTAACCTGGCGGCGTGCGAGGCCCCCGGAGCCGCCGGTAAGGTGTTTAACGCCGCCTGCGGGGCCAGTTATTCCGTAGTAGAGACCGCGGATGAACTTAACAGGATCATGAATAAAAAAATACATCATGAATACGGCCC
>JBDRAX010000267.1:0-6513 GCA_043823375.1 Candidatus Omnitrophota bacterium | reverse complement strand
TCGTTGTATCGTGAAATATAAATGCGGGTAACGCTCAGTTATATGATAATGTCGAATTTCGCCAGATGCTCTCTTAACTTTTCATGCCCGGTAAAAAGGTACGCGTGTATGCCTATTATCCTTGCCCCGCTATAAGGTCTTCGCGATCATCCGTAAAAAACGTGTTTCGCGCCAGTGTACCGGCAAGGCGCAACGCTTCCTGGAAGATCTTCGAATTCGGTTTCTGGATACCGATCACATGAGAGACAACGTGAAAATCAAAGGCATCAAGTATTTCATAATGCTCTCTTATATGTTCGTAATGCGACTCATTTGTGTTCGAAACGAGCCCGAGCCTGATATCAGGGTATTTCGCCCTTATCGCCCGGATCAGTTCCTCCATCTCGGGATAAGGCAGAAATATGCTGTTCCATACCCTGTAAAAATCATTGTATTTAAGGCCGAGTTTAAAAAGCCTGCGCGTTTTTTCATAAAACTGAGAAGACGTGAGTTTCCCTTCCATGTACCGGTTCATGTTCTTGGAATCCAGAAAATACTCCATGCTGTCTTTCTCGCTGGCCTTACCTGCCGCGGCCCATTCTCTTGTAAGCGCCGACGTATCTATTTTAACGACGACGTTCCCCAAATCGAACAATACCGCTTTTATGGCTCTCTCCTCCATTTTACACCTTGTCCCCTTCGCGGAAAATTTCATTAAACCTCTTAAGGCCCTTTTTCAGCAATTCCACGGACCCCTCGTATTCTATTCTTCTTACCGCTTCTTCCGGCCGGAACCATTTCCCTGTTTCTATTTCAGAGGCCTGTATCCGCAGTTTCTCCCTCGCGGAGGCCTTGACCAGATAAATATATACAGTTTTAGATATCACCGCGCCTTTTAAAGTAAACCGGTATTTCTGCCTTCCCAGCTCTTCCAGTATACGGGTATTTTTCTGCCCTGTCTCCTCCCGGATCTCTCTGAGAGCCGCTTCCTCAGGCGTTTCCCCTTTTTCAATATGCCCTTTCGGCCAGGTCCAGTGTCCGTAGCTGTCCCGGATAAGAAGGACCTTGGGGCTCCCTCTCTCTATTTTTATGACCACACCGCCCGATGCGGACTGCCGCTTGACCAAAAGAATCCTCCCTACTCATCTCTCTTCCCGGCGAAGCTGAGTGACATCACGCGCTTCGCGGGCCATATTAAAGCTCTATCAATGTATCCCCGTCAGGGCTGTCATACCCCGAATCTATGTCATATCCGCCGGATCCGCCGGTTTCCGGGCCCATATCAAAAAACGCCGCGTCCGCGCGGGAGGAATCCACTTCCCATACTTCATAATCCGACGGAGCAAGTTCTTCCAGGAACCTGCTGTGCCTGGCCACCACAGTCCCCATCTGGTAATCAAAACGCGTGATCGGATGGATAAGGTACAGATATTTCCTGGCCCTTGTCACAGCCACATAAAAAAGCCTGCGTTCCTCTTCCATCTCCCCGTTCTCAGCCAGCGCCTTCGGATGCGGGAACTGCCCTTCACAAAGGCCTATAACCATGATAGCGCCCCACTCGAGGCCTTTCGCCTGGTGTATGGTCGAAAGGATAAGATGCTCGTCATCCTCATTCGCCCCAGCCACGGTTTCACCGCGAAAATTCTCCCTGAGAGTTATATCGTTCAGGAATTCATTAACTTCGGGATAATCGTGCGAAAAATTTATCAGTTCATGTATGTCTTCTATTCTGTCTTTACCGTTCTCATAATTCGCGAGCGCGTAAGACTCATAGCCTTCTTCCAGCACCATACGTATCATGCCGCCCGGGCCGGACTCCTGCCCCGCGAGGGTTAAAGCGTCCATTATCTTCCGGAAACGCTCATACCCCTTCTGCGCCTTCTTAGGCACGACGCGTGAGACATCGCTCTTTATAAAACCCCTGAGGTCCATCCCTCCCGCGCGGAAAGACGCGTATATTTTCTCGGCGTACCCCGGGCCTATCCCCGGGCAAAGAGTAAGAGTCCTCATCCACGCGATCTCATCAACGGGGTTAATAACTATGCGCATATACGCGAGCACGTCTTTTATATGAGCCTGTTCAAAAAAGCGTATACCCCCTCTTACCACATAAGGTATCCCTCTTTTAACAAGCTCCATTTCCAGTTCAGCCGACTGATAATGCGCCCTGAAAAGTACAGCCATGTCTTTCAGCGGAACATCTTCCTCCCGCATCTCAAGCACCCTCTGCGCCACAAACTTCGCCTGGGAATACAAGTCCTTCACCTCCACAAGCACCGGAGTCTCAAGCGACGGGTTAACAGCCTGAAGTTTCTTGTAGAACTGGTTCTTGTTATTGGAAAGAGAATCATTCGCCAGGTTAAGTATTTCCGGAGTGGACCGGTAATTCGTCTCAAGCTTGAACACCCGCGCGTTCGCGAACTTTTTCGGAAAATTAAGTATATTCTCGACCCGCGCCCCCCGGAAAGAATAAATGGACTGAGCGTCATCCCCGACGGCAAGTATATTCCCGTGCGTTTCTCCGAGCATGTCCACTATCTCAGCCTGAAGGAAATTAGTATCCTGATATTCATCGACCATTATATACCGGAACTGTTCCGTAAACCTTTTCCGCGCGGGCGGGACGCTTTCAAGAAGCAGTTTCCAGTTAAAAAGGAGATCATCATAATCCATATTACTGGAGGCCTTCTTCTTCTTCTCATACAAAATCCTTACCTGTTCTATCTCCCCGGAAAATTTTTCGAAATACGGATATCGTTCCGCGAGGATATTAGCCACGGAATTTCTGGTATTAACGGAAAGGCTGATGATCGAATGTATCACGGAAGGCTTCGGGAACCTCTCTTCTTTCGCCCTTGCCCCAGCCACTTTCATGCACGCCTTTATCAGGTCACGCGAATCATGCTCATCAAGTATCCCGAAATCCTTCTTATACCCCAGATATTCGGCATACAGCCTTAAAGACCGGTTGCCTATATGATGGAACGTCCCGCTCCACAAACCCTTAGGCGTATACTTAAGAAGCATCTCCGTGCGGTCCCGCATCTCCCTGGAGGCTTTATTGGTAAACGTCATAAGCAGTATATCCTTAGGCGGTACCCCCCGCTCCAGAAGATACGCCAGGCGGTATATCAGAGTCCGCGTCTTCCCGCTCCCCGCCCCCGCCAGCACAAGGCACGGCCCCTCCGCCGAAGTAACCACCTCATACTGCTGCTCATTCAGGTCCCCCTTAAAATCAATATGAGTCTCTATCCGCCCCGACCCTTCATGTAATATATATTTCTTCATAGCCCGTATTATAACGTATGTCTATTTGAAAATCAAACAGAACAGCGCGCCATGAAATAGGCTGAGAGTGTGCGTTATACGTTTCAATCCTCCATAAAACCTGAAGCGATCCGGCAAAGTAGCCCCAAAGCAAATAATTCTTTTCAAAAATCCATATTTACTTCTGTCCGCATAACCTTTTTATGTAATCCGGATCATCTGGCATGGTTATATATTTTACGGACATGAGCGGAGGTATGTAAATAAAAAATAGAATAGCCCGGAGAAAACAGAGGGAATTATCTGCCGCCGCTTAAGGAAGCGCCATTCGTGTCTGTCGCTATTATTCGATGGTGGCGGGCATTATGTAACCAAATCGTCTGTTTCTTTCCAGGGAACAGCGTAAATATTTTTGTCAAGTTTCACCCTTCTGGGTGTCTGACAAACAAGATATCCGGTCGTAGAATTCTTATACTCACTGAGAAAAGTCCTGAGATGTTTTATATCCCTCTCAGAAGGGGCATCAGTCCATTTTACCTCAATAGGGATATACTCATCTTCCCTCTCTATAATCCAATCCACCTCTGGACCGTCAGGATCGCGCCAGAATAGTATCTTGACATTCCTATCCGATAACCGTCCAGACCGTATGAGTTCAAGCCCCACAAACTGTTCAAATAAACTACCAAACCTGTCTCTCGGAGGCCTGGTACCTTCCCGTGCCGCTACTCTTCTTACTCCCATGTCAAAAAAAAGATATTTACTGGACTTGGTAAGCTTCTTGCGCGTCCTGCTTTTTGTGAGAGGATCTACCCTTTCCGCGATAAGACAGTCTTCAAGCACCTGATAGTAATCTTTTATTGTAGTATGCGCTACGCCTATTTCCTGCGAAAGTTTTCTGAAGTTTACTATATCTCCGGATTCTGACGCGGCGTATTCCAGAAACCTGGCGAAAGATCCAAGCTGTCTTACAAGAGCCTCTGCCCGCACCTCTTCCTCAAGATATGTAGTCACATAAGACTCCAGGTCTTTTTCCCTGTTTTTAGTGTCTTCTACCTGCATGATCCCCGGAAGAGCCCCATAGAACAATCTATCCTTTATCTCATTTGTTCCGAATTCCGTCAAAGTAAAGGGATCAAGTCTCGCGGCTATCACCCTACCCGGCAACAAATTTGCCTTTGCTCCCCGGTAAAGCTTCCTCGCGGAAGAACCGGTGAAAATAAAATTCGCTACTTTCCGATCGATAATATCCTGGGCTACATTTAAAAGCTCCGGGGCCTTCTGGATCTCATCAAGAAGAACCAGAGGACGCCCCGATCTTTTCTTTTCAGCGATAGCTTCTATTTCCCCTGCTAAAAGGCCCGGCTCTTTTTCGTATCGTTGTCTTATATCCGGACGAATAAGCGATATGGCGAGATCATGCTCTATCCTGTTGATAAGAGTAGTTTTTCCGGTCTGCCTCGCGCCAAGCAGCAGAACGCTCTTATTCCGTCTGACCGCATCAAGTATATTCTTTTCCTGTGATCTATATATATACCTCATGGCTCAATTTTATACGAATATTGAGCTTTTGTCAAATATTTTCGGAAATTGTTTTTGCCTTTTGATCAGAAAAATAAAATGGCGCGAAGGATGAAATAGGGGGAATTAGGGACAGACACGAATGGCGCTTCCTTAAGCGGCGGCATATAATTCCCTCCATTTTCCCCGGGCTATAATGGTTTAATCTCTTCAAGAAGATTCCCTGCCGCTACGGCACCTATCTTATCCGACATGGGGTAACTCTTATCCCCGGCATGGACCACAAATAATCGTTTAAGCCCTAGATCTTTTATCGCTGTTTTCATTGAAAGAGTTACTTTGGGAGAACTCGTGTATTTTATCTCAAACCCTACACGCGTCCTCCCTTTCATGATCAATAGATCCAGTTCCGCGCCGGAATGAGTCGACCAAAAATAGCATTCTTCTCTATCTGCTCCTGTCTGCTGTATGATCTGGTTTATTATAAATCCTTCCCATGAAGCTCCGACCTTGGGATGTGATACCAGATCTTCTTCAGTCCTGATATTCAACAGAGTATGCAGTATACCCGTATCCGTTATATATATTTTCGGCGCTTTCACCTGTCTCTTGGAAATATTCTCATGCCACGGCTGAAGCTGGCGTACAACAAACGTGGAAGCGAGAATATCGAGATAATGCCTGATAGTAGTATCCGCCACACCGAAAGACCTGGCAAACTCCGAAGCGTTCCATATTTGAGCATGATAATGGGCGAGCATATTCCAGAATCTGCGTAATGTCTGTGAACTGACGGATATACCGAATTGCGGCAGGTCTCTTTCAAGATATGTCTTCATAAAACTTTTCCGCCAGTCAATACTGTCGTTCAGGGACCTTGCCGTGAAAGACTTGGGAAAGCCGCCTCTCAACCAAAGCTTTTCAAGATTCACCGCGCCTACTTCATCCAGCGCGAAACCTCCAAGCTCATGATAAGCTATTCTCCCGGCCAGGGATTCCGCGCTTTGCTTTAACAGTTCGGGCGACGCGCTGCCAAGTATTAAAAATCTGGTTTTTCCTGACCGCCGGTCGGCAAGGACTCTTAAAACCTGAAAGATACCGGGTACTTTCTGCACCTCATCGATTATTACTATCCCCTCCAGACCTTTAAGCGCTAACATCGGATCAGACAAACGGGAGATATCTTCGGTATTCTCAAGATCAAAGATCGTGTGAGGGCTTTTACTGCTTTTAGCTATTTCCCCGGCAAGAGTGGTCTTCCCCACCTGTCTTGCGCCTATCATACCCACTACAGGATTCTTTTTCAGCAATTGACCTATGATCTTTTCTTCATTTTTTCTTTTTATCATGCATAAAGAATACCTTGAAATCTCTGTGATGTCAACAGAGATTTCAAGGTATTGCTTTTTGGGAAAAATTAGGTACAATACTATTTTTTCTTCCTGGGCCTGCCTTTTTCCCGGGTAGACACACTAAACCCGAATATTTTTGATAACGCTTTTGTGAAACCGGATCCTCCCCATGGCCTGCCGAGCATTGCGCGTTTTCTTATTTCATCCATCTCCACCGGATCATCCTTATCCGTTATATACTCTTTCCAATCACTTCCCTTAAGGTTCATTATTTCCGCCATATCCGAAAGCTCCACCACGCTTTCCATTACCTCCCCCGCGTGAAAAGCGGCGCTTGACCATTTCCACTTCCAGGCCTTCTTCACAAGGCCCGCGCGCGCAGGGTTTCTTTCCA
>JBDRAX010000266.1:0-4414 GCA_043823375.1 Candidatus Omnitrophota bacterium | reverse complement strand
TACATAAACTCAAAACCGTAAGATATATGGCCGCGGGCTCAAGTACTTCCATCTTAAGAGCGCCTTCCGCGCGCGCGGCTTCGTCTTTCGCCAGCATATATTGAAATACTTCCTGCCTCAGGTAAAAAAGCCTGACTTCTTCTTTAATTTTACCTTCAGCGTAATACGCGAGCGGGCTGATTTCTATTCTTCCTTCCGGCATAAGATCGCAGTAATTGTCCTTCTTGCCCCTGGATATTTTAACCGCGATCTCAGGTATAGTTTTTTTAGCGTCTTCTGTATAATATGCCTCGCGTATTTTCTTTACTTCCGCGAGAGCTTTTTCGTTCATTGCCTTTTCTTGTCCTGTTTCTTCCCCTTCTGAAGGCACTCTGCCTTTCATTGTGGCCGTTACTGCTTCTATGTTTTTTAACGCCATTTTTTCAACTAACTTCTTAAGCTCCGCCGGCAAGTCAGACCCCTTATACCCTGCTCCCATGATTCTACAGTGGGTCTTTTTAAGCATATCTTTAAGTGTATCCTCTGGGATATGCACCTGCCGTAGAATCACGGAAATTCTGTCATACAAACTTACTACATTGTCATAAAAAAGAGACCTTTGTAATAAAGATAAACCCGCATCTTGCCTTTGTATGGCATGCATAAAGTGCGCGTCTTTAAGAATTTTTGCCACACTTTCCGTTTTTAAAGCTTCATTTAACGCGTCTTCGTCAACTGTCAGGCTGAGGAGCGCGAGATATTTTGCCGCGCTTTCCAGAGCGTATTTGTATATTTCAGGGTCTTCAGTTTTTAAATCCTCATCTTTACTCAGGATATATTTAAAAAGTTCGAGCCTCAGGGAATAAAGCTCCGCTTCTTCTTTCCATCTCCCCATGAGGTCAAACGCTTCCCTGCTTATCTTTATCTGGTCCGCCCCGTCCCATTCACATAAGTAATCCCTTTTCCCTTCGTAAAGAACCATTTTAAGCCCTCGCAAAAAGTCTTCCTGATAGCATTTCATGATCTCCCGCGCTGTCCGCTCTACCTGATCGCGCATATACTGCTGTGTCTCGTTCAATCTCTCCATATCGAGCGGATACCCGGCTAAAGAAAGTATCGCGTCCTTACGGGCTCTTATTATATCTATCGCGGATGAGTATATTTCATCGTTCAGCGTCATATCCTCCGGAAAAAATACAGCTATTTTACTCAGCCTCAACGCGGTTAATCTGTTTATGATCTCTTCCGGCCTGTCTGCTATTTCATACTGTTCTTTTCTGTCATTATACAAACAATTATTGATTCGATTATCCGTTGACATGACAGCACCATCAGCCCACCCTCTTTTTTTTTCAACGGCGTCAATCTCTTCATGAAGCGTTTTATCAGCCCGCCTGTTTAAAAGCGCCAGATAACACGCGGCTACCTTCCGCGCTGTTTCTTCCTCCCGCGGATCTGTTTGTGCCAGGACATACTCATAAACAGCGCGCGGGAATTCCACCATTTTAACACTGATATCTATATCCGCCGTCTGAGGGTCAAACGCTGACCGGGAAACACGCAGAGTAAAAATATCTTCTTCCTTCTCAAAAACAACAACAGGCTTGAAAGATTCTATCTCTATCGCTATCTTCATAGTAGACGATAGCGGAGGAATTATTTTTCTTAATATCCTGTTACTTTCACTCTCAGCCCGGAGTTGCACGAGTTGATCTTTTTTATTACGAATGTCCAGCTGTCTTAGAATAATCTGCTGAGCTGCCGCTATTTCAGAATCTTTGACACTCCGAAATGCGGGATCCACCAGAACTAAATACTTTTCCGCCAGATCATTGAGAAGATCATCTGAGAAAAGATTCATTAAACTGTCCGCGCCGGTTACCGCCTTTAATTCTTCGCCGAAACACACATCAAGTATCCTCTTAACATACGTATTCCCGCGCGCGGACTTCAATCTCCCGGCATCTTCAGCGATATAAAGAAAAGTCATGAAAAGAGCGGCTATTTCTTCCGCTTTTTTGTTTTCTCCTCCACATAGAAAGTTATGCCTGAAACACTGGTACGGAAAATCGAAAATATCGAACCTGCCGGCTGTTTCTTCGTCATGTCTCTCATAAGATAGCGGGGCGATATGAATAGTCTGGCCCTTCAAGTAACACTTCACACCCTGATCCTGTGTATCGAATTCTATCCCGGGCGCGGGAAAGCGCTCGAAACGCGGGTCCAGGATCCCGCGAGCCTTTCTGCCGAGCTCTTCAGGCGTAAGGCGCTCAGGCTGTTGCGCTGGCTGTTCTTCCCGCTGTTTTTTTTCAAGCGTCTCTGGCGCAGTTTCTGTTTTCTGTTTTTTCGGCTGTTTTTCCTCAGCTTCTTTTCTTTCTTTCTCTTTCATATTAAGACTTCTCAAAATTTTTTGTTCCAGTAATGAAGACTTCACCGCCTTACTCAGGCCGTTTTTTTCTTTCTTCCAGTCCTTTGGAAAACCCAAATTTTCCAGAACCAAAGGAAAAAATTGATTAAACTCTTTTTTTCCCTTTTTATAATACGGTTCCATACAACTCTCAACCTTTGAAATAAAACCTTCGAACTTGACCATTCGCGCCATATCCAGGCCTTGTATTTCCATACCGCGGAATCTCGAGAGAAGAGACGAAGCAAGACTGCTCACTGCCCTTTGTATCGTGTTATCTTCCTGCCAGTATTCAGGCAGGCTCTTACCCCCTATAAGCTTTTCTTCAGTCAAAATACGCGCCACCCATTTTTCAAAGGAAGGGGTATCATATTTATAAGTCCACTTGAGTTCTTCCCTGGCACAAAGTGCTCCCTTAAGAACTTCATCCGAAGTGAGCTTTATATTCATATCTGCCCTGTGTTTAAGCTTCTTAATAAGAAACTTTCCAAACGCGATACCGAGGGGCGTTTTGCCCGGGATTATATTACCTTCCGTGTCCCGGTATTTTTCCGTATCCCTTTTAAAAATCTCCGATGTCACGGAAATAATCGCCTTATGCTGGCTTATATTCATCGACATGGCATACTGATTAAAACCGGCTTTTTCAAGAATCTCATGGAGGATATATTCCTCTACAAGTTTCTCATCTCCGTTTTTGTCTGTTTCAGAAAGATACTTGAGTACGTCGACTGCCAGGGCCTCTTTATCCCCAAGCAGGTATTTTTCCTTGCCTTCAACCCTTGATTCAAACCAGTTGAATACTTCGCAGTTTTCAAGGCTGTCAATATCTCTCACACTTGTCAGCCGCGATATGGACTCTGAAACATTCCTGATATCCTCTTTTGAAACCGACATAGCCTCGAGCATATCTTCAATCTGCGTCTTTTTATCTGTGTCACACCAGTTTCTGAACTTTCCTATGGCTTCTAAAATAACCTTCTGATGTTCTTCAAGAAAACGCTTCTCTTTGCCCTTTTTAAAAAGAACTTCCTTCCACTTCCCGTATAACGTAGTATTTTTTACAAGCTCACTGCCCGCTATAGCTCCGGGCAGTCCGGCAATATCCATATTCACAAACGGTATCCCCCATACAGCTGATATGACTCTATTGACAGGAGCGGATAATTTTTCATCGCTTTTCCATTTTTTCGGCAGGTTTACGCCTTCAGCCTTAAGGCGGCGTGTTATTTCTTTCTCACTCAAATCCGTACGTTCAGAAACACCGGTTTCCTTCATCAATACCGCGGAAAGCGCTTCCGCGTTTATCTTACCAAGTTTTTTCAGTATAGCCTCATCGCGGACCTCTCTGGCTACATAAGAACCGAGCCCTTTCGTAATTCTCTCAAACTCTTCTTTTTTCCCGGCCCGCGCGGCTTCTTCTTTTAAAGCGCCGAGAGAAGCGGAAAATATCTCTCCTTTTTCCTTTTTCTCAAGAAAACTTTTTCTTTCATTTTCCGAAGACGCGTTTAGTTCACATGTATTCCCTGAATCGCTGAGCGTGATAAAAGACACGCCCTCCTTTTTTCTGTATGATATTACAGCCTTACCCTTCTTTATCTTCAGCGCCTCGACCGCGGGTTTTATCCCTTTTTCCTCATCCCCCATTAAGAAAAGCCCGAACTCATCCGGCGTTACTTTGCCTTTCATATCCTGAGCGCCTCTTTCGCGCGTATTCCGCTCATAACAGGCCCTGTACGCTTCTACCCATATCCTTTTGACTTCCGCTTCATCCCTGTTCCCGGCCACGGCTTCCCCCATAGCGCGCGCCACGGCGTGCATCACATTATCAAGTTTCGCGTCCTTATCCTGAAAATACGCCTCCACCGCGAGTTCGTACTCGCCTGTTTCCAGAACCTTTTCATACGCGTCCTTCCTGTTCGTGAGTATAGCTATATAAGGCCGTTCTTTCCCGTTCTCGAATTTCGGAATAACAACAAGGTAGGAAAGCTTTTTCTCCCGCATAAGTTCCGTCAGGCCTTTAGTATG
>JBDRAX010000265.1:0-12197 GCA_043823375.1 Candidatus Omnitrophota bacterium | reverse complement strand
ACTTCTTAATAATTTTTTCATTATCCTCATCAGGGATTTACATTTCAACGGTCAAATCTATGATTTTTATCGCCAGATGAAAATGTCAGTATTAGGGGTTAAAACCGCGTACTTCTCAAATTCGCTCATAATTCTCTTATTTTTTGTGTTTGTTGTATTTGGTACTACTTTGCTGTTGCCCAGGTTCTGGTGCCGTTCAATCTGTCCTTTAGGCGCTTTATACGCTTTTTTTGCCAGATTTTCCCTTATGAGGCGTGTTGTGGAAAAATGTACACAATGTAATATCTGTATTAATAAATGCCGGACCGGAGCTATTATCGGGGGAAACAGCTACAGAAAAGGCGAATGTATACTCTGCATGGATTGTGTTTATCAGTGCCCGCGGCATTCCACCAAATTCGTATTTCCGCGGATAAGTTTTTCAGGAAGGGAAAAGAAAGGCGCCGGTAAAGAGGAAAAAGGGATATCGCGCGGAGATTTTCTGTTTCTTTTTTTGTCTTCGCTCATTTTTCTGGTTTCACGCCCCATGAAGGTATTCGCCGCTGAAAAGAAGACAGCGGGAATTATACGCCCGCCCGGCGCTCTTAAAGAAAAGGATTTTACCGACAGGTGCATACGGTGCGGAAATTGTATCAAGGTGTGCCCCACAAACGGCCTTCAGCCGGTAATGTTCGAATCAGGGATTGAGGGGATATGGACGCCTCAGCTTGTCCCTGAAATAGGGTATTGCGAATATACGTGTAACCTTTGCGGCAAAGTGTGCCCGACAGGGGCTATCAGGAGGCTTGATCTTCCTGCTAAAACCGCCGCTAAACTGGGAACAGCGGTTGTAGACAGAGAGATATGTATAGCGTGGAAATATGGCCAAGAGTGTCTCGTTTGCCAGGAGCATTGCCCTGTCCCAGAAAAAGCCATAAAGATAGTCTATGAAAAACGGGATGGTATAACGACGGGGAAACCGCTTGTCGATAATGCTTTGTGTATAGGATGCGGTATTTGCCAGAATAAATGCCCTGTGAGCCCTGAGAGGGCTATACGGGTTTTTCCGGGGAGAGTGTAATGAACACGGATCGTATTATTAACGGCAGGGAGGAGGCCTGATATGAGGCATACGCGTTATTTTATCACGGTATGCTTTCTGCTGTACTCCCTCCGGGCTTACGCTTTTGACGGGGAAGAAAAAGAGACTGTTTTTCAGACATCGACGATCGAGGCTCTGATTGACGGGATGTATGACGGTGACATGACTTTTTCTCGTTTAGGACTGCATGGTGATTTCGGTATCGGTACCTTTAATGCCTTAGACGGTGAGATGGTATGCTTAGCCGGGGGTTTTTATCAGATAAAGGGTAATGGCGCAGTCTCTCCGGTAACGGGAGACATGAAAACGCCTTTTGCAGTGATGACATTTTTCGAACCTGATATGGAACAGGAATTAAAAGACATAAACGGCATTGAAGAAGTAGAGAGAGGGATCGTTTCATTATTTCCGTCAAGAAATATATTTTACGCTGTTAAAATCACAGGGTTGTTCCGCTCCATGCGGGTGAGGAGCGTACGTGCGCGGACACGGCCATATCCCGCTTTAACGGAGGCGGTAAAAGACCAGTCGGTTTTTGAATTCCGGGATATAAGGGGTACGGTTGTAGGGTTCTGGTGCCCGGATTTTATTAAAGGAGTAAATGTGCCGGGGTTCCATTTTCATTTTATTTCGGAAGATAGATCAAGCGGAGGGCATTTACTGGATTGCGATATCGCCCGATGCAGGCTTGAGCTGGACTATACTTCAGGTTTTTTGATGGAGCTTCCGGGAACGGACGATTTTTTGAAAATGGATCTTGGGAATGAAAAAAAAGCTGAAATACACTATGTCGAGAAAGGGGCGGGGGAGGAGGATCATGACTGACAAACTGATAGCTATACTGGATGACGAACAGCATATAGTTTCTCTTGTTTCCGAGTACCTCAGGAAAAAAGGGTTCAGAGCCAGGGGGTTCACAAAAGCCTCGGAATTTTTTGAATATCTTACGGAAGAAAAACCGGATTTGATCATACTGGATCTGATGATGCCGCGTATGGACGGATTTGAGGTATGCGAAAAGCTAAAATCTAATGACAGATATTCGCAGATACCGGTCATCATACTGTCCGGGAAGGCCGATTCCAACGATAAGGTTTCCTGCCTTGACCTGGGCGCGGATGATTATGTGGTGAAACCTTTTGAAACTAATGAACTTGAAGCGAGAGTAAGGGCTGTTTTGCGGCGTGTATGCGGGCAAAATGTAAACAGCCAGATGACAGTCGGTGATATCCTTAAGATAGACCTTCAAAAGCACGAGGTAACGGTCGAGGCGGATACGATTAACCTCACTCCCGCGGAGTTCAGTATCCTCGAGCTATTATCCTCAAAGAAAGGCCATGTATTTTCACGGGAAAGGATCCTGGACTATTTATGGGGCGATGAAAAGATCGTGGTCTCACGCACGGTAGATGTGCATGTCACGCATCTAAGGGAAAAGCTCGGCAAAGCGGGTAGATTTATAGAGAATATACGGGGTATAGGCTATAAGATCAATGAGGAGAAATGACCGGCGGAATATCTGAAAAAAACATATGCGGGCGGCAGTATGATCTATAGGAGGAGTCATGAAAAATTTGAGGGGCATTATCTATTCCGCGTCAATTGTTGTATTTCTCATCTGCGTTTATTCGTTCCTTCTGGGAAACAACGTATTTAAAGGAAAATTCAGCAATGAACCGATAGCGTGGTATTTTCTGGCAAAGGGTATATTCTGCTCAATCGCGCTGTTTATGATGCTTCAGATCTTAACGTCATTAAACCGTAGAAATTAACATGAAAAAGTTTTTAAATTCTGACTGAAGGGGGAAATAAATATGGATGAATTTATGCGCGCGGCTATTGATGAGGCGCGGAAAGGTTTGAGTGAGGGGGGAATACCTATCGGTTCGGTTTTGGTCAAAGACGGCAGGATCATAGGGCGGGGCCATAATCGGCGCGTTCAGGACGATAACCCGATAATGCACGCGGAGATCAACTGTTTAAGTAATGCGGGGAGAGTCGGCAAATACGCTGATTGTATCCTTTTTTCCACGCTGATGCCTTGTTATCTGTGCGCCGGGGCAATAGTCCAGTTCGGTATAAAAAAAGTGTTCGCCGGCGAATCCGTTACTTTTTCCGGAGCCCGCGAGTTCATGGAAGATCGTGGTGTTGAGGTGATAGATCTTGGCCTTGATGAGTGTAAAGAGATTATGCGCGAGTTTATTTCCGCGAATCCATACCTGTGGAATGAAGATATAGGTAAGTTGTAGCTTTTATTATTGCGGTACGGGAAAAACGTTGTTTCAAAGCTTTTTTGAGGCATTAAGTATAAGTGCTGTTCTATCCTTTTCAGGGATTTTTATGGCGCGCGGATGGTATATAAAGACATAACAGGGAGGCTGATCCCTGAGATTGTCCTTTATGATCAGATACTGAGAAAAAAATATCTCGAGCTGATCCTTGAAAAGCCGGAGAAGCATCGTGACGCGCGGGAAATTAATGAGTTTCGCCTGGTGGCAATAAAATCCGCTTAGTATTATGAGCCAGCCGTAAAATTTGCCTGGATTTCCCGCGTTTAAAAGTGCTATACTTATTTTTATCTGATGCATAAAACGTTTACGGTAAGCTGGTTTTTAATGTGTACGCGTCTTTTTCAGTTTTTATTACGCCGCATGGTTATTATATAGAAAAAAATATGGCAGAATGAATATAAAAAATCTGATCTTATTTCTTGTTTTGATCTCACAGGCGGGCTGCGCTTCGGTAGGTTCTTCCCGGATGGATAATGATACAACGAATAAAACATGTCTTCACGGACTGAGCGATGAGGAAAGCATAAAGATATTTGACGAAGTTTATGGTCAAAAGGTAGATACGCCGATAGACCGGATAGCTAAAGAAATAACTATAACGGCTTTTATTAGAGCGATGAAGGCTTCGCGGTCTGTTAAAATAGACGAATCGGGGGTGCTCGGCCGGAAATATGAAGAGGTTGATCTGAAAAAATGGGACGGTGAAGATCTTGTGAATTTTTCCCAGGATCTGGAAAGAGAGATCCGGGAGGAAAACCGGACAAAACAGGGCGCATCGCGTAATATAGAGGGAAACAGGTATTGGGGATACAGCTCGGGAACTGACCGGCGGGATGAAACTGAAGATAACGGGTCCGGAGAAGAGATCAGCACTTTAGACGTGATACGCCTGACCGCGGTATATTCTATTGAAAAGGAAATCCAAAGACGGAATAACATATCCGGCGTGTTGACTGTTGTAGGCGATTCCTTAGGGAAAGCAGTGACTGTTACGGCGCGGGTAGCGGGATTACTGGCAGGCTTTATGATCTAGCCGGTAATATGCCGCTTATGGGGCAGACAGAACATAACAGGCTTTTTTCTGGCGGGATGTCCCCACAGGCTGTACGGAATCTGAGAAATTTATTTTTAAATATGGTTTGCATAATCAGGTTTATGGCATTAATATATTAACAGCAAGTACAGATGTATATACTATACATCGTCCGGGTACGTTCTCTATGGAGAATCATAGTTTTATCACTCAAACTTGTTATTCAGAATTTGATCAGGAAGGAGTATCTTTATGACAGAAAGAAAAATCATGTTGAGCGAAAAGGAAATGCCCAGAAAGTGGTATAACATCGTGGCTGACATGCCTACATGCCCTAACCCGCCTCGTGACCCGGAAGGAAAGGCTATTTCTCCGGAGCAACTTTCCGCGGTTTTCCCGATGAACCTTATCGAACAGGAGATGAGTTCCGAGCGGTGGATCGATATCCCGGAAGAAATTCTTGAAATACTTTACAGATGGCGTCCGACTCCTTTAAGAAGAGCGATATATCTTGAAAAATATCTGAAAACGCCGGCCCGTATTTACTACAAAGATGAAAGTGTCAGCCCTCCCGGAAGCCATAAGCCCAATACCGCTGTCGCGCAGGCATGGTATAACAAGCAATTCGGCATAAAGAAACTTACCACGGAAACAGGCGCGGGACAGTGGGGGAGCGCTTTGTCTTTCGCGTGCAGTCTTGTAGGCCTTGAGTGTAAGATTTATATGGTCCGGATAAGTTTTGACCAGAAGCCGTTCAGAAAAACAATGATGCGCGTGTGGGGAGGGAACTGTGTGTCGAGTCCCAGTAATGAAACTCAATTCGGCAGGAAGATACGGGCAGAGAAGCCTGATACCCCCGGCAGCCTCGGCATTGCCATAAGCGAGGCTATTGAAGAAGCGGTTTCGGATAAAAGCGGAAAGACGCGTTACGCGCTCGGCAGTGTATTGAACCATGTCATGCTGCACCAGACAATAATCGGGCTTGAGGTTAAAAAACAACTTGAAAAAGCGGGTGAAAAATTGCCGGATGTCATCATAGGGTGTGCCGGAGGGGGAAGTAATTTCGCAGGGCTGTCTTTCCCTTTTATATGCGACAAAATACACGGTAAAGACATAACGATCATACCCACTGAGCCTACAGCCTGTCCGACCTTGACCAGAGGCCCGTTCAAATATGATTTCGGCGATACGGCAAGGATGACGCCGTTACTGGCCATGTTTACACTGGGGCATGAATTTGTGCCTCCGGCGATACACGCCGGGGGGCTCAGGTATCATGGTATGGCGCCGCTTGTGAGCCACGCGGCGAAAGAAGGCCTTCTTGAGCCCCGTGCTTATGACCAGGTGAAATGCTACGAGTCAGCTCTTATATGGGCAAAGACCGAAGGCTATATTTGCGCGCCTGAGACAAGCCACGCTATAGCGGGAGCTATCGAGGAAGCGGAAAAAGCGAGGGAAGAGGGGAAGGAAAAAGTCATACTCTTTAATTACAGCGGGCACGGGCTTATGGACCTCGCGGGGTATGAAAAATTTCTTAACGGGGAGCTTAAAGACTATTCACTGTCTAATGACGAACTGAACATATCTCTGGAATCCATAAAAGATTTGCCGAATCCATAATGGAAAACCGGTGGCGTACCGCTTTGCCGTGAACGGTACGCCGCCGGTTTTCGCGCATAATATAATTCATGAAAAATTATATCGTTTTTTTTGACTTTGACAATACAATAACATCGTATGATGTTATTGATGATATGCTTTCGCGTTTTTCGGTGAATGACAAGTGGATATCCCTTGAGGCACAGTGGAAACGTGGTGAGATCGACTCCAGAAAATGCCTTAAAGGCCAGGTGCGTGAGATAAGATTAACTAAAAGATCCCTGGACAGGTATTTAGACAATGTCACGCTGGACCCGTATTTTAAAAAAGTAATGGCGCTTCTTGAGTCAAAAAATATCAAAGTCATTATACTCAGCGATAATTTCGATTATATCGTCAACCGCATACTCCGGAATAACAACATAAACGGAGTTGATGTATACACAAATTCCCTCAAGATAATAGGGGACCGGTTGATCCCGGGTTTCCCATTCACAAACAAAAAATGCGGCAGGTGCGGGCATTGTAAAAAAGATAATCTTATTGCTAATTCCCCTAATGGCGCCAGGACAATATACATCGGTGACGGGCTTTCCGATACAGATCCGGCGCAGTGCGCTGACATCGTGTTTGCAAAAGACGAACTTATGAGGTATTTTATGGATAGGAGGCTTCAGTGTATTCCGTTTAACAGCCTTAAGGATGTGTACAAATACTTTAAGGAGAATTTTGCATGAATAAAAAGAAATGCCAGGCAACCGGGAATGTAAAAAAACAGGCGGTAGAAAAGGATCTATTGAAACATGAATCGGACTACTGTTCCTGGGGAGACACAGTACATTATTCGAAAAATCCCAGGATCTTCAAGGCCGCGGAAGGCAGCTACCTTTACGACGCTGATGGGGTGGAATACCTGGACCTCCAGATGCTGTATTCCGCTGTTAATTTCGGATATAAAAATGAACGCCTGAATTCCGCGTTAAAACGTCAGGCGGACTGTCTTCCTCAGCTCGCGTGCCAGTATCTGCACGAAGAAAAAATAATGCTCGCGTCTGAACTCGCGATGAAAAATAATTTAATATTCGAAGAAAAGGGGCGTGTGCATTTTAATGTCGGGGGCTCATGCGCGATAGAGGATTCGCTTAAGCTCGTCAGGAACCATACCGGCCGTAATCTGGTATTCGCTTTTATGGGCGGCTATCATGGCAGGACACTCGCTGTATCGGCTATAACTTCGAGTTTCCGGTACCGGGAGCGTTTCGGGCATTTCGGTGACAGGGCCATGTTCATACCGTACCCGTACTGTTTCAGATGCCCATATGATAAAAAGAAGGATTCCTGCGGGCTTTACTGCGTGAAACAATTCGAACAGTTATTCGATAGCGAATATTATTCTATTGTAAACAGGAAGACCAATTCGTGTGAATTCGTGGCTTTTTATGTGGAAGCGGTACAGGGCACGGGCGGATATATTATCCCGCCGCGCGGATATTTTCAGGAATTGAAAAAAATCCTGGACAGATACAACATACTTCTGGTGGATGATGAGATACAGATGGGTTTTTTCCGTACAGGCAAATTCTGGGCGATAGAAAACTTCGGGGTTACCCCCGATATAATTGTTTTCGGTAAGGCGATGACTAACGGGCTTAATCCCCTTTCCGGCATATGGGCAAAAGAAAAATTCATATCGCCGGATGTTTTCCCGCCCGGGTCCACGCATTCGACCTTTTCTTCCAACCCTCTCGGTACTGCCGTAGGGCTTGAGGTAATGAAACTCATAGGTGAGTCTGATTTCGAGCGGGAAGTGGATAAAAAAGGGAAATATTTTCTGACGAGGCTTCAATCTTTGAAAAAAAAGTATCCTCAGATCGGGGATGTGGACGGGCTTGGCCTGGCTTTGAGGATAGAGATGTGTCGTAAGGACGGTTTTACTCCGGATAAAGAACTGACTGACGCGATCGAAGAGATCGGATTGAGCGGAAGGCTGACCTCCGGAGGAAAAAAACGCGGGCTGATACTTGATGTCGGCGGCTATTACAAAAACGCGTTTACTCTGGCGCCGTCTTTCTATATTACCGAACAGGAGATCGATCTGGGGATCGATCTATTTGAAGAGGCTCTTATAAAAGCGCTGAAGAAAGCCTGAAAATATGCGTTCAAATTTTATTGATAAAGCTATTTCCACGCTCCCTCCGGATATGATAGGAAGGGCGCTTAAAATTACTCCGCGTGTATTCTTTGACCGTAAAAAAGATCTTTTGTTCCGGCAGGTTATAAAGTACGTGTCGCGGAATTCCCCGTTTTACCGAAGAAAGTTCAAAGAATTCGGTATAAAATCCGATAAGGTGCGGTATCCGTCGGATTTGGGCGATTTCTATACTACTCCGGATGATATTGTCAGTAATGCCGAGGAGTTTATTTGCGGTAAGCCGCATACTGTTTTTGAGTCTTCAGGGACAACCGGAAGGAATAAGCGGATATATCTTACTCAGGGTGAGCTTGATTCCATAGGAAAGTTTAATGCCGCGGGCCTTTTTTTAGGCGGAGTAACAGATACGGACCGTATTGTGAACGCTTTTGACTTCTGCATATGGATCCCCGGCATAATAGCTCAGAAGAGCATTGAGAAGTCCGGTTTTTTCGGTATAAACGCCGGAAAAGTGGACCCCATGGAAGTCTACCGCAGGATCCCGCAGTATGATCTGAATATCATTATGGGGGAACCCACGTGGCTTATAAAACTTACTGAAATAGCCGAAAAAAACGGTTCATACCCCTTGAAATATATAATCGGCGGAGCGGAAGAGCTGCCTGAGGCGGCACGGCCGTGGATGAAGGATGTGTGGCAGGGGGCGGAAGTGAAGATGCTTTACGGTACCGTAGAATCAGCGGGTATTATAGGTTTCGAACCTTACCCGGAATGCGGAAGTTATCATATAGATGAAAACAGTTTTTTTGTCGAGATAGCGGACCCTGATAATGACGGTTACGGTGAAGTGACATTTACGACTCTCAGAAGGGAGGCCATGCCTCTTGTACGTTACAGAAATCGGGACATCAGCAGAATAATAGACGAACAATGCCGTTGCGGCCTGCCTTTCAGAAAGCTCGCGAAGATAAGAGGAAGATCGGATGAGCTTATCGTGGCGTCAGGCGGGAATCTGTACCCGCTCATGTTTGAAGAAATTTTGCGGGACGTTAAAGGCATAACGAACGACTGGCAGATAGTGTTCAGCCTCAGGGGGATAAAAGAGATCATGGAATTCAACCTGGAGCTTTCTGATAATAATGTTTCTAAACAGGATATCGAGAAAAAAATATTTTTCAACATCCAGTCGAAATATCCGGATCTTCATAAAAACGCGTCGCTTGGGATATTTGATATGGTTTTTACTTATCACACTCCGGATTCCCTGCGGGCCGCTAATAGGAAACTGCTGCGTACAGTTGACAGACGTTATCAAAAGTAAGCAGCCATTCCGTTGCTATTTGACCGGTGTGACGCATATTTAATATAAAAAATCTGTCATAATAAATACCACCGTATCTGTAAAACGCAAAAATTCTAGGGAAATGCGGGATAGGGGTTTTTAAAGCGCTGCCTTTCAAAAAACGATTTTTACTGTATACTTTATATATGAATAACATGGGAACGGGAACGCGTTTTTTTGAATGCGGAGGCGAAAAAAATGAGTAAATTTCTTTTTGTGTCACTGGACGGACTGATCGGTGATATCGCGTGGCAGGTTGTCAAGGAAGGACATGAAGCGAAATATTTCATTAAAAGCGCGGGGGATAAAGACATCGCGGATGGCTTTGTGGAAAAGACGGATAACTGGCAGGGGGAAATTGACTGGGCGGATATTATAGTTTTCGATGATGTTCTGGGGCAGGGCAAAAGCGCGCAGAAACTGAGGAAAGAAGGAAGGAAGGTGATAGGCGGCACGGAATACACCGATAAACTTGAAGATGACAGGGCGTTTGGGCAGGAGGAACTTAAACGCATCGGGGTCAATATAATACCTTACAGCGATTTCAGCTCCTTTGACCAGGCTATTGAATTTGTCAAAGCTAACCCGAACAGATACGTTATAAAACCGAGTGGAGAGCTCCAGAATGTTAAACGGCTTCTTTTTGTCGGGGAGGAAGAAGACGGCAAAGACGTTATACAGGTTCTTGAGGCTTACAGTAAGATACTTGAGAAAAAAAATGTTGTTTTTCAGCTGCAGCGGCGGATATCGGGAGTGGAAGTCGCGGTAGGCGCTTTTTTTAACGGTACAGAGTTCGCGTATCCCATAAATATTAATTTTGAGCATAAAAAATTGTTTCCCGGGGACAACGGCCCGTCTACCGGAGAAATGGGTACTTCCATGTACTGGGGCGGCGCGAATAAAATTTTTAACGCTACACTCCAGAAACTGGAACCCAAATTAAAGGAGGAAGGATATACGGGCTATATTGATATCAACTGTATTGTAAACGCCGGCGGGATTTATCCGCTCGAATTTACCTGCCGGTTCGGGTACCCGACCATAAGCATTCAGCAGGAGGGAATTTCCTCGCCTATGGCGGATTTTCTTGAAGGCCTCGCGAAGGGGCAGATAAAAGAATTCAAGACCAGAAAGGGTTTTCAGGTAGGAGTACGTATTGTCGTTCCGCCATACCCATTTAACGACAAAGCTACGTTTGAGGGGCACTCAAAAAACACCGCTATACTCTTTAAAAAGCCCGATCTCAACGGTATACATATTGAAGACGTGAAAAAAATAAATGGACAGTGGCTTGTAGCCGGGACTTCCGGGGTGGTGCTCGTAATCGTCGGAACAGGGCAGACTATGCGCCAGGCTCAGGCTCAGGTTTACAACAGGATAAAAAATATTATGATCCCCAACATGTACTACAGGACTGATATCGGGGACAGATGGTTTGAAGACTGCGATAAACTTCATACATGGGGTTATCTGAGGGAACTTTAAGATAAGCGGACGCGGCGGAGCACTAAGCGGCGCAAAAGCATAAAGCCCGAGGGGTTATCCTTTCCAGTGTTTTAAAAAAAAAGACAGATTGCCGGTAAGTCAGACTTAGGGTATAATGCTAACAATTGTACAGGGGTATTTTTTTGCTGATCACCGGCGGGGCCATAGATGCGAGAAAAAAAAGGAAAAAAGATCATAAGTATCAGGCGGAAAGCTGTTATCCTGGCCCTTTTATTGGGTACGCTTATAACTTCAGCGAGCAATTATTATGTGATATCCAAAGCCTCCAAAGTTTTATTTGAATACAAACTTGAGCGTATGGATGACCTTTGCGCCACGTTTGCCATGAATTCCGAACATGCCGTACTTTTACAGGATAAAACCAACGCGGAAAAGATCTGCCATAATGTTACAAAAGCGAACGACGTGCTGTTCGCGCTTATTTTTGATCAGGATGGAAATATTGTCGCGGGTAATTACGCGGCTCTTCCCGCGGAATATTATACCTTTCTTAAAAATCTGCTTACAGCCGAAGACCGGTACATACGGGAGGGCAGGATACCTTCTGAAATAAACGATCCTTTTGAAGACAGTGATGTGATCATCAAACCTATCTATTCCGGCAGGACGGAATTAACTTTCGGAGGCGGTCTCCTGGATTATCAGAGTGATGATGAAAAGGATATTATCGGCGTTACCGCCATAGTTTTTTCTCTTAAAAGCATAACCGAATTTATCAGGAAAGTGCGGCTTGTTATCACAGGGGTTTCACTGCTTTTTCTCGCGCTTATCGTCACACTGTTTTCTCTGCTTCTTAATATGCTGATCCGGCATCTTAAAACGCTTGTGAAAGCCACGGCACGCCTCGGAAGCGGGGATCTTACAGCCCGTGTGGATATACGCCAGAATGATGAGATCGGGGAGCTGGCGAAAGCATTTAACAAAATGGCTGAAGAAGTCGAGAAAAAAAATAAAGATCTCAGAACAGCTGTGGAGACGATAAAAACGACGTCTATGGAAACCATTTACAGGCTTTCCATAGCGGCGGAGCACAGGGACTCTCATACCGGAGAACATCTCCTCAGGATAAGCCACTACGCGGAGGCTATCGCCCGGAGACTGGGGTTAGAGGATAAGATAGTTGAGGCTATTCTGTACGCGTCACTCATGCACGATGTGGGCAAAATAGGCATACCGGACAGTATCCTGATGAA
>JBDRAX010000264.1:0-6797 GCA_043823375.1 Candidatus Omnitrophota bacterium | reverse complement strand
GTTGGACACGATACAGTCAAACATGCCTTCATTCCCGCCTTTGAACGCGGAAAACATATCTGAAGCTATAAGCGCTACGCGATTTTCAAAACCGGCTCTCCTTATGTTCCCGCGCGCGACAGCCAAAGCATCAGTAGAAATATCGGCTCCGATGACGCAACATTTATCGATCAGTTTTGCTATCCCCATCGCTACAACTCCGCTACCGGTACACATATCAAGTATAAGCGGATTATTCCATGATCTCCCGCGGCACATATCAGCCGCGGCTTCAACCAGTACTTCGGTTTCCGGACGCGGTATTAAAACCCGGGGATCAACCGATATTTCCATATCCAGGAACCTTACTTTCCCTTCCTGATATTGAACCGGGATGTTGCTATCGTAATCTACCATACTCGTAACCCCGTACTTTTTTTATTCAAAGACAGCTCATAACTAAAGCATATCACTGGATTCCAGCCGCAGCCTTTTATCTTCTTCGATCAGGGCATTTATCAGGGGAGCCACGTCTCCCTCCAGAATATTAGCCAGATTATAAATCGTCAAATTTATCCTGTGATCAGTTATCCTGTTCTCGGGGAAGTTATAAGTTCGTATTTTTTCCGACCTGTCACCGCTGCCGACTTGTTCTTTCCTCGCCGCGGAAATCTCTTTTCTCTGCGTTTCCTGTTCTCGTTCAAGCAGCCTGGCTCGCAAGACACGCATGGCCTTTGCCTTGTTTTTATGCTGGCTTCTTTCATCCTGACAGCTTACCACCATGCCGGTCGGTATATGTGTGATCCTCACAGCCGAGTCGGTCTTATTGACATGCTGCCCGCCCGCGCCGCTTGCCCTGTAAAAATCCATTTTCAGATCCTGGGGATTGATATTCACTTCCACATCATCCGCCTCAGGAAGGACTGCCACAGTAGCGGCCGAAGTATGGATCCTTCCGCTCGCTTCAGTTTCCGGGACCCGCTGAACCCTGTGCGTCCCCATTTCAAATCTTAGGTACTTAAAAACATTTTTCCCATCTACGGAAAAAATTATTTCTTTAATACCGTTTTTTTCCGTCTCACTCAAACTTATAATAGAGATCTTCCACCCCATGTCCATTGCGTACATCGAGTACATTCTGAAAAGATCAGCGGCAAAAAGGCCGGCTTCAACTCCGCCGGTACCGGCACGTATTTCCATTATAACGTTCTTTTTAAAATCTTCGTAATCTTCATCAAGAAGAAGGTCTTCCAGGTTTTTCTTCTCATTTTCTATAGCTTCAAGAATTTCATCCAGCTCTTTTTTTGCTAAAAATGCGTACTCGCTTCCGGCTCCCTCTTCCTCGATCATTTTTTCAAGAGATTTTTTTTCTTTTTCCAGAAAAACAAATCTGTCATACACTGCCACAAGCTCTTTTAGATCAGCATATTCTTTAGATTTAACTTTAAATTGTTCCCGGTTTGAAAGTAAATCCGGTGAAGATAACTCTTTTTCAAGTTCTTCATACTTTTTTTTACGATTTTCAAGCTGTTTGAAAATTTTGTCCATAAAATTTCTGGCTTATATTAAAAACGGAACCTGCCGTTTTAAAAACGACCCGCTATAATGACTGTAAAATACTTATATCCACATATGCTATGCCCATTTTCCGATATCTGACCGGGAATATACACAAAAGATTATTTGTCTTTCGCAGAGTATCGTTTCTGAAAACGCTCGACCATACCAGCGGAGTCAACCAGTTTCTGTTTTCCGGTATAAAACGGATGACAGCTTGAACAGATCTCAACATGTATGGTCTCCTTAGTTGATCTGGTATGAACTGTATTTCCGCATGCGCAGACAATTGTTGTGTCAATATATTTTGGATGTATACCTTTCTTCACGTCTAACCCCCTTTATAATATAATAATTAATGTATTTACATATAGAAATATGAAAGTTCTATTGTACTAAATTTCCGCCAAATATCAAGACTTTTTTGTGTTAAATACTATATGGCGCAATCTTTTATGAACACACGCGAAAAAAATTTCACCTTATTTAATTTATATCCGCCCCTTATCCCGTTATAACATCATAATATTCAACGCTTGTCAAAATTATCGTTTTATTACAATTTGCCCATGTTTTCAAGAAATTCCTTGTTTGATTTCGCTTTTTTCAAGCGGTCTATTAAAAGCTCCATCGCCTCGACAGAATCTAAATCGCTTAATGCTTTCCGCATCAGCCAGATTTTTTTCAATTCCTCTTCTCTTACCAGTAATTCTTCCTTCCTGGTATTTGAGCGTTTTATGTCAATGGCCGGATAAATCCTTCTCTTGAAAAGATTACGATCAAGCTGGATTTCCATATTGCCCGTCCCTTTGAACTCTTCGAAAATAACTTCATCCATTCGGCTTCCGGTATCTATAAGCGCCGTGGCTATGATCGTCAAGCTTCCGCCTTCTTCAACATTCCTGGCGGCTCCGAAAAACCTTTTGGGCTTATGAAGCGCGTTCGCGTCCACTCCTCCGGAAAGTATCTTGCCTGAATGAGGGACTACTGTATTATACGCCCTTGCAAGGCGTGTAATAGAATCGAGAAGAATAACTACATCATATTTATGTTCAACGAGCCGTTTTGCTTTTTTTAAAAGCATTTCCGCCACCTGAGTATGCCTTTGAGCCTGTTCATCAAATGTAGACGCTACAACTTCAGCCTTAACCGAGCGCTGCATATCCGTAACCTCTTCAGGCCTTTCGTCTATTAGCAATATCAAAAGTTTCACTTCAGGATAATTCGCGGTAATGCTGTTAGCGAATTTCTGCAGAAAAACCGTTTTTCCGCTATAGGGAGGGGCGACTATCAAGCCTCTCTGCCCCTTTCCCACCGGCGTCAAAAGGTCCATTACGCGCATGGATAATTCGTTAGGTTCGGTTTCGAGCACAAACCGTTCATTGGGATAAAGAGGCGTAAGGTTTGAAAACAATATACGATTTTTAGCCACTTCCGGGTTTTCATAGTTAACCGCCTCAACTTTAAGAAGCGCGAAATACCTTTCACCTTCTTTAGGGGGCCTTATCTGGCCGCTGATGGTATCTCCTGATTTAAGGTTAAACCTCCGTATCTGCGACGGTGATACATATATGTCATCAGGACACGGAAGATAGTTATAATCAGGGCTTCTCAAAAATCCGAACCCGTCTTCAAGGACCTCGAGAACTCCTTCTCCAAAGGCAAACCCGTCTTTTTCAACCTTGGCCTGCAGCACCTTGAAAATCAGATCATGTTTTTTCATGCCACTGATCCCATTAATTTTAAGTTTTTTGGCGAGCTCCGCCAATTCCGAAATTTTCATGCTCTTCAGATATACGATATCCAGTTCTTTCTCTTTCCTTATAACTTTTCCCATATTCTATCTACTCCTTTTTTTATAGTGTCTATTTCCCTGTTATTTTCAATTATGAAATCCGCGTATTCAGCCTTCTCTTCAAGCGGCATTTGTCTCTTTATTATTTTTACGGCCTGGTCCTCAGGGATTCCCCTTTTCTTAGCCCTTTCGATCTGTGTTTCGTACGCGCACGTCACGACTATCACGATATCGACAAATGAATATAAGCCTGACTCTATTAGAAGTGGCGCGTCTATTACGATCAATTGCCCCGGTTTTTCATTTACGATTCTCTTTATTTCCGTAATTATTACAGGATGCGTTATTTCTGAAAGCCTGGCCAGTTTTGCCGGGTCGGAAAAAACCAGTTTCCCGAGTTTAGCCCTGTCGATACGGTTCCCGGTCATAATACTGCCACCGAAAAAATCCATTATTTTGTTACGCACATCCTCATTTTCGCGGAGTACGCGATGCGCTATCTCATCAGCGTCGACTCGAACAGCCCCTTTTTCAACAAAGAGGTCCGTTACTGTCGTTTTTCCTGTCGCAAGTCCGCCCGTTATACCTATCAGTCTACGTTCGCTCATTTTCCACCGCTTTAGCCCTCTCCTGCCGTAAAAGGATCAATTCAACAACGGATGCCGCGCCTTTTTCCGCTGAACCGCTGAATACCGTCGTCATATACTGATTCTCTCCATGTCCATCCAGTTATATCCAGCCTCGATATCAACTATTAACGGCACTTTTAGATCAATGACGTTCTCCATTTTATCTTTGATCCTGGCCGCTGTAACCTTAATGCTGTCTTCCGGCGCTTCGAATACGAGTTCGTCATGGACCTGTATGATCATTTCGACTTCACTCTCGCGGAATTCATTATAACAGGCTATCATGGCAAGTTTAATAAGATCCGCGGCTGATCCCTGGACCGGCGTATTTACCGCGACCCTCTCAGCAAAACCTTTCACTCTCTCGTTCCGGCTGTTAATCTCAGGGATGTAGCGTCTGCGGTTTAATATCGTGGTAACAAAACCGTTCTCCCGGGCGCTTTTTATCGTACTCTCTATGAACGAACTGACTCCACTGTAACGCCTGAAATACGCGTCAATAAATTTCTGGGCTTCATCCAGCGCTATGCCCATATCTTTAGCCAGCCGGAACGCGCTTATCCCGTAAATTATCCCGAAATTAAACGTCTTGGCCGCTGCCCGCATCTCGTCGGTAATGTTGTCAAGGCTTGTATCGAATACGCGGGACGCCGTAAAACGGTGTACGTCCTCACCTTTCGCGAACGCCTCCATCAACCCTGCATCTTCCGAAAGATGCGCCAGGATACGCAGTTCGATCTGTGAATAATCAGCAGCGAGGAGCATTTTACCGGGGGCGCTCGGGACAAAAGCTCTCCGTATCCGCCTGCCGGAGTCTGTTTTTACCGGGATATTCTGCAGATTGGGTTCACTTGACGACAACCGGCCTGTCGCTGTAACCGCCTGATTAAAATGAGCGTGAAGTTTATGTGTCATGGGGTCTGTCAAAGCAATTATGGAATCATAATAGGCTGTTTTAAGCTTATTTAATTCCCTGTACGACAATAATTCGCGGGGCAATTCGTGAACCCGGGCAAGATCTGTTAAAACGGATTCGTCAGTGGACCTTCCTGTCTTTGTCTTTTTAGACGCGGGTAGTTTTAATTTCTCGAATAAAATAGTCTGCAGCTGTTTCGGAGAATTTATGTTAAATCTTTCTCCGGCTATTTTGTAAATATTTTCCGAAATATCATCGAGTTTGCTATTGATCACTTCGGCCTGCGTTTTCAGATATCCCGTGTCTACGCCGACGCCATGTACTTCCATACGCGCCAAAACACCGATAAGCGGAATTTCAACATCCTGAAAAAGCCCTTCAAGTTTTTTTTCCGATATAAGCGGCTCTAACACACCGTATAACCGCATAACTATATCGCATTTTTCACAGGCTCTTTTATGATCCACTCCGCCCGAAAGGGATAAAGTCCCCTGCCCGTCTTTATCCCACTCAAGGCCCTTTTCATCTTTGCGTAAGCTATACGCGATATGCCTCCGTGCTATACCGGCCAGGTCATGAGAAGGAAGAGAGGGATCTATCAGGTAGTCCGCCAGCATCACGTCAAAAGCCGCGCCCCGCAGCCTGATCCCTGACTTTTCAAGGCGTATCATACTGTTTTTTATATCGTACCCGGTTTTTCTTATCTGTTCACGCTCAAGGACTTCCTTCACAAAACCCATGCCCGCGGGATACGCGGCCGGCACAAAAAAAGATGTTCCCTTTTCCAAGGAAAAAGCCACTCCGCTTATTTTTTCATCCGGCAGGCCCTCAGAGATATATATGGCCACATGTTCCCGTTCTGTAATGTCAGCTAACAGAACCCTCAGTTCTTTTTCTTTTTCTTTCACTGAATAAGAACCGGATTCCTGTGCCCCGCCGGAGACTTCCCCTAAAAAAGCGGTAAATTCAAATTCGGAATATAATTCCGCGAGCCGGTCTCTGTCGGGTTCGCCAACAACAGTCTTCTTAAAATCGAAGGATACAGGCACATTCCTGTCAAGTTCGACTAATTCCCTGCTGAGTTCCGCGTCGTGCCTGCCTTCTTCAAGCTTCTGCCTGAGTTTCGCGGAAGAGATTTCATTGATGTTTTCATAAACCCGCTTCACGCTTCCGAATTGTTTTATCAGCTTGCCGGCCGTAACCAGGCCAATGCCCTTCACGCCGGGGATGTTATCGCTCGCGTCACCCATAAGCCCCATAAGCTCTACCATCTCATCCGGTGCAACCCCGTATTTCCTGCGCACTTCGTCCGCGTCATATACCTTATCGCCATAGGTATGCTGGCTGATCACCCTCACGCTGTCATCCACAAGCTGAAGGGCGTCTTTATCACTCGTGACAATAACCACACCCAGCCCTTCTCTTTTAGCTGCCTCGGTAAGGGTGGCGATAATATCGTCAGCCTCGTACCCCTGCATCTGGCATATCGGGATATTAAACGCTTTCACAATTTCCTTGATCTTAGGTATCTGTTCCACCAGGTCCTCGGGAATGGGTTTTCTGTGGATCTTATATGATTCATATTTCTCATGCCGTGTTGTAGGCCCCTGGAGATCAAAAACGACGGAAAGCCTCTCCGGGGAGTAATCCCGAATAAGCTTTTTCAGTATTTTTATGAAACCGTAAATCGCGTTTGTAGCCACCCCTTTTGATGTGCTCAAATCCTGGATCGCGTAATATGATCTGTAACACAGAGCGGTTCCGTCTATAAGGTAAATGTTTTTTTCTTTTTTATTCATTTCGCTGGAAAATTATAAGGATTGGATTGTTTTCTATTTCAGGATGGCTGCTTCTCTCTTATTTTTTTATATACTCGTTTTGTTCTATAGAAAAATGAAATATACACATTCATGATATAAAT
>JBDRAX010000263.1:0-4566 GCA_043823375.1 Candidatus Omnitrophota bacterium | reverse complement strand
AACCCGGATAATCCTACGGGCAGTTATGTCACGGATAAGGAACTTAAAGGTTTTCTTTCGATGGTCCCTGATGATGTGCTTGTATTCCTGGATGAAGCATACTATGAATTTGCCACTGCGGGGGATTATCCCGAGACACTGTCTTACGCGCTTGACGGAAAAAAGAATGTAATTGTATCGAGGACTTTTTCCAAGGCATATTCTCTGGCGGGATTACGTATCGGGTACGGGATAACAAGGCCGGAGCTTGCCGGGGTCCTTAACAAGGTAAGAGAACCTTTTAACGTGAACTCACTCGCTCAGGCCGCCGCTATAGCCGCCCTTGATGATCAGAAATATATGAAGGGATCGGTGGCTCTTATCGAAAAAGAAAAGTACCGTTTATATGCTTTTTTAAAAAAGGCCGGTATGAATTACGTGGACAGCCAGACGAATTTCGTGCTTATCGATACGGGGGGAAGGCCTTCCGCGGATGTATTTAATTTCCTCTTGAAAAAGGGAGTTATTGTGAGGGAAATGTCGGGATGGGGACTTGAAGGGTTCATACGCGTAAACCTGGGGCTTCCTGAAGAAAATGATATTTTCATGGAATCGTTTAAAGCCGCCCTGGAAGCTATTCCCGTTCAGAAAAGGGCATCGTAACTGATAATACAAAAGGAGAAGATATGATAATCGTACTTAAGCCTAAAACCACAAAAGAACAGATAGAACACATAATGGAAAAAGTCAGAAACCTCGGTCTTCAACCCTGGCTTTCGGAAGGTGTCGAGCGGTCTATCATAGGCGTTATAGGAAAAGAAGACATTTTACGGGTGATGCCGCTGGAAGGGTATCCAGGAGTAGAAAAAGTAATTCCCATATTAAAACCTTATAAACTGGCATCGCTTGATTATAAGCCCGAGCCGAGTGAAATCGACCTGGGCCGCGGGGTTAAAATAGGTGGAAAAAAGATTATTGTCATGGCAGGGCCGTGTTCGATCGAGAATAGAGACATGCTTTTAAAAACGGCAGAAGATGTAAAGGCGTATGGAGCGTCATGCCTGAGAGGCGGGGCTTTCAAACCACGGACGAGCCCTTATAGTTTCCAGGGGCTTGGTGAAGAAGGCCTGAAATATCTTGCTGAGGCGGGAGAAAAGACGGGGCTTCTTACAGTATCAGAACTTATGGATGTTCGCAACATTGAAATGTTTGTGAAATATGTCGATATTATTCAGATAGGCGCGAGGAATATGCAGAATTTCGATCTTCTGAAAGAAGTCGGAAAAATAGACAAGCCGATATTGCTGAAACGCGGGATAGCAAACACCATAAAAGAGTTTCTCATGAGCGCCGAATATATACTGGCCGGCGGAAACCATAAGGTTATTCTTTGTGAAAGAGGGATACGAACATTCGAGACGTTTACAAGGTTTACCCTGGATATAAACGCGGTCCCGGCGCTTAAAAGTTTATCTCATCTTCCCGTAGTAGTCGATCCGTCGCATGCGACGGGCAGGTGGGGAATGGTAAACTCCATGGCAAAAGCTTCTATAGCCGGCGGAGCGGACGGATTGATCATAGAAGTCCATCCTGTGCCGGAAGACGCGTTTTCAGACGGAGATCAGTCTCTCTTGCCTGAAAAATTCGCTGTTCTTATGAAAGAGTGCGTAAAAGTGGCGGAAGCTGTGGGCAGGTCCATGTAGCCGGAGTTTTAAAAAAAGTTCCGGGTGGATATTCAGGATTTCCGGGGGATATGATTCTATGAAATTCAGAAAAGTGGTCATAGTCGGGGTAGGGTTAATAGGCGGATCCATCGGTAAGGCGATACTGTCAAGAGGCCTGGCTGAAAATGTGGCCGGGGTATGCAGAAGGCAGGAATCTCTGGATAAGGCGCTTAAAGAGAAGTCTTTCTCCGCCGGTTTTATCAACGACTACGCGAAGGCGGTTGACGGCGCGGACCTGATCATTATCGCGACGCCTGTCCATACGATAAAGCCTGTCCTTGTATCCCTCGCCGAATGCGTGCGTGACAAAAATGTTATTGTTACGGATGTCGGAAGCACTAAAAAAGAGATAGTTGAATTCGCGGAGAGATTTTCCGGGAACTTTTCTTTTGTAGGCGGACATCCGCTGGCAGGTTCCGAGAAAACAGGCGTCGAATATTCGACTTCTGATCTTTTTGAAAATTCGGTTTGTGTGTTAACCGAAAACCTCTCGACAGATGAGCCGGCTCTTAAAGCCCTTCGCGCGTTATGGGGTTCGATGGGCGCGGAAGTTCTCGTAATGTCCCCGGATAAGCATGATGAGATACTGGCGTTTACAAGCCACCTGCCGCATATAATGGCGTATGCCCTTTCCGGATGCCAGAAAGCGGAGTATTATAAATTCATGTCCACCGGGTTCAGGGATACTACCCGGATCGCGTCTTCCGACCCGGGTTTATGGACGGATATTTTTATGAGTAACCGGGATAATGTCCTGAAGTCCATAGAGTGTTTCAAGAAAGTATTGTCGGATATAGAGAATGGCATAACGGAAAAAGATGAACAGGGGCTGAAAAAAAGTCTGGGATCATACAAGAAGGTGAGGGATGATGCTTTTCAGGGATATGAATGTGGTCGCGATTGACGGCCCCGCCGGCAGTGGAAAAAGTACCGTATCTAAACTGGTGGCGGAAAAACTGGGCTATTTATATATAGATACCGGAGCAATGTACAGGGCATTGACATTGAAAGTGATGAGGAAAAATATAGATTTCGGAAATGAAAACGAGATCATAAAGTTGTCAACGGAGCTGGATTTCAAGCTTAAGCCTTCCTCTGACGGCAGTGGGCCTGTAAAAGTTTTTCTTGACGGGGAAGACATAAGCGAAGAAATACGCAAACTGGAAGTAACCGGTAATGTTAAATATATCGCCCGGATCCCGGAGGTAAGAGGCAATCTTGTGGAGCTTCAGCGCCGCATGGCCGCGGAAATGAACGGGACTGTAATGGAAGGAAGAGATATCGGGACCGTAGTCCTGCCTGACGCGAAATACAAATTCTATGTTGACGCGTCATTCGACGAACGTGTGGAACGGCGGCTGGCGGAACTGAGAGCAAAGGGGCATCCCGTATCCAGGAAAGATGTGGAAGAAGATCTCAAGCAGAGGGATCACGCGGATAAAACACGGAAGGTTGGCCCGTTGAAAAAAGCGGAGGACGCCGTATTCCTGGATACTACGGATCTTTCCATTGAGGATGTTGTGGCGGCTATTATCAGTCGTGTTCAAAAAAAGAAGTGATGTCTATTAAGGGCGGATATTATCAGTAAAAAGAAAGTGTATTCTAATAATATGTTTTACGGATTCTTTTATTGTTTTTCACGTTCGGTATTTGAAATTTGCATCAGGCTGTTATTCACATTGCGTATTCACGGCAAAGAAAAACTTCCTGAGCCGCCTTTTATAGTTACGTCTAATCATACCAGTTTACTGGATCCTCCTCTGGTAGGTATTGCCTGTAAAAAGTATTGCGTTGATTTTATGGCTAAAAAGGAATTATTTGATATGCCTGTTGTGGGGATATGGTCCAAACTTGTGAATTGTATAGAAGTTAAACGGGGCGAGAACAGCATAAAGAGCCTTAAAGAGGCGATGGTTCGTTTAAAAAAAGGCCATGTGGTCGGGATCTTCCCTGAAGGGACGCGTTCTTCGGATGGAGAGATCGGGGATGCAAAACGGGGGATAGGCTTTTTAATAGCCAAATCTGGAGTACCCGTAGTCCCCTGTTATGTGGAAGGGTCGGGACGAGCCATGCCAAAGGGGAAACCTGTAAAAAAAGGCGCGAAAATAGATGTCTATGTAGGGAATGCCATTATGCCCGTTGATTTAATGCTGCGTACGGAATCCGGGAAAGTAGACTATGAAAATATTTCCAGAATAATAATGGAGCGTATAACGGACATAAAGCTCTCGATAGAATCGACTTAAATGTTTTTGATATAAAAACTTCGCTTTCCCGGACCGATTCCCGCGAAGTATAAATATATGTTGAATTTAAAAGTGAAACAGGTTACAATAATCACTCAAAAATCTATAAAAAGGAGTTGATTGTTCGATGGATATGGAAAAAGAAAACATTAAACAAAACGAAGAACTGGCAAAACTGTACGAACAGAGCATTAATGTTCTGGAAGAGGGGCAGATCCTGAAGGGCAGGATCGTTCAGATCGGGGAGAAGGAGATCCTTGTGGACGTCGGCTACAAGTCAGAGGGGATTATCTATAAGTCTGAAGTATCTGATGTTGACGCGCTGAATGTCGGCGATGAGATCGATGTAATGCTCGAAGCAAAAGAGAACGATATAGGAATGGTGTCGCTTTCTCACGAGAAAGCCAAAAGGCTTAAAGGCTGGCAGAATATCATCGATAACTATAAAGAAGGCGATGTTATTACGGGCAAGGTATTCAGAAAAGTGAGAGGCGGTTTCATGGTGGATGTCGGAATGGACGCTTTTCTGCCAGCGAGTTTATCGATGATGCAGGATTTCGGCGGCGCCGATAGCATGCTTGGAGAAAAACTTGAGTTCAAAATTGTCAAGATCAATA
>JBDRAX010000262.1:0-4604 GCA_043823375.1 Candidatus Omnitrophota bacterium | reverse complement strand
CATCATGAGAAATGGGACGGCAGCGGATACCCTGTGGGCCTTAAAGGCGAAGAGATATCGTTAGCCGGACGGATCACGGCTATCGCGGATGTCTTTGACGCGTTGACAAATGAGCGTCCATATAAAGAAGCGTTCTCCGTGGAAGAAGCGTTCCGCATTATAAAAGAGGGACGTGGTACACACTTTGACCCTGAAATAGTTGACGCGTTTTTTGATATAGAGGGCGAGATCCTGAGTATCATGGAAAAATTTAAAGAGGGAGCGTGAAAAATTAATATCATGATATGAATTTACCGCGGCAAGGATTTTGTTCCCGCCGTTACAGCCTGTATAATATGACAAACGATCGGGGTAAAATTAACTGTTCTCACGCCTTGAAACAAATGATACAATATTTACCTGAGCATGTTTTAGATTAAAAAAGGATATTTATGCCGCTGAACGCAGTAATAATCGTGCCGCCGCTTCGCAAAAAAGTATCGTTTTATCCGCCTTTTGGCGCTATGAGCATTATCGCCTCGGCGCGGCAGGACGGACACACTCTAAGGCTTCTTGATCTTGACGCCAGCAGGTGTGATGATAATACCGCTATTGACCTTATCACAGGATCATCTCCGGCGGTTATTGGTATTTCCGCTGTAGTTTCAACAAGCTATTCTTACGTTAAACGCATCTCCGCTTTGATCCGAAAAAAAATGCCGGGTGTACTTATTGTTGTCGGGGGAGGGTTAAGCGCGGCAGGGGAAGTTGTGCTGCGGCATACAGATGTGGATATACTTGTCCATGGAGAAGGGGAGATCACTTTCCGGGAACTGCTTAATAAAATTGAGTCTAATGGAAAATTGGATGATGTGGCGGGAATATCTTTTAAAAGGGATAATGTTATCATAAAAAACGCCCCCGGAAAAATCATACGAAATTTGGATGACTTGCCTTTTCCCGATTATGATTGTCTGGATCTGAGCAAATATATTCTTAACATAAACGATTTTATCAAGGGATACGGCAATCCTGAGAACATAGACAAGAGACTTTTTTCTCCCGCGAGAAGCACGAATTTTATGCGGGTTTTTACGGGCAGGGGATGTATATCAAGATGCACATTCTGTTACCGGAATGTACCGGGCCTCAGGCTTCATTCTTTCGCCTATATAGGCAATATGATCGAGCATGTCGTATCAAAATATGATCTGGGACACATTTCATTCGCTGATGAATGTTTCGGGCCGACAAAAAAATGGCTGTGGGATTTTATTGAAATGGTCAAAAAAAGAAAATTCGATCTCACGTATCATATCACTGGAATGCGTGTTGACTCCGTTGACATGGATCTATTGAAAGCTTTGAAAGAGATAGGAGTCTGGCATATACAGTTCGGTTTTGAAAGCGGAAGCCAGAAAATACTGAATGTCATGGAAAAAAGGACTACAGTTGAACAGAATATCAAAGTAGTCAGAATGATGAAAGAGGCGGGCCTGAATACGATACCGTTCATAATTATCGGTTATCCGGGGGAGACTCCGGAGACGATCTCCGAGACTATTAGTTTTTTGAAAAACGCGGATCTTATGAGCCGGCAGTTCCGTCCCAATTTTCCCATGGCCATGCCCGGTACCCCATTGTACGAATATGCCGTGTTGAAAGGTTTTATCAAGGATGAGGATAAATATCTCGAAGCTATCAGCGATGTAGAAGCCGCTGAATTGTCCAAAGATAACTACTTTATAAATTATACCGAAAGCCCGACCGATGTTGTAATGAACTGGATGGCAGTGTTCCATCATGAGATCATACGGCATATGGGGACGAATACTTTTTCCGGGATAATTAAAAAGATTTTTGGTAAATTCAGGAACAAAGGGTTACGTGAAGTAGTTTTCCTCGCTATCAGGCGTATAACAGCGAAGTATGAACGGCACAGACTTCAGAACGTCTTTAATCAAAAAGATAACGGCGGAGTGGAAAACGTCCGCGCGGCTTCCAGGAGCGGCTCTTTTCCTGAAATACTCCCTGAAGGCGAGAGCCTCAGAATAATTAATAAACGGCTGAAAGACAGCCGGATAAAAGCCGCGGGATAATCGTAAAAAATAATAGGGAGAACTATGGCATTACTTACTGTTAATCATGAAAAATGCGTTAAATGCGGAGCGTGTATGGATGTCTGTCCGCTCAAAATAATCAGGCCTTCCACGGGAGGCGAGCCTATACTCGCGGCAGGGGAAGAAACAAGCTGTATTAACTGCGGCCATTGTGTCGCGGTATGCCCCGCGAGCGCGTTGTCGCATATCAATTTTTCAGTTAACGACTGTCCTGAAATACGCGAAGAACTAAGGCTCAGCCCCGAAGAAACAGATCAATTCATGAAGAGCCGCCGGTCTATACGCGTTTTTCTCGAAAAAAAAGTCGAAAAAAGCGCTATGAACGCGATTATAAAAACGGCGTGTTACGCGCCTTCAGGACATAACCTTCAGCCGGTTAACTGGAAAATTATTTATGAAAAAAAAGATGTGGAAAATATGGCGAAAATGGTGCTTGAATGGATGATGCATTTACTGGAGAGAAAACCGGAGATGGCTAAGAGTTTCGGTTTTGAAAGGCTGATATCTTTTTACAACGCGGGAACAGACCTTATCTTGCGGGACGCGCCGCACATCATTACGACTTACGCCGGAAAAGACGACCGGGTAGCTCCGCATTCATGTATAATAGCGTTGTCATATCTGGAACTTGCAGCATATTCCCGCGGGTTGGGAGTCTGCTGGGCGGGATTTCTTGACATGGCACTGGCATACTGGCCTCCGTTGAGAGAATTCATGGATCTGCCCGCGGGATACGTGACTTACGGTTCAATGATGATAGGATATCCTAAATACAGGTACAAAAGGATACCCGCGCGTAAATATCCTGAAATTTCATGGAAATAGGAAGCGGGATAAAATACCGGAAATATTTTAATGCTGACGGGAGGAACATGAAAACAAAGATTTTTTATTTTTCAGGTACTGGTAATTGCCTTAAAACAGCGCGTGACCTGGCAAAAGAACTCGGGGATCCTGATGTCGTGTCGATACCGAAAGTAATAAACAGTAAAATAGATTTTTCTTCTGACTGTATGGGTATAGTATTCCCGGTTTATATGTTTGGTATGCCTCTTATCGTAGCTGATTTTATAAATAAAATGCCGGTTGAAAAAGGTAAATATATATATTCGCTGTCGTGACGTGCGGCGGCATGGCAGCGGATACTCTCGGACAGACAGACCGGCAACTGCGAAACAAAGGCTTAAAACTTTCCTCGGGGTTTGTAATTAAGATGCCGGGGAATTATACGCCTCTTGAAGGAGCGATCTCTGAAGAAAAACAGAAAAAAATGTTTTTGAAAGAGGAGAAACGGATAAGAGAAATAGCTGATATCGTGAAACAGAAGCGAGAACACAAGATCGAGAAAGGTTTGTTCCTCCTTAACTGGCTGTTTTCCGGTATCTATAAACTGGGTTCTCCCGGTATCCCCGGGTATGATAAGGATTTTTGGGCTGATGATACATGCTCGGGATGCGGTATTTGCGCGAAAGTCTGTCCCGTGGGCAATATCGACATTTCCGGCGGGAAACCTTCCTGGAAACACAAATGCGAACAGTGTTTCGCGTGCCTACAGTGGTGTCCGCAGGGAGCGATTCAGTATAAAAAAATTACCATTGGCAAAAAAAGGTATACTAATCCATATGTCAGTGTCAGGGATATCCAGATGTAGGAACAAAGACAGTTATTTATATTTTTTGTTCCGATAATAAAAAAACGGTCTATTAGAAATTAATGAACAATTTTAATATAAGATTTGCAAAAAGCCGTAAAAGCCTTATACTTTCTGATAGAACATATGAAAGATTGAATATGTATCCGGATACATAAATCAAGGGAGGGCCTATGCCGATAAAAATTCTGGGTATAATATGGATAATAGCAAGTGTGATTCTATTTCTGAAACCTGTGGAATGGAAAGAATGGCTTCAGAAAAACAGAGAAAATAAAGTTTTGCTTGTTATTCCGTTTTTACTGGGCACTATTCTCGCGATAGCAGGATTTACGCGCCAGGGGATAATAGCCGTTATAATACTGATCGTAGGATTTATGGCTATTATCAAGGCTGTAGTTGCCGCTCTACAACAGCATTAACTCTCGCAAATTCTACATCAGCCTTTGATTTTAAAAATAGTGCGGGAATTTCCGCTTTAACTATAGATGGAACAGTGGAAATATCGCAATGTCAAAGAATTTAGCAATCGGACCAGTAAGCAGTATTCCAATTACAGCAACAGGGGGAACAATTACAGAGGTTGGTGGTTATAGAATTCATACCTTTACGACAAGTGGAACATTCCAAATTACGGCTGGGAATGGGAATGTGGATGTTCTTGTTGTTGCTGCTGGTGGCGGCGGTGGAGGTAGCGCATCTATTGATATTGCTGGAGGAGGAGGAGCTGGAGGGTTAATATATAATAATGCACATAATATTTCTGTCGGTACTTTTCCTGTTACGGTTGGTGTTGGTGGAGTTGGGGGTGTAGGCTTTGCTGCAGGAACTAATGGGGGAAATTCTTCTTTCAA
>JBDRAX010000261.1:0-3781 GCA_043823375.1 Candidatus Omnitrophota bacterium | reverse complement strand
AAGAGAATGGAAATGATGATAAGCATGCTGCATGAGCGGGGTTTGAATATAAACGGTAAGAAGGTATTCGAATCCAGCCCGTACGGCAGTGTCGGCAGGCTTCATCTTGCCCGCGTGCTTGTTAAACAGAAACTGGTCGGGAGCCTTAAAGACGCTTTTGATCAGTACATAGGTGACGGCAAGACGTGTTATGTGGTGAATAAGCGGCTTGATTATACAAAGGCGATCGAGATGATCCTCCGAGCCGGCGGAGTGCCTGTACTCGCGCATCCCGCGATCAAAGGGCTAGATGATCATATACCCGCTTATGTAAAAGCGGGCTTGAGAGGGATAGAAGTTTTTCACACAAAACATAAGTCGGGGGACGATCTTAAATACATCGCTCTGGCTGAAAAACACGGGCTTTTGATCACCGGTGGTTCCGATTGTCACGGCCTGGGCAGGCACGGTATTCTCATGGGAAAGGTCAAGGTGAATTACGACATAGTGGAAAAACTGCGGGAAGAGGCTGAAAAAATACGAGGGGCCGGGAAGAGATCATAGCCCGGGCGGTACAAATGGATGATTCGGATATTAAATATATGCGCCTCGCGCTTAAACTCGCGGAAAAGGCCAATGAACGTACTTATCCTAACCCTATGGTAGGAGCTGTCCTCGTAAAGAACGGCGAAATCATAGGCCGCGGGTATCACAAAAAGGCCGGCGGAGACCACGCGGAGATAGCGGCGATCAAGGACGCTCAAGTAAGTTGTAAAGGCGCGACAATGTATGTTACGCTTGAGCCCTGTGATCATTACGGCAGGACCCCTCCCTGCACAAAGGCGATAATCGAGAACGGTATCACGTCCGTTAAGATCGCGATGAAAGACCCTAACCCCATAAACCGTGGAAAAGGTATCCGGAAACTTCGAAAAGCGGGCATATCGGTTGAGGAAGGCATATGCCGCGCTGAAGCGGAGCGTATCAGCCGGAAATATATAAAATATATTACGCTGGGCCTGCCATACATAACAGTAAAACTCGCGCAGTCTATTGACGGAAAAATAGCCGCGCGTGACGGGTCATCGGAATGGATATCTTCACGCGTATCACGCGAATACGTGCGTAAAATACGTTCCGGTTTTAACGCTATTATGGTGGGCGCGAATACCGCGGTTAATGACGATCCGTTTCTTTTATGCGCGGGATCCGGAAAAAATAAGGCGTCCCGTGTGGTCGTTGATTCGTCGCTCAGGCTGACGTATGGATCAAATCTTATGAAAACGGCAGGCGAAGCCCCGCTTATAATCGGTGTCACGGAAAAAGCGGATAAGGCTAAGATCAGGCGTTTCAAAAAAAGCCGCGGGGTCGTGATCATTCAGAAAAGGAGCAGTAAAAACAGGGTTCCTTTAAAGCCTTTTCTAAGGCGGCTCGCCCGGATGGGAATAGTAAATATGCTGGTCGAAGGCGGGGGAGAACTGGCCGGAAGCCTGATCGATGAAAAACTGGCGGATGAAGTTCTGTTTTTTATCGCGCCCAAAATCCTCGGGGGGCCGTATTCTTCGATCAAAGGGAACGGTGTCCAGGAGATCTCAAAAGCCTTGCGTATCAGAGATATGAAGATAAAAATGTCCGGCGGAGATCTTATGGTCAGCGGGGTACTTGAAAAATAGACGGTTAAAAAGAACGGCGCGTCAGAAGGGGGAAAACCTTTGTTTACTGGGATCATCTCGGAAATAGGTGTCATAAAAAGCATTAAGCGGGACAGGGATTCGTATCGCTTTGAGATATCCGCGCCCGATACCGGAGAGGGGCTCAAAACAGGAGATAGTGTAGCTGTAAACGGGGTATGCCTTAGTATCACTCGTAAAAACGGAAACCTGTTTTTTGACGTGGTAAATAATACGATAAAAACCACGGATTTGAAGCGGCTCAAAGCCGGGGATAAAGTTAACCTTGAAAGCGCCCTCCGCATGGGTGACACTTTGAGCGGCCATATAGTATCCGGGCATGTCGACGGAGAGCGTAGGATACGGAAAAACCGGAAAACACGGGACGGGTGGGTCCTTGAAATAGAGACGCTTTCCGGAGACCGGGTTTATCTCGTGCCAAAAGGTTCCATTACCGTTGACGGGGTGAGCCTTACAATAGGAGAATTGGCCGCGTCCTCGTTAAGAGTGTTTATAATCCCCCATACCCTTGATAATACGACGCTCCAGTATAAGAAAGCCGGGGATCATGTAAACATCGAATTTGATTGTATGGGTAAGTACGCCGCTAAGTCCCTTCAGGCTTCTAAGATCAATGAGAATACGCTCAGGGAAAAAGGATTTATATAGATTTTTTCTATTCAAGCGTGCGGCAGAAACCGTTTGCCGCGTTTTCCGGATAATATGCTCTCAATATAGTCCCATGGATGTGTTCGCTGTGTATTTGCCATCAAGGCGCTAACCCGTATTTCTTGACAAAACCTTCAAAACAAGGTATATTTTATCTGTGTTGCATATAATGCTTTATCATAGTTAAACATTATGCAAAAATTGTTTACTAATAATTAAACAAATACCATTATTCGTTTTGCTATAGTTCAACAAAAACAGGAGTTTTACTATGAAGATGAAAAATAGAGGCTTGGTCATAGAACAATTGGATTATAAACTGGGACAGTTTAAGATATTGAGTTCTATCGGTGTCCCTAAAAAAGGCTGGATCCGGGCCATACGAAACGCGTTGAATATGAATTGCAGACAGTTCGCGCAACGTTTAAAACTGCGTGACCGCAGTAGCGTTACATTATTGGAGCGAAACGAAATGACCGGGGCCGTGACAATGAAAACAATGAGACATGCCGCTCAGGCATTGGATTGCGTTTTTGTTTATGCGTTAGTCCCTTATTCTTGCCTTAAAGATACGATACGAAAACAGGCTGAAAAAACGGCGAAACAAAGAACGGCAAAAACAACACATACGATGTTTTTGGAAGCGCAAAAACTCACTGATGAGGAAGAACAGAAAGTTGTTAGCTCTATGGTAGAGGATTTAATCAAAAACATGCCAAAAACGCTTTGGGATTGAAGACATGGAACTCAAATATCCAGAGGGCGCGACACCTATCGACCCGGATGAGCAAGAAGGGCTGATATTAACACACATAACTACCCGAGAAGAGCTCAACCGGTGGGAACAGGAAAATATCAATAAAGCCGACGAATGGTGTAGTTCGCGCAAACACGGGGATATACTCACCATAGGTTTTATTCTTAAATTGCACAAGAAAATGTTCGGAGACGTCTGGAAGTGGGCGGGACAATTACGCTCCTCCGGTAAAAATATCGGCGTATCTGCGTGGCAAATATCCGCTGAACTTAAAAAACTTCTTGATGATCTCAATACCTGGATAGAACACAGGCCCTATAGTAACGATGAAATGGCCGCGCGTTTTCACCATAGACTGGTCTCAATCCATCCGTTCGCGAATGGGAACGGAAGACACGCCAGAATGATGACAGATCTTATACAAAAACAGATATTGAACGAGGAGGAATTCAGCTGGGGGAGCGCCAATCTGCAGTTGGCTGGAGATTGCCGGGAAAAATATATTGAAGCCCTGCGCGGCGCTGATAACAACGATTATTCGCTATTACTTGAATTCGCGCGTTCTTGATAGATCTACTGCAGGTATGCAGGATTTTGTATTGACGCTGTATACCTATAGTGATATTATATAAATCCATAATATTATGTAAACGCATATCGGGGCGTAGCGCAGTTTGGCTAGCGCGCCACGTTCGGGACGTGGAGG
>JBDRAX010000260.1:0-4645 GCA_043823375.1 Candidatus Omnitrophota bacterium | reverse complement strand
CGGCCGGCTAAAGGCTGAAAAGCCAGCATAAGAATAATAAACAGCGAAACGCTGTTTATCATCAGCCGGCCTGTCCATTTTCGCGTTATCATCTCAGAAAAATACAGCATCGCGCCAGTCCTCGTAACTTTTTAAAGGTTTTTATTAAGCGCGCAAAAAAATATACTTTCCTATTATAAAGTATGGCATTAAACCATTAAAAAGTCAAATTTGTGGGGTTATATTATTTTTGTTTTAACAGAGGCAAGTTTTACAGAGCAGAAACTCTCATTGAACTCCAAAAAAGAGATCAAATGTCGTGCCTTCATTTTTCCGGCTCATAACTCGAATTGAACCGTTGTTTTTTTCGACTATCCGCTTGACTATAAACAATCCCAGCCCTGTGCCTTTTTCCGCTCCTTTTGTCGTAAAAAACGGGCTGAACACGCGTGAAAGGTTTCGTTCGCTTATACCATGCCCGGTATCTCTGATTTCAATTGATATGCCTCCGGTTTGCCGGAAAACGCGTATATCTATTTTCCCCCGCTCAGGAATGGCTTGTACAGCGTTACGCAGTAAATTAAAGAAAATTTCCTGTATTTGCTTAGGGTCAGCTTTTACTTTGGGCAGGCCCTCTTCTATATTTTTTGTTATTTCAATTCGCTCAATGTCAAGATCATATCTTATAAACTCCAGTACTGTTTCGATCTCATTCCCTATATCCACATCTTCCACATCCTCACCCGTGGCAGGTTTGGCAAACGATGAAAGTCTCTTTGTTATGACCGCCGCCCTGTCCGTCTCTCTTATCACACTCTCAAGGATACCCTCAGCCTTCCTTATAAGCTCCTCCGGTTCTTCGCCCCTGTAAAACCCCTCACGCGTGTTCGCCAGAAAACTCTCGCATTTCCCCCGCGCTATTCCAAGCGGATTACATATCTCATGATTGATCCCCGCTGACAACATCCCGATAACCGCCATCTTCTCATTCTGCGCCGCCCTCGCGTTAGCTTCAGTAAGCTTTTTTATGAGTTCAGCGTTGGCTATCGCTATGGCGAGAGTCTTGCAGATCGCAAGGAGTATGCTGATATCATCTTTTGAGAATTCCTCATCAGACTTTTTAGCGCCAAGGAACAGGATGCCTGACACGTCAGCCCCGCGCGCCAGAGGAATACCGATATTCGCCCTGACATCATAAAGTACGCTGTTGACGCTGTGGTTCTCATTTTTGCTATTTTCATTCCTGTTTCTCAAGATATAACCCGCGTAATTTTTAAAGTGCGATATGACCGCTGTAGCATTATCAAAAAAACGGCACACATTTTTTTCAGTTGAAAAAGCCAGCTCCAGCCGATTGCGCTCCCGGTCAAAGAGAAACAGAGCAGCGTATTTAATTTTCATGATATCCGTAAGTTTAGTTAATGCCAATTCAGAAAGCCTGTCCAGATCAAGAACCGCGAGAAGTTCCCTGGTAAAAGTTCCCAGCAGGCGTTTATAATCATACTTCTTCTGGAACAAAAACCGGTCGGTAACATCTCTCAACGCGTGTTCAAGCGGACGGGCAATCAGTACTATGACACATACCAGCGGAATTAACGCCGCCCACCTGTTGTTTACAACGCTTTCAATTGTATCCGCGCCTGAATACAAAAAACACGCGATTACAGCATAAATACCGGCAAAAAGGCCGGCAAAAACAATAGTCTTCCGAACTACTACATCGATATCCATCAGCTGATGGCGTACAATAGCGTACGCGACAAGCGATGTATAGCCCAAAACGAAAATAAAACCGCAGGGATATATCTCAAGATTGTAATTCGGCAGAAAATCCATGGCGGAAAAACTGAAAACAGCAATAGCTACCAGAACATATGCCGCCCTGTTCCTTTCTATCCGGCTGCCCTCTCGTATCTTTTCTCGATAGTTTCGGACCAAAAGATAAATGAATCGCGTGACCAGTAACAGCAAAAACAGCATATAGAACGGATGCGCAGGACCGGCTACGGGATAATAGCCCCAAAAAAATAATTCATGTTTTCCCACCAGTAAATCAGAAAAGAATAAAAGAAAAATAAAAGATATACCGATGACGCAGGAAAAAATTACGTATTTTCGTTCAGAATTTTTGCGTAAAAAGGCCGCTATGAAGTGATACGCGGTTATGACAATAAAAACAACACCGATATACCCTGCCTGCAGGAAATACACCGCGTGTTCTTTCGCACGGGATAAATAGGCTGCTCCGAAAAAGAACAGCCACAAGGCGGCGCTTAACGCGAAGAGAAGAAAAGCTCTGTTTGCTTCTGCCTTGATGTTCTTCGCGATTACAAAAATCCCGAGGCTGAGAACTATAACCGCACTAAATATCGATTGAATTGCCGCCAATGTTACATCGCTCCATTCTCGGGTAATGTACTGCGCTCCCGCAGTCAGTACTTTAGAAAATATTATCTCCCGGTCAAACCGTTAATGAACCGTATACATACTTCCGTGCCTATCCCCTCTTGACTTTTTATTTTGATCGAACCGTTATTCCTGACAATTATCTGCCTCACGATGAAGAGTCCCAGGCCTGTTCCTTTTTCAACTCCTTTTGTCGTAAAAAACGGACTGAATATCCTGTCTTTAACTCCGCGGCTCATCCCCTTGCCAGTGTCGTTTATATCCACCGACACTCCACCATCACTGCGATATATATTTATTTCGATTTTTCCGTCATTTTCGATCGCCTGTATGGCATTCCGCAGAATATTGAAAAAAATCTCCTGTATCCCCTTGCGGTCCCCTCTTACACGCGGGATATTATCCTCCACGCGTTTTTCTATCACTATCCTGTCGATATTGAGATCATACCGCAGAAACTCAAGAACACCTTCGATCTCGCTGCTTATATCCACGTCTTCCACATCTTCACCCGTAGCCGGACTGGCAAATGACGAAAGCCTCTTTGTTATGACCGCCGCCCTGTCCGTTTCAGCTATCACACTCTCAAGTATGCCCTCAGCCTTCCTTATAAGCTCCTCCGGTTCTTCGCCCCTGTAAAACCCCTCACGCGTGTTCGACAGAAAACTCTCACATTTCCCCCGCGCTATTCCGAGCGGATTGCATATCTCATGATTGATCCCCGCTGACAACATCCCGATAACCGCCATCTTTTCATTCTGCGCCGCCCTCGCGTTCGCTTCAGTCAGCTTTTTAATGAGTTCAGCGTTCGCTATCGCTATGGCGAGAGTCTTACATATCGGCAGGAGTATGCTGATATCATCTTCCGTAAAATCTTCGTCGGATTTCTTCGCGCCGAGAGCAAGAATACCGATCGTTTTGTTACTGCAACGTAATGGTATAAGCATACAGGCGCCGATTTCCAATACCGCCTGCGGTATATCGTTTCCGGGCTCATTTCTGTTAAGAATCCGATACTTATCATGCATCCCGAAAAGTGTTTTCATTTCACCGCTCCAGAGCTCATACCGCTCTACGCATCTTTTTCCGTCATAAAATGTCCATGGCAGCATCTGGCCGTTCAGATCATCAAGCAAAATCCCGGCGCTATACACTTTTACGACATCAACCAGCTTTGTGACGCTTAATTTGAGAAGCTCTTCTTTGTTGATAAGGAAGAGAACTTCATTAGAAAAAGAGGCAAGTAATTTTTTATAGTCATATTTTTTCTGAAATAAATACCTGTCAGTCACGCGCTTCAAAAAACTCTCAAAGGGCCTTCCGATAAGAACGATAATCCCCACAGCCGGAATCAGTGAGAGCCATATATTCAATCCGGAATGTTCAAAAAACAGTGATTGCGCGTACACAAAGCAGGAGATTACGAGAAAAGAACTTATGAACAACATCGAGAAAACGAAAGTCTTTCGAATTACGACTTCAATATCCATCAATCGGTGCCGTAATATCGCGTATGCGGTTATTATTACCCATCCGGACATGAAAATAAAGCCAAGAGGATAATATGAGATGCCATAATCAGGCAGAAAATCCGTTGCCGCGATTGTGGAAACAAAAAAAGCCCAGAATAGATATTTTACTCTATTCGCTTCGGCATGCGAGTGTTTCAATGCTTTCTGATAGCCGGTCCACAGCAGATATAAACATCTGACAAAACACGCGGCAAAGAACAGCATATAAATATAATGCAGTTTTCCGGTTTTAATATGATATCCCCAGAAAAACTTTTTCACCCCTGAAATAAGAGTGTCACTGAAAAATAACTGACACACAAAGATAACTCCGATCGCGTATGTTAACAATATGACGTAGCGGTTATCACGCGCTTTTTTAAAATAAGCCAGCGTGAAATGATGGAAAAATACAGGAATAAAAATAACTGCGATATAAAGAATTTTACCGCAAATGAGCGCTTTTCCCTGCCTGGGCAAAGAGTACATAAGGGCATAGCCTGCCAGCCAGACAAAGGTTGATGTCGTCAAAAAAAACAGTAACCTGCGCACTGATGAGTGTATGTCACTCATCAGTACAAAAACTCCTATGCTGAACAGTAAAACCGCTCCGATAAATGGCGGAATTGAAAAATAATTCAAAACCATATACTGATCCTGTTATTTTCAGTAAGGCTCATAATGTCTTCCCTTTTTTAAACATCAGACAGACTTCCGTCCCTTTTCCTGCTTCACTTTTTATTTTAATA
>JBDRAX010000259.1:0-4116 GCA_043823375.1 Candidatus Omnitrophota bacterium | reverse complement strand
AGCCCGCGCCGGATACGAGCGTTGTATCGGAAGCGGGTATGGCAATAAGGACAGGCTGAGCGAAATGATCAAGCGCGTAGGAGAGCTCTAAAGACTTATGAATGAAGATATCCTCATATACGGCGTAAGCTCAATGGTAATGTGGGCTTTTATATGGCAGCGTGCTTTTTGCAAGAGTTCGCTCAGGTGGGCGTCACCTACGTGTTTGTTCGCGGCCGGATTGTTATTGTTTTATATATTTCCGGCATTGTATTGGCAATTTCGTCCCTGGGATTATATAATTCCCTCATACTTTGAAGGGCTTCCTCTGCTTTTTAAAAGTTTATGTTTATTCGGGGCCCCTTTTTTTATAGCGATGATACTGACGCGAAGCCCAAGAATAAATACCAGACAAACGTTTTGTTACCGTCCGGGGGAATTCGGAAAAGGGCTTTGGATCCTGGTTTTACCGGTAATATTCGGAGTAATGTGGAGGATATATCTTCTGACTTTAGGTTGGCAGGGCAGGCTTTCGCGTGAGATCCCAGCGGTATTTGGATCGGAAAGTCTCGCGCTTCTAATTTACAATGTGCCATATTACTACGCGATCTGCTATTTTGCCCTTATCGCTTTTGGCGGAAGAAAACAGCGCCAGGCCGGTATTATTTTATGGGTGTTTGACGGGTTGTTCCAACTTTTTTTATTGCATCGCTATTGGATGTGTTTGTTCATGTTCCGCAGTATTATTTTCGGGGTATTGTATGGGATAAAACTAAAAACGAGGCAGTGGCTTCTTGTAGCTGTATTCGGAATATTTGTTATCGCGGTTGTAGGAAAGAGCCATACGTTGACATATGATCAAACTGAAGGCGGTAAAAGATTTTTGTCGCCCGCGCAGGTGCTCCGTATATTCAGCCAGGCGGGAGCTGGTTACGTAAGGGGGGATTTTCAGGGGGGGCTTGGGTCCAGTTCCGAAAATGTAATATTGCGGGCTTTGGATGACACGATGTTTCGTTTATATCAATCGCGGCCGGCCGCGGCGGTGATGCTTAACGTCCCCGATGTTATACCGTATTATCACGGGGAAACATTCGGTAATATTTTTTACGCTTTAATCCCGAGATATGTATGGCCCAATAAACCCGATTTAGCTAAGATACAGGAAGTCACGACTCTGGTTATGCACAATGATGAAGGCGTGAATCCTGCAGGAACAGTCGCTGAATTCTATATGAATTATGGGTTGATAGCTGTTTTTTTTGGGGGTATAGTGTGTCTTCTGTTATGTCAATGGATAGAGCGGATCCTTCAACATCCGGAGAGGATCAGCCTGGCCTGGTTGTGCGTTTATCCAATTTGGGCTGAACAGTTTCTTGTTCCATACGGCAGTTTTAGCCGGCGGGTTTGCGAAAGTTTTAGAAACTTATTGGTGTTAGCAATGTTTTCTTTAGCGCTTAAGCTTTGTAAGAAAAAAGATAAAAGGGAAGAAGGATGTAACGACATCCTGGAAAATCCGCGGGCATAAATAAGCCCGTGATGGTTTACTGTACTGTGAAGTATAAACGGGTTTGATATCGTTGGCAAAATATTAAAGATGAAGAAAGAACTTTCCTCATATAAAAGAATTATCGTATTTCGTCCGGGGCAATTCGGGGATACTATCGTGTCGTTCCCCGTTTTTGAGGCTTTGCACCGGCTGTGCCCGCGTTCCACTTTAGTATTATGCGCGAATCATTACGCCTCGGGAAAATATGTCCAGGGTGCTGATGTGGCAAGCCTGAGCCCATATATCCAGAAAGTAGTAACTTACAATGTTGAAGACAGCGTGATCCGGAAATTTTATGATTTAAAGAACAAACTAAACGTCAGAAGAGATGACCTGTTGATCTACCTGGCATATAGCACGACAAAGAGGCGGCAAGTAATAAGGGACTGGATATTTTTTAAAATGTTAAACTTTAAAAATATGCTTTGTTTTAAAGAGGCCTGGAATTGGGCGTACACATATAAAAAACAGCCGCGGGACCTTCCTAAAGAGTCTGAAAGGTTGTTGGGCTTTTTGCGGACAGCGGGTATTCCCGTTAAAACTCCGGATAAATGTTCGTTAAATTCTGATGATGACTGGGCGCGCGCTAAATGGAAGAACTGGGGGCTATCAGGGAAGAGAGTAATGGCGATTTGCCCCGGTAGTAAGATGCGGAATAAGCGGTGGCCCATTGATAGATATATTGAAGTTGGGCGTATCTGGCACGAATATAGCGGAATGATGTTTGTTGTTGTGGGGGGCCCTGAAGAGGCGGAACTTGCCGGGAAAATCATAGAAAAATGGCCGGGATACGGGTTTTCCGCGTGTGGAGCTACGATCAGCCAGACCGCGGCGGTTTTGTCCATGGTAGAAGGATATTGCGGGAATGATACAGGGAGCATGCATCTTGCCGCGATATTAGGAGTGCCTTGTGTCGCTGTCTTTTCCGCCCGTGAAGCTTCAAATTTGTGGTATCCTTCGGGCAACGGCCATATGGTTTTGCGCAAGGACGTAAAGTGTCAAAATTGTAATCTTTATGAATGTGATAACGATCCGCCTTATTGTCTGGATATTATCTCCGTGAATGAGGTTGTGGACGCTCTCAAAGGGCTTTATCCCAACACCATTGTGGGAATGAAAAAAACTGATTAAATATGAAAGTACTCATATATTCAACTTATGTTCCTGGCGGGGTCGATGGAACTTCTAACGTTTCCCGAAATCTTATCCCGGCTTTGTCTGGCAGGGGGATCGATGTCACGATTTGCGCCTCGGGCGTGAATTGGCCTGACGATGAGATAAGGGCGCAGAGAAGCTCAAAGGTGCGGATATATAAGAGTTGGTTTAACAACAACGCGGACCTGTGCCCGGGGATGTTTCTGTATTTCTTAAAGAATATAAAAAAATATGATGTCGTCCAGCTTGACGGTATCTATAATTTGCCCACGATTGTCGGGGCGTATTGCGCGCGGCTCTATAATGTTCCGTATATAATTTGTCCCAGAGGAGCGAAGGTTCCTGAGAAAAACTCCGAGTGCGAGGTATCTAATCCTGGACTGAAATCTGTTTTTTTCAGGTTGTTTTCGAAAAGGGCTATGGAAGGAGCGAGTTCTATCGTTTGGAGCAGCGGCCTGGAAAAAACGCAGTTGTGCGAGGATACCCCGAAAAACAGGCATGTTATTATAAGTGACGCGATCAACGCGGAGGATTATTCGAAAAATGTCAGTTCCGTTCTTTTAAAAGATAAACTGGGGATCGCCGCGGGGGAGAAATTTTTTTTGTTTCTCGGGCGGTTATCACAGGAGAAGGGGCTTATCTTTTTATTGGATGTTTGGGAAGGCCTGCTTAAAGAGAAAAGTGGCGCGAGGCTTGTTATAGCCGGCCCGGATTGTAATGGATACATAGAAAGGGTAAAGGATCGTGTTTCTGAATTAAGTATCCCGGAGAGTGTTATTTTTGCCGGGACGGTCACAGGAGATCTTAAATTGTCGCTATTGCGGAATTGCGAATGTTTGCTTTTGCCTTCAGATAATGAGAGCTTCGGGATCGTCGTGCTTGAAGCCCTGGCTTCAGGAGTACCTGTAATATCGAGCCGGAATACTCCCTGGAATTGTCTGGAAGAACATGGGTTCGGTAAATGGTTGATAAAAGATAAGAGTGTGTGGAAAAAAGCGATGCTTGATATAATGGGGGAAAGCTCCTTCAAAAGGGAAGGCTTCGCGGAACAAAGTCATAAATGGGTATCGGATAATTACAGTTGGTCAAAAACAGCAGGCCTCTATGCGGGCTTATATGATAGTATGGCCGGGATACACGCGGTGAGTAAGTGATGGGGTGTGGAGGAAAAAATATGGAAAATAATACGCCGTTTGTTTCCGTTGTTATACCTTGCCTGAACGAGGAGGAGTATATAGCGGGGTGCCTCGATTCAGTGATCGCGAATGATTATCCCAGGGATAAGATGGAGATATTGGTCGTGGATGGTTTAAGCCGGGACAGGACCAGAGAGATTGTAAAAGAATATTCCCGGAGATATCCGTTTATTAAGCTTCTCGACAATGAAAAAGGGATAACTCCGCGCGCTTTGAACATAGGGGTCAAAAACGCGGCGG
>JBDRAX010000258.1:0-12683 GCA_043823375.1 Candidatus Omnitrophota bacterium | reverse complement strand
CGCTCTTTCCGTCTCATCCGAGATGAGCCTCACATGTTCTTCCGCTTCGCCTTCCTCGTCGAAATCAGCTATACGGTAGTCAAATATTACCGGTATGATCTTAATATCAAGCTCTTTCGCCGTATCAAGAAGCGCCTTCATATCTTCAATGACATACCGCGAAAACCCCGTAAAATTCCCTGACCCATCAAAATCAAGGCCGCTTCTCCCGTCTCCAAAGAGAAATATCCGGACATATCCCCCTTCCCATTTTTTAAGCGCCGCGTACAATTCTTCTTTTCCGGTAAGTTCCTCGTCCCCGCTCCTCTCGCGGGAATAGCCGCTGTGCCAGTTGTCTGTATGCCTCACGCCTATACCTTCGCCGTACCTCAGCCACGGGAGGCTCCCCATGCCGATAAACTCTTTCTCCTCTATCGCTCTCACTCTCTTTTCGATAAGCGCCCCTCCGGAGGAATAAGTTTTCACCCCTGAAACCTCAGCGGTATTGCCGTTATACTCATACACCTTATAACTTCCGTCCGGGAACACCTCTTTGAGAAGCCGCCCGTGTTCAGTGTAAGGCGCGATTTCAGAAACAGAGACAGCGAGGTTATCCACGTCTTCCATCGTGTAATTATTTTCTTCTCCGGCATTGGCGTACAGGTGATCCAGAAGGCTCCGCGGGCCGGATATGCCGGCGGCGTCAATATCGAGCCGTGTCAGAAAATATTTGAGCGCGCCGCCGCTTAAACGCCCCGGGCAGCGATAAATAAGCCTCGAGAGAAAAAGGCGCGCTTCCTCTTCCGCGTAAAAGGGCTCGTCCGCGTATTCGTATATCTTACCTGTGGCTTCTTCCGCCCTCGTGAAAAGCCGCGCCTCAAGGCTCTTACCGAACACTGTTCTCACTCTTCCCGACGGATAATACGTGAACGCGTATTCTCCGTTTTCCCTCCCCGCCTCGCATACCGGAAGATGCGGATAAATATTGTAAAGGCTGAACTTTTCCGGGTCTATTTCATAAACCGTATCGTTCTCTATCGAATCGTTCGCTATTGTTTTATAGTTCTCCGCCACATGATCGATCAGTCTGTCGACATCACCTTTAGTGTACCCATTGCTGTCCGCCCGCGCGTAAACATATTCCGCCAGTTCATCCCTCGTCTCTATGCCTTCATTTTCGAGAGATATCCCGCCGAGAAATGTTTTAAGGGCTCCGGACGCCTCAGCGGTAAGCACCACGAGGAAATACTCCGCGTTATTTATCATTTTCGAATTTTGCCATTCTATACCCGTTTCCGGGCCCCTGTCCGTCCCGCTTACAAAAACGTAGATCTTTTTAATGTGAGAGGCGCTGTAAATATACTTCAAAAATACATTCTCACCGGAAGCGCCAAGTTCAAAACATCCGAAAGCTTCTTTAAGAAGCGGAAAACTCTCATAATAATCGAGCGACATAGTGACATCTTCTCCCGCGATGGATTTGATCCTGTAAAAAACTTCGTTCTCGCCGTTCATCACTTTTACAGGCAGGCTGTCACCGTTCAAATATACCTCCCGGTTATTAACCCTCTCCATTATAAGATCCCCGCCTTTATCATAAAAGAATTCATGCCTGTCAAGCGTGTCCCAGAAAGGCGTACCGTCAAGGGGATCAGTATCGCCCGCGGTAGAATATACCTCCACGGTTTGAAGATAGCCCGCGTCCGGGCGTTCTCTCACGTCATCACCCGGGCTCGGCGCGTAAACACCGCTGTATGTTTTTACAGTAACGCGCCAAGCCGCGTCATCCCAGTCAAATGTCCGGTAAACTTTTTTATACGGATCATATATAAGAGTAACCCTTTCAGCGGGGCTATCCAGGTATTCGATCACTTCACCGTCAGGCCGTGAACACCTTTTTATACTGCCCGAAGCGTAAGGTATATATGAATAAGCTTTGGAAATATAGACATCGGTTTCTCCCTTCCACGCTATGTCGCCGTAAGAGTTCATGGCAAAATTCCCGGAAATATCCGCGTAATCACCTGAAACCGCCTCGATACAGGAAGTTTCGCGGTCATATCTCATGACCACCCCGCCTTCGGGCCTTGTTTCGGCCCATAGAAGATCTCCGGATGCGGAGATATGAAAAGCGTTACCAGACGGAGCGAGGTATAAAGTCCTTGTGACGAGTACCACGTTTTCCCCGTCAAAAAAATACAATTCTTTTTCCCCGCCCGAAAGATGTTTTTCCCACGCGGCAAATCCGTTCGAATTATTCAGCGTGCTGACAGCGTCCTGCGTATCATCCTGGTTCAGGCGCTTCACTTCTCCCTCATCCCGGCAATACAGGTACATATCAGTACCTTCCCACAAAGGCCCGCCCTTCCACAAAACATCACCCCTCGCGTTTATGACCGGGTCCCAATCCTGAACCCCGTATCCTCCGGCGTCTTCAAGGTTACTTCTTTCTCCCGTACCGAAATCATAAATCATTATATCACTGTTACTCTGCCATGCCGCGTACCCGTTATTAAGCTGGGGGTCCCAGCCTTTACGCCCATCCGGCTCGGATACATTCCTTATCGCGCCGGAAACACCGTCACGCGTGAATATATTCCCCGCGTAACCCGTATTATCCTGCCAGATCATATTTCCCGAATCATCGACCTGCGGCCGCCGGTAAATAAAATCCCCGCCTGTCACCTGTATTGTAAGCCCTTCATGAGTATCATAAAGAAAGATCCGGCCCCCATTCGAAGAAACTCTGTAATCAACCCACGCGATATATCTCCCGTTCGGGCTGATCACCGGGGCCCAGTTATCAAGATGCCACGCGGACATACCATCTATAGTACCCTCGTGATTCTCGAAAATCCTGACTGTCTTAAAACCCGACGATTCTCCGCAGTAATCGGCCGCGTATCCGTTTTCGAGTTTCGTGACCCACACCGCCTCAGTCCCGGCGCTTATTTTCTGCCGCAGGCTTTCCTCACCATCGCGGTTAAGGCGCGTAACTGTCCCGTCACTCGCCCTCTTGTAATAAATGGCGCCTCCGGACTGCCAGATCATATTATCCATACAGCTCACGCTTATATCCTCCGCGCTACCCGCGGAAATATCAGCGGCTGAGTAAGTGATATATTTCACCCTGTTTTCAGGCGAAAAGGAAACCACGTTCCCGGAAGAGTCATATTGATAGACCCCGCGTAAAACAGACATATCCCTGTCATAATAACCGAAAGCTCTCTCCGGTACACCCCCGACGCTGTATTCATATTTAAGAGCGATAACGCCGTTTTCATCAGCCTGCTCCAAAATGACCGCCTCAGGCAGTCCGGTATCATCCGCGCCGCCTGAGAACCATTCAGCTCCCCGTACTACGCCGTTATTTATCCCCGCGCTGTCTTTTAGATCAGTCCCCGTGCCTTCCGAAAAATACCATGCCGCGGCACACCCGCTGTCTATACTGCTCCCGCCATAGATATCCGCGATTTCACCCCCGCTCAGGGCTCTATCATATATCAGAAGATCATCCATACTGCCGTCAAAATACAGCTTTGTCCCCTTAGCTCTCCTTCCTATACTTAAAAACGTGCCGTCATCTATGCCGCCCGCGAGGCTCGATATATCCACCGAATAGTCTTCGCCTCCGTCTATGTACACTGTCGCCTTTTCTCCTCTTTCCACGACAAGCGCTATGTGGTACCATGTGCCCGCCTCAAGTTTGTCCCTGCCGGAAAGGCCGTAACTGTTGATTTCCGTGTTCCCGTCGCTGAGAGTAAAATGTATTTTGCCGTAATCGTCTATCCCAAGGTGATATGAAGCTCCGCAGGACTTATGCCCATTCTTATTGAGAATTGTACCGAAACTGTCCGCCTTGTCGGCTTTTATCCACACAGTGGCCGTGAAATCCCCAGACCCCGCGTCCAGCGAACCGTTATAAGGCACTTCCGCGTAACTCGCGGACCCGTTAAATACAAGAGCGCCTGATCTTTCCGCGGGCGCGCCGAGCGCGGTTCTCGCGGCGCCTCCTTTTATTTCCGCGTCATTACCGTTACCGGAACTGTCCCACGCTCTTACGCCGGAACCTTCATTGAAATTCCACGCGGCTGAAACGCCCCCCGTTATATTCCCGCCTTCACAAAGGCCCGCGAGATCTCCTCCGGCAAGAGCGGAGGAATATGTCGCGACATCATCCATATCACCTGAAAAATATAACCTTGTCCCCGCGGTCCGCCTGCCGATATTAAGTTCCGCGTCGCTCGCCACAGATCCTGTTATAGCGGATATATCGACCGCGTAGTCCAGTACACCGTCTATGTACACTTTTCCCATGCCGTCCCTGTCAAGCGTAAGCGCTATGTGATACCACCTGTCTTTTTCCAGCGTCTGCCTGAGCGCGCGGCCGTAGGTATTCACTTCGGCCGTACCGTCACTCAGCGTGAAGTGGACCTTTCCGTAATCGTCTATACCGAGATGATATGAGGGCCCTATCGCGCGGTAACCGTTTTTGTTGACTATTGTCATGAACTTATTAACCTCACTGAGTTTTATCCAGGCCGTAATCGTGAGATCGGAAGTCCCCGCGTCAAGAATCTCAGAATCAGCGGCTCTCAGGTAATCGTCTTTGCCGTCAAAAGCGATTCCCTTCCTCTCAACCTCATCCGTCGTATCCCCGAATATTTCCGTCTTATCCAGCGCGCCCTGAGAAAGGCCAGGCAAAGGCTGTTCATTGCGGTAATAATATTTGACGCGTTTTCTGTAGAGAATGTCTTCGGGATCAACGCTTTTTTCACTGTCTATCTTTTTAGCGCGCATGTATCCCGTGTCCGTATAATACGAGACAGTCACGTCGGAAAAGACAGGACAGCATAAAAGATCCGAGATCAGAAGTACAGAAAAGAACACACCGGCAAAAGTAAACATTGATTTTGTCATGACGCCTCCCGATGAATAAGATGAATAAAAAATCCGTTAAAAAACATCCTTACAACTTTTCATAAAATAGTACAACTTAGATCGCCCTTTATGGTTACAAGCGGGTAAAAGAAATGTAAAAGTTATGTGACAGCGGGGAAATCATTCCGCCAGCTTATATCCCGCGTCCCTGACGCTTAAGATATGCCTCGGCCTGGAAGGCTTATCTTCTATTTTTTTCCTGAGGCGGGAAATGAAAGTGTCTACTGTCCTGGTAAGAGGGGTGGTTTCAAAACCCCATATCACGTCGAGTATATCATTACGCGAAATAACTTCTCCCCTCCTGTTCAAAAAGTACCGGAGAAGTTCAATTTCTCTTTTAGTGAAAGAAATCTTTTTTCCGTTTTTCACGCCTTCCATTCTGCGGAAATCCAGCGTAACGCCGCCGATCTCACATACGTCGCGTGATCCCTCCTTGGCAAGCCTGTGGGCCTCTACCCTTCTCAGGCACGCCATGATCCGCGCCGACAGTTCCTTAACGCTGAACGGTTTTGTCATATAGTCATCCGCTCCGAACTCAAGCCCTTTTATTTTATCCTCCACCGAATCCCGCGCCGTAAGCATAATAACGGGCAGTGTTATTTTCTTTTTTTTAATCCCCCTGCACACTTCAAACCCGTCCCGCCCGGGAAGCATCACATCGAGTATCACGATATCCACATTCTCCTTAAGCGCTATCTCAAGGCCCGCTTCCCCCGTAGAAGCGGCAAAAACCATAAAGCCGTCATCTTCAAGCGTGTCTCTTATGACACGCACCACATTTTTCTCATCTTCCACGATCAGAGCTTTTTTCATGTCAGGTCCTTTTTTTTAAGGCGCGAACACGTCATTCGCGATGAATTCGACTTTACCCGTATTTATATTTACCGATACAATGAAATGTACTTACCCACGGCACGCCGGAAGATATACGGTAAAGACACTGCCCTTTCCCGGAACGCTTGAAACGGATATACTACCGCCATGCGCGGACATTATATCTTTAACAAACGCGAGCCCGAGCCCGGCTCCATTTTTCGCTCTTACCGCTTTATCCCCGGATCTGTAAAACTTCCTGAATATTTTCTTCCTGTCACCCCGAGATATGCCTATCCCGTGATCCCTGACACTTATAAACACCCTGCCGCGCTCATACCCGGCTGTAACTTCTATATCCGTGTCTTCCGGAGAATATTTATCCGCGTTACTCAAAAGATTGATCATAACACGGGAAAAAGCCTCCTTATCTATATTAACAAGCGGCAGATCTTCTGAAGCGCTGAGGTTTATCCTGAGGTCATCGCGCGGGCTTTCCTCCCTGTAAACAGCCACGGATCTTTCGATAACAGGAAGTATCTCACTTTTACTCAGTTTATACGTTCTTTTTTCGTTTTTACCCCTCGTGAAATTCAATATTGTATAGATAAAACCGTTAAGCCGTTCCGCCTCGCACGCTATCGCCCTGTAATAACTCTTCTTCGCGGCTTCATCTTTCACCTTCCCGTCAGCGAGCCGCTCCGCTGACGCGATTATAACGGATAAAGGCACCTTGAGGTCATGCGTAACACTCGCGACAAAACCTTCCCGTATCCTCCGCGTCTTTCTGATATCAAAGACATACAGCGCGGACAACACTCCGGTTAAAACAAAAAAACCGGCAAAGGCCGCGCAAAATAAACCTTTCCTGATAAACCGCGCATTTTTCTCCATGCGGAAAGCGTTTACAGCCGCGCAAGCCTTTTCCGTATTCCGTTCCGGGTCAAAAATAATATCCCTGACAGGCTTTCCCGCGGCGTCTGTAACCCTGAAATAAAACCCCCATCCGCCCCAGTCCTGGCTTATCCTTAATACAAGAGTGTTCCACCCTTTTTCAAGATATACCCTGAATATATCATTATCAACAGCCGCCGGGCGTTTCACCGGGTTTTCCCAGGCCATTATCCCGTTAACCCATACTGTTACGCCGTCGTCGCTTCCCACGCGGAAAAACACTTCTCTCGCCGAAGGTGAATAGAGCGCGCCGAGCGCGAGGCCCGACGCGAAAGAACACGGCCCGAAAACATCGCCGAGGTTCACGTACCCTTTGCTCCCTGCCGGGAAAAACGCGGCCCACGCGAGAAATTTTCCGTCTCCCGCGGTGTAGCCCGCCCCCTGGTCTGCCTCTTTTATAACGCGTTCCTCAAGCGCGGCATATTCCGGGGTCCCGTAAAAGGGCCCCATAAAAAACCACCCGCGTTCTGTTTCTCCCCCCGCGGCAAGATCCATACCCTCGGCCCGCTTAAGCCCGTACCTCGCCCAGCTGTCAAAAGGCGACAAAAGGGCCGCTTCAGCGTACGCCCCGCGCGCCTTATCAAGATCTCCCGCCAGCTCATACGCTATCCCGAGATCCGTCAAGATCTTTGAACTGTTCCTGTCCCTCTCAAGAGCCCGCTTAAAACAGTAAACCGCGGAAAATGGGTCATTCATCCCGTAAAGATAAATATTGCCGAGTTCATGATCATATCCGGGAAGGTCATTTATTTCTTTAAGCGCTGTTATTACCCTTACGGCTTTATCGTATTCCCCGGCCCGCTTATACCTGCCCGAGACATCAGACAGATACGAGAGAAAAAGCCCGGGATCGGAGTTTTTATCAATAAGCCCTTCACGCGCCGGCTCTCCATAAATAATTTTTAACCGTGACAGCGCCTTATCCGCGAGGGCGGTATCTTCCGGATGATCCGCGATAAGAGACACATACTCCCCGGCCGCCTGAATATATTTCCCATCAGATTCCAGTTTCTCCGCGCGGCTTGAAATCTCAGCGGCGCCCTCCCCGGAGACGGCTTCTCCCGGGAGTAAAAGAACGCGCGCTAAAAACAGAATTAAAATAAAGACACACCGCTTCATCATATTCTTTTCATTATACCCCCCGCGGAATACACTGTCCATACCGTACAAACAGTAATGTACAGTACGGATACATCCCCGGATTTATGTCCGCGGAACTTCACAGGCAATATTAGCGGCATCCGTATTAAAAGTAAAGGGTATAACTTTTATTATCCACGGCTTTGCACTGTTATTTTCAATGATGGAATGGGCTGTTTACACAAAAATTCTGGCATACTCAAAATTTTCGATTATTACCTTCTTAATATGCATATTTACCCGCTTTATCATTACGTTACAGTAACATTACAAAAATAGACTTTTTTAGAGACCTTTTTGACTCCACAAAAATTTAGATATTTTATACATTTGAAGCAAATCAATTCGATTCTTGTTTATTGCAAGAGTGATAATTTCTTTCTTTTTGGGACAGAACGAACATTTTCTTGAATCAAGAATTATATGGTCTGCTAATATGCCTATGGTAGCGCCATCAATAGAAGTTGTTTCTTTCAAACCAAACAATTTGCTATATAGTTCTGCTAAACGATAATCATACCAAATAACGCAATTAGCCACTCGTGCGCAAGCATCAATCCAACGGTTTGTTGTTTTAAAAAAATCACAAATAACCTTTTGGTCATAATTGGTCCACGATACAATCGGCTTCTCCTTGCGCAATAATAAATACTTCTGAAATTTTTTCCTTTCGCCAGGAAAAAGGAAGTGTTTAACCTCACCATTACATAATACACCTATTAACCAAAGCTTACCTGGTTCTCCGCCTTTAGCAAGGCCAGTTTCTACATCCAGGTAAACACATTTATCAGGATCAAAGGATAGTCTACTGATAACTTTCGGACGCTTCCATTTCAAGCTCGAAAGCCGTTCCTTTACTCTAGTATTAAGAATTAATTTCTTTTTTTCCGCCAAGTCCTTAAATTCATTCATATGTGAAAGTAAATTTATCTTACTGAAAGAATCCTCAGCCTTGGGGTCGTATATTTCTCTCCTAAGTTCATCTAATACTGATCTACCACCCCTAATTTGATAAATATTCTTGAAACATATACTATGCTGCTGAAAAGAACTCTTTTTGGTGTCAATTATAACGTAATTTCCATCCGAATTATCCCTATCATGGGAACTCGTGTTGATTATCTTTGTTTTATTTATATTCGACTGTTTTCCTCCCCAAAAATGGGAATGCCCGCAAATTATAAACTTTGGTTTAAACCGCTTCAAATCATTCAACACTTGTCGCGAACCTATGTGATAGATACCATATCGGGCAGAAAGATCTAATTGTCCAAGCGGAGGAATATGAGTCAAAAAGATATCCGCTTTCTTTGTTGGCTTATTAAGAACTCTGGATCCTAATCCGAAGTTACTTTCATATCCAAATATTTTTTGCCCTTTAAAAGTGAAATGCCCAAAACTATGTTTGATCTTATATTTCAGATAAAAACCTTCTTCTCCTATATTGTATTTATTGTCACCGTCGGCAACTTCCTCAACCCCAACTTGTCTGTCAGTTTTTTCGGACACACAAAGTATACTTGATTCCAAACCATGCTTTATTCTGACGCAAGATCCGTGAATGCGATGGTAAAAATCACCTTTTAATTTTATATATTTGTCGTCATTGCCATTTACAAAAAAGAAAGGGATATTACTAAAAATACTCTTTGTTATTATGTTCTTTTTTTTCAATTTCAGAGTTAAGGAGGTTAGAATGGCTAAGAAGTCATTAACACTTTCCGGTTTTAAATACTTATTTGTAGAGATTGTTTTTTTATCAAATTCAAATAAATGATTCTTGGTCTTAAGAAAAATTGTAGTTTCATAAGGAACAATGCGCTCTAAGTCATCACCTGCATAAAAAATAACATCGGGGTTTACTTTCTTAACAATACAAATCAAATCTTTTATCGATTGCGTTCTCCAATCACTAAAAGCGAATATCTTCATTCTCTCTTCCCTATCAAAAGTGGAACAGCCTGAACCGCCACATTTCTTCTACAAAAGTTTGTGTAACATTATCCGACGTTTTTCACAAACTATTTAACTGACAAAAGGTTATAAAAAATGTCTATCTCATTTTAAAATATTTACTATTACTGGTATTCTTTATCTGACTCAGTACCGAAATTACTCATTATAGGCAATTCAAGATCGTGTGTAAATCCAGCACCCGGAAAAAAAACAACATCAGTATAATTATTTTTTTTCAAATGAGTCTCATCCTTTCTTAAATACAAATTTTAGTAAATTCAATAAATACAAGTTTAATCTCATCACAATGGATATATACAACTTTTTCGGGGAAAACAATATATCTTTATTTCGATAACGGTATTCTTACCGCCTGGCAGGATTAATTTTTATAACACAGCCCCCCTTCCTGCCTGATTCTTCGTAAGGCAGTAACTTGAAATTAAATGCCTCCAGGTTGATTTCAATCATTAAATGCCCCTTATTTTTTTTACTATATATAGGAATATAAAGGAGACACCGGGGTGTACATTTGCTGATTGTCCAGGAACAGGAATGGTTATGTTACAAAAGTGACAGATTTTTATATTTTCTGTCACTTTTGTAGCAATATATATTCCCGGAACATATTATCAATGATTCCGTAGGTACCCTTTATTTTTGATCTCAATAATCCTTTATTCATTAAACGATATACATAAAAACGGACATCTTTAATTGGATAGTTCTTATCTTCTTTAGGCATCTCTTTTTGAATGCTTTTTATGTCCATCGCTCTTTTTGTTTTACATAAAACATTTAAAATCGGCTCCTCTCTATCTGTAGCCTTTCTATAAAGAGCCTCGAAATAATCATCACCTAAATCAGAAAGAGTAGTTTTAAAAGCTATATCCCATTGGAGCTTTGATACCTTACCCTTAATTTGCGCTTCATAGAGATTACTACACAAAACCTGTAATTCGTAAGGATGCCCTGCTGTATATTTACATATAAGATCCATAACTTCGTCGCTGAAAGTAACCCCTGTATTTTTCAATGTTTCAATAATAACTTCCTTAGTCTCTTCAGTATTTAAAGGTGTAATTGTTTCACGTTTTCGAAAAAATCTACCAATTGGGTCGTGTTTATCGATAAAAAAATTCCATCCCTGTGGAGTAGAACTCAAAACAAACAGATAATTTGTATTTAAAATTATCTCTTCTCTACTTAATACCAGTCTAAGAATGTCAATGACTTGAGGAATTTCATTAAAATTTTGTATATCATCTATAAGCACTACAGCAAGTTCTGTTTCTAAGTGTTTCCACAAACTTATCAGAAATTCTGTTAATAATATTTGAGGCGGGGGAGTCTTTTTTTTTCGCGTAACATGGCCTCCGAATCCAGCTATAGATATACCGGCTCCCTCAATCTCATCTATTACTTTTTCAAAAGCTTTGATAACGGGAAAACCTTTTAAGATTTCAGCTATAATTAAATTAACAACTTCTTCAGCTGTCTCTTTTTCAGTAAATTTCGGTATCGGACAAAATGAAGCTACTAACCCCTTTTTCTGAGACGTCTTTTTAAACTGTTTTAAAAGAGAAGTTTTACCAATACCCCAGTCACCAAGAATTATCATATGATTAGGTTTATTTCCTGACAGGGCTTCCTTTACATTTTTCTCAAAACTATTTACTTGTTGTTTTCTACCGCTAAAAGATTTTGGCTCCCAACCAGATTGGGGGGTAAAAGGATTTGATTTTATCATAAATTCCTCCGGTTAATTAAGTATTATTATAGTTATTTTTGTGACAATTACAAGTATTTTTTGTCACATTTGTCACTTATTTTTCACCCACAGCTGTCCGGTTACGGAATAGCTCATTCCTTTTTTCTCAAACTATTTTTACCGGATACTTGAGCATAAAAAAGTGTAGAAAACTGATTCCAGCAGGAAAAGTACTTTACATAACGATTCCCACAGAGGTTATTTACAATAGTATCAAAATAATGTCGGGGTACTGATTGTAACAATTGATGAAATAATATGTTATAATGAGCTATAGAGAATCCTCCTCGTGTTTGTTGGTTTTCAGAAGATTCAATTATAACACCAGATCAATGGGCTTCCCTTTTTTTGTGATTTTAACCGGACAGGTGTGAGTACAAACAGATACTGCCGCGGAAAGCTTTTCTCGTTTTTGCTGGAAAACGCCGTAATGGAAAATTGCCCGCGCGGTACCATGCTTCAGGCGGACATGAGCACTTTTGCTATACCGCGGTATTCAGGCAGGACATATCTCCCGGACGGTATGAATGATAAAATCCTGGAAAGGATCATCTGTCTTTCCTCGCGCGTGGAAGCTGAAAGTAAATTTATAAATTCCTCCGCCTCACGCGCCGCGGAGTTTCCTGATCCATCTGTCAAACGCGTTTCTATCAGAGCTGACAGGGCTTCATATACCGGGCCCGATCTTTCTTCGAGCCTCAGAGTAAGAAGCAGGAGAGCGTAGAGATCCCTGCGATAAAGCTTCCTTTCATACCCGGTTATACCGTCATTCACTCCCCTTACGTCCACACTTATGAATTTTACTCCCGGATATTTTTCCATGAGGCTGAGAAGCGTTTTATCCAGATTTTCACGGCTCAAACCGTCCATATCGGTGTATGGCAGGATCACAGCCGTTTTACCGTTATTGCCGTTTTTCTCCAGAAATCCCTCCAGCCCTTTAAGCGTGACACGCGTTCCCCCGCCCCCGCTTTCTTCTGCCGCGCGGCCGTCATACGATCCAAGGCTGAAAATACCGGCGTACTTCTTTTTTTCTTCTCCGTACTCTTTGCTTTTCGCGCCGAACAAAATAGACGGGACAACTAAAGTATATCCCGCTTCCCTGAAGAAATATTCATAATTTATCCCG
>JBDRAX010000257.1:0-2043 GCA_043823375.1 Candidatus Omnitrophota bacterium | reverse complement strand
TAGTACTCGGGGTGATGGCCTTTTTTACGGCTCTTATCGCGGGGGTGTTATGGTATTATTACCGGCGTAAAATATCATCACGCGAAAAAACGGCCCCTCTTCCGCCGTACGAAATAGCCCTTGCTGAACTGGACAGAATAGAGGGGATGGGCCTTATAGGAAAAGGAAAAATAAAAGAGTATTATTATCTGATCTCGATCTGTATGCGGACGTATCTTGAGAACCGTTTTTCTCTCAGGGCGCCGGAGCAGACTACCGAAGAGTTCCTGAAATACGTAAGCGGATCAAGCCGGCTTGCGCGCGCTTATATAGAGCTTCTTAAGGATTTTATGTATCATTGCGACCTGGTTAAATACGCGAAACTGGAACCGGGAAAACCGGAAGCGGATAATCTGCTTAAAACTACCAGGCATTTTATTGAAGAGACAAAGCCGGCGGAACCGGTGGGATCTGACGCGCCCGGTAAAGAAGATCCGGGGCATGGCTTTTGCCATGTGATCAACTGAAACCGATCAAGAGGGCGGAAATATGATTTTTGAGGACTGGTTGAACATAATATGGGTTTTTGTTTTTATCCCGCTGATAGCCGTCTCTTACATGAGATGGCGGAAGAGAGGGTATGTTAAATTTTCATCGCTGAAAAATCTGAAAAGGATCAAACCGTCTTTTTCCATAAAAGCCAGGCATTCCCTGATATTTATAAGGTGCGCCGCCGTTATACTTCTTATCGTGGGGCTCATGCGGCCCCAGAAAGGCGTGGAAGAGGCTAAAATAGAGACGGAAGGCATTGATATCATGCTCGCCATAGACGTTTCAGGCAGTATGATGGCGGAAGATTTTGTAATAAGCGGGGAGAGAAAAAACCGGCTGGACGTTGTCAAAGAGGTTGTCAGGGATTTCGTTAGAAAGCGGTCGAATGACAGGATAGGGCTGGTAGTATTTGCAGGGAGAGCGTATATGCAGTGCCCTCTGACCCTGGATTACGGTGTTCTTTTGAGATTTCTTGACAGGATAAATATAGGTATGCTTGAGGATGGTACCGCGGTGGGAGACGGGCTGGCTACCTGCCTGGCGCGGCTTAAAGACATAAAAGGCAAGACAAAGGTGATAGTCCTTTTAACGGATGGGGTTAATAACGCGGGTAAGATCGACCCCTTGAACGCCGCGGAACTTGCCAGGGCGATTGGCGTGAAAGTTTATACGATCGGTGCCGGGTCCAAAGGACAGGTCCCGTTCCCGGTAAAAGATTTCTTCGGGAATAAAGTTTATCAGTGGGCGGTGATCGACCTGGATGAGGATTCCCTGAAAGAAATAGCGGATGTTACGGGGGGCAGGTATTTCAGGGCTACGGATTTTGACAGTCTCAGGAAGATATATGACGAGATAGACAAGCTTGAAAAAACAAAGGTGGAAGTGAAGTCTTACGCGGAATACCACGAGATATTTATACCATTCGTTCTCGCGGGGCTATTCCTCCTCCTTCTGGAAACAGGCCTGAGGTATACGCGGTTCAGGATTTTACCGTGAACGATCGTACGGAAAGCGCGCCGGGTATACCGTGGTTTTGAACGATGAGTTTTAAGGACAGGAGTTGAAGATGCGTTTCGGAAATTCAGGTTATCTATGGTTTTTACTGCTGGTGCCTCTGGGCGCTCTTTTCTACGCGTGGGTTTTTCGTTCTAAACAGCGGGCGCTTGAAAAATTCGCGGAAAAGGGCCTTCTGGAATTTCTTATGATGTCGGTGAGCCCGGGGAAACAGCGTTTGCGCCCGGTTTTGTTCATGCTGGGCGTAGTGTTCATAGTTTTTTCTCTTATACAGCCCAAATGGGGTTATCACTGGGAAGAGCTTAAACGCAGGGGTCTGGATGTAGTAGTAGCTCTTGATGTGTCCCAGAGCATGCTGGCGGAAGATGTTAAACCCAACCGCCTGGAAACCGCCAAGAGAGAGATCAAGAGCTTGATCAACGCCCTTAAAGGAGACAGGATAGCCATAGCCGCTTTCGCGGGGACCGCTTTTGTGCATTGCCCGCTTACGCTGGATTA
>JBDRAX010000256.1:0-3241 GCA_043823375.1 Candidatus Omnitrophota bacterium | reverse complement strand
GAAGGCCTTCTCAGGATGACACCGTAGTGTCAGTTTTGAATTTGGTTATTTGTATTTTGATATTGTTTAGTATTTCGATATTCGTATTTCGAATTTCTTTTTTTATGGATAAATCCTATTCAATGTTCTCGGGAACGGGATTGTTTCTCTTATGTGTTCAAGCCCGCATATCCACGATACAACTCTTTCAATCCCTAATCCGAACCCCGAATGAGGCACGGAACCGTATTTTCTTAAATCAAGATACCAGCTGTACGCTTCTTTGGGAAGCTGGTGCAGTTCTATTTTCTTTTCCAGTATCTCAATATTATCTTCTCTCTGGCCGCCGCCGATAATTTCGCCGTAGCCCTCGGGCGCCAAAAGGTCAGCGCAAAGAGCAAGTTTATTGTTGTTTGGATCTTCCTTCATGTAAAACGCCTTGCATTCAACCGGATACCTGTGAACAAAGAAAGGTTTATCAAATTTTTGGGCAATAATCGTTTCGTCACCGCCGCCCAGGTCGCCGCCCCAGGCAAAATCAACGCCTTCTTTTTTTAGTATTTCCACTGCCTCGTCATAAGAGACCCTCGGGAATGGCGGCGTAACTTTTTTAAGAAATGTAAGGTCTCTTTCCAATATGGCGAGTTCTTTTTCCCTGTTTTTAAGCACCGACTGCACCACATAACTTAAATATTCTTCCTGCACGCGCATGTTTTCGTCTAAGTCGCAGTATGCCATCTCCGGCTCTATCATCCAAAACTCGTTAAGATGGCGCCTTGTTTTTGATTTTTCCGCGCGGAAAGTGGGCCCAAAGCAATATACTTTGCCGAAAGCCATGCAGGATGCTTCATTATATAACTGCCCCGATTGGGTAAGGTACGCTTTTGTGTCGAAATATTCGGTTTCAAATAAAGTGCTTGTGCCCTCACATGCCGACGGCGTTAATATCGGTGAATCAATAAGGGTAAAACCGTTATTGTCAAAATAGTCCCTGCTTGATTTTATAATCTCGTGCCTTATTTTCATAATCGCGTGTTGTCTTTTTGACCTTAACCACAGGTGACGGTAATCCATCAGATAATCTATGCCGTGCTCTTTGGGGGTTATTGGATAGCTTTCCGCCATCTGAACAAGTTTAAGGTCTTTAGCCGACAACTCAAACCCTATGGGAGAACGCGCGTCGGCTTTAACCGTTCCCGTGACAATTATTGAAGATTCCTGCGTTATCTTATCCGCAAGTTCAAATACCTCGGGCGTAACATCATTTTTAAATATTACCGCCTGTATTATTCCTGTGCCGTCACGCAGCTGCAAAAAATGAAGTTTGCCGCTTGATCTTTTATTATAAAGCCAGCCCTTTATCTGAATATCTTGGCCTTCATATTTAGAAATGTTTTCAATTAAAACCGTTTGAATCGTAGTTTCCATAATTGATTCTCCTGTTTATAGAATAACTCAATTATTCCCCGTCCTGTATTTTAACTCCTTTTCGCAAAAAATGCACCCGTTTTTAAAACGGGTGCATTTTCCTATGCGCTATGCGCTGTACGCTATACGCTATTGTTTACGGCCATATTGATCTTAAATTGATCGCCTTAGCCACTCTGCCAACCGCAAGTATGTACGCGGCTGTTCTCATATCGCAGTTATACTTCTTGTGGATATCAAGAACATCGCTGAATGATCTGTACATAATCTGCTGGAGGCGGTTGTTAACTTCTTCTTCTGTCCAGAAGTGCGCCTGAAGGTCCTGTACCCATTCAAAATATGATACTGTTACGCCGCCGGCATTGGCAAGAATATCGGGTATTACCATTACGCCGTTTTTGAAGAGTATGTCGTCTGCTTCCGGAGTTGTCGGGCCGTTCGCGGCTTCGGCTACTATTTTCGCCTTTACATTTGCCGCGTTTTCTCTTGTTATTACATTTTCAAGAGCTGCCGGCACAAGAACATCTACCGAAAGGGTAAGTATTTCCTGGTTAGACAGCGGTTTTGAATTTTTGAAGCCGACAACCGAGCCGGTTTCTCCTTTAAACGCTATAACCGATTTTACGTCAAGGCCTGCTTCGTTGTATATTCCGCCCTTTGAATCGGTTACGGCCACGACTTTGCATCCTTCGTCTTCAAGAAGGCGCGCCGCGATTGAGCCGGCGTTGCCGAAGCCCTGTACCGCTACCGTTTTGCCTTTTAGGTCGCCCCAGCCAAGATGTTCCGCGGCTTTTTGAACCGTGAACATACATCCTCTGGCTGTTGCTTCATTTCTTCCGTATGATCCGCCTATTTCTATGGGTTTACCTGTTACTACGCCGGGTACCGAATAGCCCTTTATCATACTGTAGGTATCCATGATCCATGCCATTGTCTGCGGGTTTGTGTAAACATCCGGAGCCGGAATGTCTTTTTCCGGGCCGATAATCATTGAAATTTCGGATGTAAATCTTCTGGTAATTCTTTCAAGTTCGCCCTGTGATAATTCTTTCGGGTTGCATATGACGCCGCCCTTCGCGCCGCCGTAAGGTATGCCTACAACCGCGCATTTCCATGTCATCCACATTGCGAGCGCTCTTACTTCGTCTATTGATACTTCAGGATGATATCTTATGCCGCCTTTTGCCGGGCCTCTGCCGAGGTTATGCTGAACACGATAGCCCATGAATGTTTTTATGGAACCGTTATCCAATCTTATAGGTATGCTTACGTGCAATTCTCTTTTAGGGTGTTTAAGAACTTCGTGAATATTCGGATCTAAGTTCATTTTCTTAGCCACTCTGTCTAACTGGGACAAAGCAACCTGCCAAGGATTTAAATTCTCTGTTTTAGTAGCCACTGTCATTACATTCCTCCATAAAATATTTGCTTGTTTTTAATAAAACATAGCATTAATAAAAATTACCGGAAAAATTCCTGACCTGTTTAATTATCTTATAGAAATCCCCTCCTTTTTTTAAATTCGAGCTGATTGTTACATTTTTCACCCCGTTAGAAAGAGAGAAATGAAAGCCTAGCTCTTTCTAACGGGGCTCACATTCATATATTCAAGCGCCTTGTAGTTCTATGCCTGGTTTGAAACTCCTTCTTTTATGGTTCTTTCGTAAATAAGTTGCAAATCCAGTGATGCTTATCATAACTGCTTAGGGCGGGTCTTCCCGACGTGTCGTCGGGATCCCGTATCATTATTTTTTAATCAGAGCGGGAAAAGACCCGCTGCTACGGGGGTTTTATTATATTCTCAATCTCGTAGCCGCGAACATTTATGACCTTC
>JBDRAX010000255.1:0-7784 GCA_043823375.1 Candidatus Omnitrophota bacterium | reverse complement strand
CACCATCCGCTGCGCTTTACTCTCTTGAGCATGCCGATTTCGGCTAAAAAATCCAGAGTATTTTCATCTCGCATATTACTCTCCCTTTGCCGTCACCTTTCCGATGATCGGATATTTTTTATTCATAAAGCCCTGCCGGTTGATTCCCGCCGGGCTATTTCATAACATATAAGTGAAACCGCGGTTGAAACATTGTAAGACAGGCCTGCCCCGCGCATCGGTATGGAAAGCCCTGTATCCAGGCACCTGGTAAGCCCGGGACGGATGCCTTTTCCTTCGGATCCGATGATAACTGCCATTGGAAAAAGAAAATCCGTTTTTGTTATATCCCGGCCGTTTACGGCGACAGCCCCCGCTATCCAGACGCCTCTTTCTTTTATAGTTTTTACCGCTTTCACATTATTTATCACTTTGGCGATTTTAATATAGTTCTCACCTCCGCTTGCCACGCGGAGAACAGTTTCGTTGACAAGGCACGCGTTATGTTCCGGGATAATCAGTGAAAATCCGCCCATGCAGGCGAGAGTGCGTATGACAGCGCCCAGATTCTGGGGGTCAGTGACACCGTCCAGAAAAACAGGGATGCTTATTTTTTCAACGCAATCGCTGATTATGTCCGTAAAAGGCGTATATTCATACTCATCAACTTCCGCTATTACCCCCTGCGAATGTATCGGGCCGTATTTACTCTGTAAAACCGATTTATCGGCTGGTTCAAATTTGAGGCCCGCTTTTTTAAGTTCCCGCACTATATCAGAAAGGTCTATATTGTTTTGAAGATATACTTTCTTAACAGTTTCAGGCCTTGATTTTATCCGCTCAATCACGGGGTTTTTGCCGAATAAACGCATTTTTTCCTTTCTTAGCGGTCCTCACCTGTTGAGAATATCCCGGCCAGGTTTGCTTCAGCGAGCACATGTCCCTGCATGGCGTTAATTACCTGGCCTTTATTCGCGTCCGCGGGCAAGTTAAGTGTTGTGTCAAGCGCGTACAGCCTGAAAATATACCTGTGCGCCGGCCCCGCGGGCGGAAACGGACCGCTGTATCCGATCCACCGGAAACTGTTGATCCCCTGTAAAGTCCCGTCCTCAAGGCGCGATTCTCGGGGGATATTTTCCGCGAGGCTGCGGGCGGTAGCGGGTATATCATATATCACCCAGTGAACCCATGTGCCTGTCGGCGCTCGCGGGTCATCCATTATTAACGCGAGACTTTCAGTACCGTCCGGGACATCATTCCAGAAAAGCGGAGGAGAAATATTTTCGCCTTTCCCCGAATACTGGACCGGTATCCGGTCTCCGTCATTGAATTTTGGACTTTTCAATTCAAGGGCGTACGCGTATGTGGATGTCAACGCGAACATCAGGGCGATCAAAAACGGTAAGCCGGTCTGTCTGATAAATGGAGCTTTCGTCATATACTCCCTCCTTTTGAAACCCGTATGTGTTATTTACGTAAAAAACCTTTCAAAACATCAACAACCTTTTCCGCGTCTGTCATTTCTGTGCCGGAACCGCTGTCTTTGCCTCCGGAGAACAGATTTGAAACTTTATCTACTACCATTCCCTGGATCGCTTCTTTTACTCTGGGGCCCGGGTAGAAATTCGGGTGCCGCATGTCACCTTTTATTTTGAAATCAAATATGATACGCCCGGGTGAAGATTCAAGGTATTTTATAACATCCGTGAGAGATACATCCCAGAATAAAGCCGCGTCGCCTCCCTGCTTTTCTGTAAAACGCAGGCCTGTTATTTCTACCGTATTAGTCGAACCGATATTGCCGTTGTCAAAATCAAACACGAGAGTTCCCGAGAATAACCCGCTTTGTATGTCTATGGGCGAATACCTGTCATAATAAGGTTTGAAGAGAGTAATGTCAACGGTTGAGACCTCGAACCTGTTGGACATGGTAAGCGCGCTTGTTAAAGGGTCGAGTGAAATCACCCAGTTTATTCTCTGCCCGGGCTTATTATTGACAAATCCGTTCCCCACGCTGGATACCGATAAAACCCGGGTATACTCCGCGCTAAGTTTAAGCGTTATATCTCCGTTCACGTTTTCGAAACTCAGTAAATAAGGGGCGCGCATTACAGCGCGGTCTTCAAAAAAAACTTTCCCGTTTACGATGTGGATGGTATCTGGCAATTTAATAATGTCAGATATCGTCATTTTTCCCGAAGGACGCGTATCATAAGGCGTTTTTTCGCGCGTTACGGCTTTTTTCGTAACAGCGGGCGCGGGGGTTGCCATTAAACCGCCCATTTCATTAACATTCATCTTTCCGTCACGTTTCCGTTCGATGTTGATGACAGGTAAGTCCCCTTCGATCTCCGTCACTTCAAGCCCGTCCAGGATATTTTTGCCCCGCATTTTATATCTGCAGGTAACGGTCTCAATTGTGGCAAGATATTTTTTTTCATATCCGGACGGATTTTTTACCGAAAAACCTTTAACCATGAGCTTTCCGTTTTTCAAATCGAATATTACGCGGTCTATATCGATATAGTCGGGCAGCATTTTCATTATCATTGTCTCAGCCGAAAACTGAAAAATGTCGAACCTGTAGTGATATATTACGCCTATTGCCGCGAACAAAAGTATTAAAAGCGCGATACCCGCTTTTTTCATAACAACCTCCGGGATTAAATTTCAGTTTCCGCTATATGCGGGACGCCTTACTCCCATACTCCGTCAATGTGAGTATTACAGTTCAAACATTTTCCTTTTTCAAAACGGTTCGGATAGATCCTGGCGGTATGATCAGCCCGGTCAATAAGGACTTTGCCGCAACCCGGGCATAATGTTTCATTCCTCGCGTATACATTTCCCATATAGACATGCTTCAGCCCTTCACTCCTGCCTGTTTCATAAGCCCTATTTAATGTTTCCGCGGGTGTAGAGATGTGGTGCGTATATTTATAGTCAGGATGGTATTTGCTGATGTGCCAGGGTATTTCTTTACCCGTATCGGCTATAAAACGCGCTATCCCACGCAGGTCTTCATCCGAATCGTTTTCGCCGGGGATGATCAGGGTCGTTATCTCGACCCATATACCGTTTTTTTTAAGATTACGTATTGAATCCAGGACAGGCTGGAGCCTGCCCCCGCATATTTTTCTGTAACTTTCGTCTTTATAAAATTTAAGGTCAACATTAGCCGCGTCAAGATACGGGCTGATCAATTTAATGGCCTCTTCAGTCATATACCCGTTTGTAACAAAAATATTGCGGAGCTTTTTTTCACGGGCGAGTTTCGCGGTATCCAGAGCGTATTCAAAAAATACAGTGGGCTCGGTGTACGTATACGCGATGCTGGAACAGCTGTTTTTGAACGCGGATCCGGTTATTTCGCAAGGCGGCATCTTATAACCCGTACTGCCGCCGTTCTTTACGGAAGCCTGTGATATTCTCCAATTCTGACAGAAGGAACATTTAAAGTTGCATCCTATTGTCGCGACGGAATACGCGTATGTTCCGGGGAGAAAATGGTAAAGCGGTTTTTTTTCTATTGGGTCTATGTTATTTGAAGTAATAGCCCCATAGGCATAGGTATATAAAGTCCCGTTGATATTCTGTCTCATGCCGCATACGCCGAATCCGTCGGCTTCAATGACACAGTTATGCGCGCAGAGGGAACAATGTATTCTACCGTTCGCCGTCTTTTCCCATAACAGGGCTTTTTTCGGTGTTATGCTCATGATCCCCTTAAATTTTCCCCGTCAATGGCCTTTTCTTCATCCCGGCTATCCGGGAGAATATCTTCCTGTTCAGCATGGTCGCTTTCTATTTTCAGGGCGCTGTCGAGGCTGCGTTTGAACCGCTGGATCTGCGCGTCCGCCGTTTTATACGCGTCGATCGATCTTCCAAGTGTTTTACCCGCGTTTTCGAAGTTTTTATAAAAAAGCCCGAAATCCCTTTCCATTTTTGTGAGTATCTTCTGCAATTCCCGCGTTTTCTTAGCTATTTCGATATTCCGTATTCCAAGTATGATAACATGCAGGAACGCGTAGAACGTATTCGGGCTTACGGGGATGACTTTGCGCTCGGTCGCGTATTCGTATATCTGGCAAGGATCTCCCAGAAAATTTTTTTCCGCGATAGTCTCGTAATAGATAGCTTCGGAAGGTATGAAAAGAAGCGCGAATTCTGTTGTGCCTTTTTCCGGTTTTACATATTTATCTTTTATCTGGTTGATCTGTATTTTGAGAGCCCGCTCATAATTTGCCCAGTGTGTTCTTTTCTCCCGTGGGTCTCCCGCGGCGAGATATTTCTGATAATCTTCCTTTGGGAATTTCGAGTCTATCGGGATTACGATATCTCTGTATTTTACGACCGCGTCAACTCGTTCCACGCCGTCTATGACGTACTGGCGTTCCCAGATGCCTTTAGGGAGGATTTTTTCAAGCATTTCCTCCAGAATAGTTTCTCCGTAGCTGCCGCGCAGTTTAGGCGACTGCAGGAGGTATTCAAGTGACTGGCCTAATTGCTGGGCCTTTTCCTGCTGCTGCATGAGCGTGGCGATGACTTTACTCATGTCTTTCAGATGTTCCAGAGTTTTTATAGTGCCGTTTGAGACCGCGTCTTTGGAGCGTTCGACCTCCTGCCGCGTAACATCCATACTCTGTTTTATGTTTTCCGAGAAAGAGACAAGTTTTTCTCCGATGGCCGATTCTATCGGGACACGGCCGCGATCCGCGGAACGGATCGCCCGGATAAGGTAAAGGACAAGCCCTATCAATATTATAAGTAGCACAATAACGGCTGTTTGCATAAGTTTATGCCTCTTTGCTGGCGCTTTGTAATGTTGGATTATAATTATAGTATAAATGCTTTCGGACTTTCAATACCCCCCTCGATAATAAAGTTATGAATGGATCGGCTTCCCGAAAACTGATCTGCACGCGTCAACCGCTGTTTCTGAAAAAGTCGGATGCGCGTGCACGGAGCCGGAGATGTCGTCGGTAGTAAGTCCGTTTTTTTTAGCCAGAACGAATTCCGCTATCAGGTCCGACGCGTTGTGGCATATTATGTGAGCTCCAATGATCTTGCGTGTACTGTTCTGGGCGATTACTTTTATGATACCTTCCGTATGCCCGTCAGCTATGGCTTTTCCGTTCGACTTGAAAAAGTTTTTTCCCGCCGAGTAATCCAGCCCGCTATTTTTCGCCGCTTCTTCCGTATACCCGACGCTCGAAACCTGTACGGAAGAATATATCGCGTTCGGTATAGAGGTATAATCTATTACATCCGGTACGCGCCCTGCCGCCGCTATAGCCGCGGCTTCACCTTCCGCGGAAGCCACATGCGCGAGCATGGGTGTGCGGATAACGTCACCGGCGGCGTATATGTTCGGTATTTTTGTCATAAAACTGTCATTAACGGGGATAAAGCCGTTCTCATCAGTTTCAATACCGGCGTTTTCGAGTTTTAAATTTTTCGCGTCGGGTAAACGGCCTACGCATGCCAGGACAAAATCGCACACAATGGGGTCTTCCCGGTTTTCCGGGAAGACCCGGGTCTCTTCACCATTTGTTATGATGTCCCGGATAACAGTGGAAGTATCTATCTGAACGCCTCTGTGTTTTAAAATGGATCTCATGCGGTTTGAAATATCTCTGTCTTCCGCGGGAAGTATTGAAGCGAGGGCTTCTATTACGTGCACTTTTGTCCCGAGGGCGCTGAAAAAAGACGCGAATTCAATGCCTATGGCCCCGCCTCCGGCGATAACGATGCTATCAGGTACTCTGTCCGTACGGATCGCGTGCGAACTGTTAAGAATATGTCTGCCGTCAAAAGAAAACCCGGGAAGCTCTCGCGGAAATGAGCCTGTGGCGATCAGAAATTTATCGCCTTTCAGCGCTGTAGTGCCAGAACCGGAGATCTCGATAGTATTTTTATCGAGGAACGAGGCTGTTCCGGTGATAAAGTCTATTTTGTTTTTTTTAAACAGGAATAAAAGGCCGTTTCTCAGCACTTCAGCTGTTTCCCGGCTCTTTTGCACGAACTTCCCGAGGTTTAACGGGCCGCACTGCACATCAAATCCATGAAGCGCGGCACTTTTTATGATGTCGTAGACCCCGGCGCTGTGGTAAAGAGATTTAGCCGGTATACATCCTTCATTAAGGCATACGCCCCCAAGCATCCGGTCATTTTTTTCGACGACCGCCACACTGAGGCCGAGCTGTGCCGCTTTTATCGCGGATACATGCCCCGCAGGGCCGCTGCCTATAACAATATAGTCATATTTTTCTTTCATTTTGAGGCCTTCCCGCTGCTTTGTTTCAAAGCATTTTTTTTCTTAGCTTTATTTTTTTGTCTTTTACCGGAATATTTTCTGGCAAATAAAAAGAGAATGTCCGATATACAATTCATAAAAGTAAGGATATTGTCATTTCTAATATGTTCTTTTTTGAAAAGGCCTACAACCGCGCGGTCCGCCCGGCGGGCTACGGATCGCGCTATATCCATAAAAGCTGAGATCGGATTCTGCCCCGGAAGGGAAAAATTGTTTTCCTTTTTTACGGTTTGCTCCATTTCATATATCAGACATGCTGCCCAGTCGGAATCTTCCTGTTTTAACAGAAGCCCCAGTTTTCGTTTTTTTTCAGTACCGACCGCGATCTCCGAAGCGGCACAGCCAAGCAGGTTTTGTATCCGTTCGATAACAGCCTTGTCTTTTCTATTTTTGATCAGGCTCTTTATCAGCCCCAGATATCCGTTAAGCTCATCAAGTTCTCCCAGCACTCGGATATCAGCGCTGTCCTTACTTATTCTTTTTCGAAAAGGCAGGTCCGTAAAACCTTTGTCACCCTTTCCTGATCGCATGTCCATAAATATACCTCCGCTAACAATAACTACGACTACGTTTTTTGCGGGTCTTTAGTGCGATTTAAGCGTGTCCGTGATTTTTGCCCGAAACAGATATGACTATTTTACAGTAAATCGGCAGTTTTGAGAACTTAAAAACGAGATTTCGCATTGAAACCGTTATGCCGCTTTCAGGAATGTCCGGATCGATCCATAGATATATTTTAATTCGTCCTGATCATATTCCGCCGCGGGCTTGAGTTTGAGCTCAACGCAGTTACTTTTTATACATCTGTCCAGAATGAGCTCGTCCGGGAGTTGGAAAATATCTAATGATTTATAAAGGGTTATAAGTGCGTTATCGGTATATTTTATGCCTCTCTGGTACAGTGACTTCGCGAACGTGAAAGATACTATTTCCGGCAAGGGATAATAACTCATGGGAGAGATCATTGAGTCGTCAATATACGCGATTGTAGCATTTTTTTCAAAACTCCGGCAATTTATCCTGTTTGAAAGACGCGTTATCAATACCACATTTGACTTATCGATTTTGACGCCTTGTTTCCCTGTTCCCGTATAGCGGTCGATTTCAGCGGCGACTTTTACTCCGCTGCCGCTTATGACAATTATATTTTTAAGTTTTTCCTGAAGAGCCTGGTCATTGATCGTTTCACACAAGTCATTAATAAGGCCTTTGATAAAGTCAGCGGTGCCTTTTTTCCGGCCTTTCGCGTCAAGGATATATTTCCCGAGGTCTTTATCAAGCGCCAGCAGTATTTTTTCTCCGTCTTTCGCGTTAATGGCGCGTGTCAGTATGCTGTTAGATAGTGCTTCCGATGCCTTATGCGCTTTTGAAATGACCTGAGCGGTTCTCGGCGTGTTTTTCTTCGCCGATGCGGGTGCTCCGAGCGTGGCAGCCTTTTTTTTCACAGGCATCGTTGCCGGGCTTACTGGGAACTTGCTGTATCTGCCGG
>JBDRAX010000254.1:0-2349 GCA_043823375.1 Candidatus Omnitrophota bacterium | reverse complement strand
TCCTTTCCCAATTCACGCCCTATAAACTCCAATGTCTCTTCTGTTCCGGACACTCCTCCGGGCATGACAAGAAGCCGGATTATAAGCCCGCGGTAAGCTATGCCGTTCCCATCCATTTTAAGATTACCGGCCTGAGAAAACATCTCCTTTATTACCAGCCTGTTATTAACAGCATATCCCGGGGAATTCGAATATTTACGCCCCATGGCATTAGAAGCGTACCTCATATCAGGCAAATATATATCAATAACACCGTCAAGGCTCTTTATTACATCTAAAGAATCGAACCCGCCAGTGTTGTAGACAACCGGGATATTTAAACCCCTGATATAAGCTTCCCTTAAAGCTTCCATAATACCCGGCGCGAAATGAGTCGGCGTCACAAAGTTTATGTTATGGCATCCCTTGTTCTGCAATTCAATGATTATTTCGGACAAGCCCGAGGATGAGATGATACGCCCCCTGCCGGCCTGGCTGAATTGATAATTCTGGCAGTAAACACATCCCATACAGCAATTTGAGAAAAAAATCGTACCGGATCCATTTTTTCCTGAAATCGGCGGTTCTTCGCCGTGATGAGGCCCATAACTGTATATTTTTATCTGATCCCCGGCCCCGCAAAAACCCCGCTCCTCCGAGGACCTATCCACACCGCAATTCCGCGCGCATAGGGTACATTTCTTGTAAGAATTGCCCGGAGAACGCAAGGCTCTGTCAATCGCCATGACTTTTTTATCAACAGAAAAATGATTACCCATAAAATATGGAACACCCGCGGCGTAAAGCGCCTTTAAAAAAATATTCCCTGCGCAAGTTTAGTTTGAAGCCTTTTTCCTGCTTAATTCTTCAATATTATGGAGCTTGCCGTAACATATCAGAATATCATTAACAAAAAGCTGGTCAGAAGCGTGAGGAGCGGGTATCACACTGGTACCTCTCTCAATAGCTATGATTAAAATATCTTTCTGCCTGAAAGAAGATTCAAAAAGAGTTTTTCCGATATCTTCATTATCCCCGGTAAGCGTAACTTCCGCGATCCCGTAACCTTCCGCCAGGCGCAATATTTTTTCCACAGGGCGCTTTGTAAAAGAAGAGCTTTTTACCAATTTCTGCTGTATCCGCCTTGTAAGTTTTCTTGTTATCTCCTTATGGAGAGAAACTCGGATAAGAAGCAGTATCGCCAGAAGCAGAATAGCGACATTCACCAGGATAGGGGTTACCCCGCCTTTAACAAAAGAAAGCGTAAGTGTAGTAATAATAGAAATGAACCCGGCATTACCTACGATCATTAGAAACATGATGATCCTGCGCCGGACATCATTATTCACTATTTCCTCTGATTCTCTTGTCGTAAAACCGGTACCGGTAAACGCCGAAAGAGCCTCAAAAAAAGCGGTTTTCTCGTCTAATCCGGTCAGGTTGAGCGCCACAGCTGATATTTTAACTATAAAAGTCGATATCACGATAATCGCTATTACCGGGATAATAAAAATAGACGTCATATTTCCTTCCCTGTATCTTCTTCTATTTCTCCGACTATTTCTTCAAGAATATCCTCGATGGTAATAATGCCTACTACCTGGCCGTCTGCACCGGTCACAATGCCCATAGGCTGTTTTTTATGCCTTAAGCGTGTAAGCGCTATATCGAGCCCGTCACTTCGGTTCACATACACGGGATCCCTTATAAAACATTTCAGAAAAACGGTTTCAGGAGCCTCGCTGGTCTCAAAAAGTATATCATAAACATTGATAATGCCGATAATATTTTTTTTGTTTTCTTTATACACAGGGACTCTGGAAAAGCCGGTCAAGGTTACAAGCCTTTTCAAATTATCCGCGGTATCGTTAACCTCGATCGAAGAAACCCTGTAAAGCGGGATCATGATACTTCCCACTTTTTTTGCCCCGAAATCCAGTACTCTATGTATCAATTCGACCTCATCGGCTTCTACTTCTCCTATTTCGTGGCCGAACATCAGGATCTTTTTCAGATCACCTTTTGTAAATGTGATATCTTTTGTCTCTTTCCTGCCCTTGAACGGAAGCAGAAGAAAATGCGCCGCAGTATTCACCAGAAGAATAAGAGGAAAAACCAGGCGGCGAAACCTGTCAAGCGCCGTCACGGCTCTCAACGCAAATTCTACAGCGAACTGCCTTGATATGATTTTCGGAACGATCTCAGCAAAAACAAGTGTAACAGGAACCATAACCAGAGTAGTGACCACAGGCGCGAAACTGCTATCAAAATAATGTGAAAAAATAGTCGTAGCCAGAACCGAAGAAATGACAACAGCAATATTAGTACCGACGAGCGTAGTACCGAAATAGATACCCTCATCGCTTAGAA
>JBDRAX010000253.1:0-7524 GCA_043823375.1 Candidatus Omnitrophota bacterium | reverse complement strand
TTCTTTTGTTTCAATGCCTTCGTTTCCCGAAAGAACCCTTTCATATACTCCCCTAAGCTCTTCCTGCGCGTTTTCTCTTTTTATCGTCTCACTTATCTCTTCTTCGCTCTCACTTTCACTCCCCGGGCCGGATCTTTTCTTTCCCCCTGTAGCGTCAGCGGTTTGTTCTTTTACTCCGCACTTCTTTTCCAGAAAATCCAGGATATGTACTCTGTGGCATTTGTCCGGCATTGTCTCTGAACATAGTATCGCGGTGGATCCCCGGGCGCGGAATATTACGCGGAAAAGATCTCTCATGGCATTTATAAAGCGGCCGCTCGGGTTTTCTTCCATATATTTCTTAAAATCACCATTGTATTCCGGCAACAGTCCGCCAAGATTATCGCCCATCCATATATACTCAATGCCGTTCTGCTTTAAAACTTCTTCCATTCGTTTTCTATTAAATTGCGGATTAAACCTGCTGTGTGGACGGGACCTTATGTCAACTAAGGATGTCACTCCCGCGCTTTTCAGAATATCTATAAATTCCCCTTCTTTCCTGCTCCCGTGGCCGATCCCCACTACTTCTTTTATATGCGAAGTACCCTGTTGTATCCTTATTTTTGTAATTCCTTCAGTTTTCGCTGTTTCCGTTTCCGTCATATCCTCGAATAAATACCCTTGCGCAAGTTTTTCTTCCGGGGTTTCAAGAGCTTCTTCATTTTTTTTCATTGTTTCCTTTCCCTGTGCCTCGAACAAAGAGCTTTGCGCAACTGTTCCTTCCCTGGGTTGGGGTGCTGCACCGATTTCCGCGGAGTTTATGATCCTGCCATGCGAGGGATAATAATTCTTGCCGTACGGTCCATCTTCCCTGATATAATAATTCGGCCGCACTTGAAAATGCGCTTCGGAATACTCATCTTCATCATATCCGCCTGTAGAGATCAGTTCCGGATCGTTCTTGTTTTTTGAGTATACCGCTATATCCGGATGCAGCGGCATTTTAAACGATTTGCTTTCAAATAATACCTTCAGCATCTCAGCTTCAAAATCATACTCGCCGGCACGGGCCAGTATCCTTTCCAGGAATATTACCGGCTGTCCATTTTCTCTCTTTTTAATTTTAGCTATGGCTACCGCCTGGTATTGCCCTTCGGCTTTCACTGTAACAAGCATCTTATTCCTGCTTCCCAGGTCATCAATAAGCAGCCTCACAGCTGAGGGATTATTGCCATGCTCAAAACAGTTCATAAGCTGACGGCTCGGCATACCTCTTCTTAAGATCTCATATGGGTCAGAGGTTATCTTTATTTCTACATTTTTGTATTTCCTCTCTTTTCTATCTTCCTCAAGCTTCATGAGCGCCTCTATTATCCTTATAAATTCTCCGGCATCCCCCCCTTCTTCCTGTGATGTTCTCAGATAAATATTACTGAGCAGATTTTTGAGTTTTTTATTCACATCTTTTTTTACTACTGTTTCAAAAAGCTCGATCCACTGCATGGCCTGTTCCAGGACCCGCAAATATTTCTGCAACTCGTCCAGCACCTCACCTTTTTTCTTCCCGGGATCTATGCCTATCTCCTCCAGTAAGCCCCTTTCATCCCCTGCAGGATTCTGATCATAAATTTTATTGTAGAGCATTCCGGCCTTTTTCTTGTCGCGCTTGTATTCCGCCAGATCTTTTTTTCCTGACATATAAAGCGAGAAATACTGCCCCACCTCTTCGCCTTCTATTCCCGCCACAAAACCCGGATTCCCCTTTAAAAGCAATTCCAGTTTTTCCATCTCTTTTAATTTCTTTTTCACGGGATAATCCGCTTCCACTGTCATCTCTTCTATACCGTGTTTTTCTTCTTTTGTCCATGTCTCCCAGAATTCACCTTCTTCCTCAAGATATTCTATGGCCATTCCATGCTCCCGGGATCCGGACTGTCTGTTCCGCCATTCATAATATGTTCCATCAAGGATACGCGAAACAATCTCACCAAAACGCTCAAGTTCCCTGCTGAATTTTTCACTCTCCCGGGGAGTCGAGGCCGCCCTTCTGCCTCGTTCAAGAGCCCCTATAAAACTCCTTAAAGAATCAAGGTCCGCTTTCTTTATCTTCTCAATTTCCTCTCTGTTGGTATTTATCCCGAACTTTTCGCGAAAATACTTCACAGTGACTTTAGTCCTGGCTTCCTGGACTTTCCCGGCAAGCTCATCAAAAAAATCGTCAGAATTTTCAGCATCCATTAAAACTTCTGCTCCAGACTCTCCATCCGTGAAAGACAGTATGCTGTCCATTCCTTTCAGTATATTCAGTTTCTCCGCGAGATTTCCAGTCTCCCTGAAATGCCGCAGTATCTTTACGGGCATAGCGTTGAATGCGTTTATGGCCATCAATAACTCAGAATACGACGCCTGTTTGTTTGATCTGGAAACAGATATCTCGCCTGCCAGGTGAAAGAAAATATTCCTTTTCTCATGAAGATCATCCTCATCTCCAAAAAGAAAGGCAAGGGCAGCTACGATGACATAATCTTTTATTCCGCTTCCATGCCTTATCTTTACATCTTCCACTTTCGCCTCTAACGCCGTCTTTCCGCCATACAGATAAGTTAAAAACTCAGGAAGCTTACTGTATACATCGCGAAGAAAATAATTATTTGATATTTCCGTCAGACGCGCGAGGTAAATAAGATCTTCCTGGTTAAAACGCTCAAGTTCACTTATAACTTTACTTAAAGGCTTGAGATCCGCTTTAAGCTTATACGCGCTCATTATAATTTTATATATAGCTTCTCTCTGGGGAATACTGGCTATGTAAATAAGATTGCCAAGATATCCCTTCATCTCCGCGATCATACGCTGCCTTTGAGAAAGTTTTTCGCTGAGATCAGTCGATTCCCTTATGCTTAGATCTCCTATATAATGAGGCAGATGCCTTATGAGCTGCAGCGGGTCTTCATCTTTTTCTATGTCCGATACTCCACCATCCATAATAATACCGAACTTTGCTTTCTGAGCCTGGAGCCTGTCATACTGTACCTGATCGACAGTACCTGTTTTGTAGTAAAGATATTCCTGTCCCAATTCAAGTTCCTCTTCCAGCTCTTTCGAATATTCCGAGCACATAAAATACATGTCCACCTTTTTTCTCAGGTGGCCCTTTTGATTCGGCCCAAGGATACGCGACTTTGACTGGTAAAGCTGTTCATGAGTTTCCGGCATCTGGGCATATATAACCGCATCCCCTCTTGAAAGATCTATGCCTACACCGGCATTTATATTGGCTACGCATATCCGCACTTCGGGATTCTCCTGAAATTCTTTCCTGTTCCAGCTTTTATTGGTGATCCTGCGTCCTTTTTCTGTCCGCTCATAATGACCGGTAACATCATTTTTTTTGAAACCGGTTATCTCTCCGTCTATACGGACACACCCGAACGCCTTATATCTCTCTAAAAGCTCCTCTACCATAAATATATTCTGTGTAAATATTACGACCTTTTTTTCAGGATCTTCAAGCACTCCCTCCACACATTCCCTGAGCTCGTCCCAGTAAGGCGTCTCTATATCCAGTATGTCCAGAAGCCCGTCATTCTCCATTGTTTGCTGATTTGAAAGCCACCTCAAATATCTGATCTTCGTCAATATCGTTAATTGCTCTTTTGTTATCCTTTTATCCTCAGGAGCCGCGGGATTAAATACATCCACTACCCAGCTTCGAAAGTTTTTTATCATGCCAATGGCCTGCCTGGACATTTCCACAGGCATTTCCCATCTCCACGGAGTCACTGTCCCCTGATGAGGTATGCTTATATTTCCGTCATCCATCCCTTCTTCATAAATATCCCACACATCTTCCCTTGCCCTACGCAGGCTTATCTCAGCGAGTTCTCCGCTTAGCCAGCGTAACCCTTCCATATTCTCCGCAAAAGAACGGCTGAAAACACGGCCATCATTGACCCAGTCCAGAGCATCTTCCTCATCGCCCCTGAGATAATGGAACATGGCGAAAAGCTTACGCGGGTCGCTTCTGTATGGCGACGCGCTGATAACCCATCTTTTCAGCGGTTTAATTGTCTGAACAACCGCCGCCTGCTGGGAATTAATTTCACGTTCGCGGGAAAGATAATTCTCGGCATACTGCCATTCATCTATAACTATACCGTCCAGCGCTTCTTTAAGAAGCTCCAGGCTTTCTTCACTCATTTCCCTCAGTGTTTCAAAACTCACATGTATTATGGTCTTTTTTCTCCCTCTTACAACCTTTAGAAGACGATCTCTTTTCAAAGAATTCCCTCTTAATAAAACTATAAGATGGTCTTCTTCGTTAAGAGATTCCAGATCACTGTCCATATTCCTGTCGCTCGCGTCAATAGTCTGTATGTTAATATCTCCTGAAAAACTTTCACTCTCAGCCTCATACCATGTATCCATAACTCCGGCAGGAGAAACCACAAGGGTTCTTTCTTTCAGGTCCATAGCGGCCAATACCTGAAGAGTTTTTCCTGTCCTGGTGCCGTCAAGAAGAGCAAACCTGTTATTCTGCCTGAGCGTGTGGATCCCGACAAGCTGGTGAGCTGTTAACTTTTTCTTACTCTGGTCTATATGCCCTATGGTGCCGCCAATACTGTCAGGAATAGTTATAAATTCCGCCTCAACTTCCCTGTAAACTCTCTCCAGAAAGATTTTAGCGCCTTCCTCCAACCCTTTTTCATTTGCCTCGTGGATCACTCTTTGAAGTTCAGCAACTCTCTTTTTGGGATTCTTACTGAAAACTCTGTATAAACTTCTCTTTAATAACTGTAAAAAAACTTTTTTAGTCTTTTCATCCTGTTTCGCGAAAAAAACTGCCTGTGATATTACGGTTTTTATAAACAGATCAGCGAAATCTATGTATTTACTTTTAACGTCGCGCGCGGACGCGACTTCACCTAAATTCAGTTCCCTGAACCTCTTTATTATCCTGTTAATTTCATCAAGGTCGAAATTGTGTTCACCTGAAAGTAGGCTGAGCAAAAGACCAAACTCTCTGGGCCTGAAGTCAGCGAAACCCTGCACCAGTTCAAGTGTTCCCTGCCGCTTATACTCATCCCTTAATTTTTCGGCTATGTCCGCTGAATTTCCCGGTTTCTTTGTTGCCGCGTCACGCCTCGCCCTCTGTCTCAGCCTTTCAATAAGCTCTTCTATAAAGTCAGCACCCAGCTGAAACTGCTTTCCCTTCTTTAAAAGCTCTTCTTCATCCCAAAATCCTGAATCCACCATAAACTCCGCATAAAAACTCTGCAGTTCGTATCTCCAGAGAAACAGCCCCAAAAGGCCGTGATCTTCAGGCTTAAAACCCACACCATTTTCCTCAAGCTCTTTTTTCATATCTTCTGAGAATGACGCTTTATGTTTTATAATTATCCTTTTAACAGCTTCTTTATCTTCCTCCGCCTTTTTTTTCTTTGCTTTCTTATTCCCCGGGCCGCCTTTTTCCTTCCCCCCTGCAGCCTCTGCTGTCTTATGGGATAACAGGACAAAGACTATTTTACCGGTTTCTTCGTCGGATAATTCCTGCCGGCTTAGATAATCATTAAAGTTTTCATCAGCGCGCATGCCCAGGTCTTTCCGGGCGGCGTCTATATCAAAACTGTGCTTTCGCAGAGTAGTAATAACCTCGTCCGCGCTTATCTTTTCAGGCAATAAATCCTCCCCGGACCATCTTCGGATACTTGTTACTTTTTCATCTTTGACAGTTCTTGCTTTGAATATGAGCCTTACCTTGCCGTCACTCCCTTTTATTACTTCAAGGCTCACCGCTTTTAAACCACCTTTCTTCGGCAGGCCTATTCCTTTACTCTTTCCTGTCGGCTTTCCATTCGGCTGAATAAATGTCCGTTGGGTTTTTCCACTACCCAACTGTATTAACGGAGTTATATCTATTTCTTCTTTTGTTTCAATACCTTTCTTTCCAGAAAGAACCCTTTTATATACTTCGCCCAAAGCTTCCTGCGCTTTTTTCCCGTCTGACATCTCAGGGCGGATATCCCGCTCTCGCAATTCCCTTTTCTTCAAATACGCGGGTGTTGTATCCACTCCGTATTTCTCCCTTTCCTCAAAAAAACGTCTATTTATATCCAGTGCTATTCTGACGGCTTCTTCCAGTTTTTCAGGATCTTCGGCAAGCGCCGGAAATTCATCACGCCATGCTTTTGCCTCTTCATCGCTGTCGTAAAATATCCATTGTATCTGTTGCAGAAATTTACTGTTTGAATAGCGAACAGCGTCTGACATTTTATAAGAATGAAGGAACCACAGCCATATGGCGTCATCTACAAGGCTGTATCTTCTGCCCACATAATTAGCCTCTTTTTCATTCTTTCCGCCATTCCACCATGCCCGTTTCCCCCGTTCATCTTTATAAAAATGGGCCTTCCCCTTTCTTCCGACAAGATCCATCTCATGCATGGCGGCTCTGTATGCCACAGCTTCCGCCAAATCTATCCATCTCGTCACACCATCTTCAAAAGTATAAGCAAACCCCATTCCGGATCTTCTTATATCCTCATAATCTTTCAAAAAGTCGGGATGAATAAAAAGCCAACCAAGTTCAGATGTGCGGCATATAGCATATATATCTCTGGCCTTATCTTCAGCGGTTAAATAGTCAGCCACATCCATTCCAATGCTATCCCCTTCCTGGAATTTTGACTTATGATGTATATGCTCGAAGACTTCCAGCGGGGAATTATTCCTGGGGAATAAAAGTTCTGTCTTATAGATCTGTTTGTTAATATTTGCGTTTACCGGCTGGTCGACTAATAGTGAACTGGATGACTTTCCCTCTCCGAAAAGAACCCCTAAGGAACCCTTACTTCTCCTGGAATATCTTATAAGATAACCATCTCCGGCAAGCACTTGAACTTCATCTTCAAGATCCTGAAAAAGTATACTTCCAGGAAAAGCTTTGCGGTTCTCTTCAGAAAAGATCCATTTTTTGATCTCACCTATATCAAGTTTTCCTGATATTACCACCTTTTTTTCAATTGCCCCGCATATAAGAGCAACTTCCATTGGGAGTTGTTTTGACGCGGACCCTATCACTGATTCAGGCGATAAGGTTGTCCTGCATACATTAACATTTCCCGCAAAAGCTACGTTGTTACATAAGAATGTAACTATAACCGCGAATGAAACAGTCTTAATTATCTTGCTGTATTTAATTCGGTATATATTCATAAAAATTTCTCCGGCGCCTTTTTTGTTGTTTAACTAATAGTCTGCCTATATACTCCTCGCCATTAACACATTTAAAATTTGGCTTTATTATACCACTAACACCTCTGCGTATTAAATCCTTTTTCTAAATTTTTTTTATCTTACACAATGATTAGTAGTAAGGAACGTGAACGTTTAGCAGGAGGGAAGACAGAAAATCAGTGGCGACCGCATTGAAACCGATCTATACCGCGGCAAATGCCGAAGCCGCAAAGGATGAACTGGCTCGATTCCGAAGCCAATGGGACAATAAATATCCGAGTATCGGGGATCTCTGGCAGCGAAACT
>JBDRAX010000252.1:0-11948 GCA_043823375.1 Candidatus Omnitrophota bacterium | reverse complement strand
AGTTTCGCTGCCAGAGATCCCCGATACTCGGATATTTATTGTCCCATTGGCTTCGGAATCGAGCCAGTTCATCCTTTGCGGCTTCGGCATTTGCCGCGGTATAGATCGGTTTCAATGCGGTCGCCACTGATTTTCTGTCTTTCCAGGATACATATTTGAACGAGTTCCTGAGCATATGAACTATGCAAAGCTGTACCTGTGTTTGAGGGAATATTCCTTCGATAGCTTCGATAAATCCTTTTAGACCGTCAACGCAGGCTATAAAGATATCCTGAACACCGCGATTTCTAAGTTCCGTTAGCACCATCATCCAGAACTTGGCTCCTTCAGTTTCGGCGATCCACATGCCCAGAACCTCTTTGTTGCCTTCAAGAGTCACGGCCATAGCCAAGTATACAGCCTTATTTAAGATATGGCCATTATCTTTTATCTTTATGCGTACCGCATCCAGGTAAACAATGGGGTATACTCTGGATAAAGGGCGAGTCTGCCAGGCTTTAATATCGTCAATAACAGCGCTTGTAACGGTAGATATGAGGTCCGGAGATACGGCTACTCCGTAGATATCCTCAAGGTGCCCTTGTATATCGCGAGTTGTCATGCCGCGTGCGTACATGGATATGATTTTTTGGTCGAATCCGGAGAAACGCCGCTGGTGTTTTGGAACTATCTGAGGTTCAAAAGACCCGTTACGATCGCGTGGGATCTGGATCTCTACTTCGCCGTTATCTGTTATGATGTTTTTATCCGAAAAGCCATTACGTGAATTCTCGGCTGTAGCGGCGTCTTTTGAATATTTTTCGAAGCCGAGATGACCGGTCATCTCGGCAGTCATAGCGCGTTCAATCAATCGTTTGGTAAGTTGTTTAAGAATACCGTTTTTCCCGGTAATGTCTTCAGGGTTTTTATAATCTTTCAATAATTCATCGAGCAATTCGTTCCTGATAGCCATAACAGTACCTCCTTTGGTTAAATTATAAACCTTTGTTATGGCTATTTACACAAAATTCCTTACAGACCCACTAAATATTCTGAAAAAGACCCATCCTGTACAATATAAAGCATTAACAGAACATATCGATGAATACTGGTTTACGGATGAAATATATTCATGTGCGGGAATTTCAGCGTCAGATGATAAGGTATATTTTTTCATAGAATTTGATTTTAGAAATAAACTCTCCCGCTTTTCTAACACAGTCAGAACAGATATTTTATACCTTCAGACTGTACATGAGGCAACAGAATTTTTAGCTGGAGATAAAAAAGATACGATTACACCAGATATAACCAGTGAAGCGGTAGCGCTTGTTGAAGAAACAAGGGCGTATTTAAGCTTATCTCCAAAAAGAAGGAAAAATGTTTTAGATGCAGCAATGAAAATGGATGTAGATGAGCCGGATCAGGAAGATAGATTTGCTCCTGTTATAAAGTTCATGGATTCTTTGGAAGGAAAGGATTTTTATTCTGAAGAGACCATGGATAATATTGAAGAGTTCTTAAAAACGTATCCGGTATATGTAGATTCACAAGGCATAGACAGGGTCTTGTTTGATGAGAAAATAACCGAATTGCAGAATAAACTGTTTGAAATGTTGATTGATAGAGAAAAAAATTATCTTTTACAAAAGGAAAAAGTTACAGAGCTATTAAGGAAATTTTTAGAGTCAATTGATGAATTTGGGCAAGGAGAGAAACTGGTCATTGGAATAGATACAGAATGGCTCCCCCCGGAACAAAAAACAATGATTAAAATATTAATTAGAACATTGAGGAATATCTGCAAGTCGAAAGGATTTGAAAACATAGTTATAATTGATGGCGAAGGAGAACAACTTTCTCAGAAGTTGTCTGAGGAGTATGATAGTGCTTCGGGCAATATAATAGTACTGTCGGGGGAAAAGAATATAGAACAGGGAAAATTTGACTGTTTTAAGGCAACTGATGAAAAACACGGAGCTTTTCTTGTCGGAATAAACCTGGAGAATTTTTTAAGGCCTGAGTATTTAAGGAAAAAGAGTATCGACAAAGGCGAAATTGATAATATGAAGTTCCTTGATTTAGTCAAGCTCTCATTAATCCTTTTTCAAAACGAAAGAAAACAATCCGCTTTTATGCCGAAATATGGAGATATTGTTGTTCAAACAGGTGGGAAAAGGTACTATATCCTCGTACCTGCGGCAGAGCCCATAGATTGTGTTCAATTCGAGCAGGAATGTATATTGCAGGTCAAGATTTTGCAGATGCTCTAAAAAAAAAGAAGATATGTTTGACTGAACCTCTCCCCAAACGCTTTAGCCCTGAGCGAAGCATAAGCCCCGCCCGTAATACAAAAAAAAGTTAGTTACTTTGTTTTTGTTCATCCTTCCAAATGGTTCAAAATAAGGTATACTTAAAATAGATAATAAATAGTTTTAAAAAGTTTGTATCGTACTATCCTGAAATGAGGTATATTATGTGGAGTTTGGGGAAGAAATCACAATTCAGGGAATCAGCGGATAAGTTATTACGGCTGTCTGTGCTGATATTGTTTGCCTTAAATTCTCTAACGGAGAATACTTTTTCACAGGATTTTTCCCCTTTCAGCCAGTTAACCGCGAAAAACCTGTCCATTGATCAATTTGAATTACCGGAAAGCCTTGGGGAAGTCAAATTTCGCTATTCAGGTACAGGGGGAAAAACTGTTATTCATATACAGGATGCTCATTGTAATTATGACAGCCAGAAGGCGATGTTAAAGATCCTGGATGATATTGAAAAAAATTTCGGAATAAAAGTTTTGTTTCTCGAAGGAGGAACGGGGAAATATGACTTGTCGGTGTTTACGGGCATAGAGAATAAAGATATACGAAAAGAGGTTACCGATTATTTCCTGAAAGCCGGAAGGATAGGGGCGGGAGAGGCGTTCGCGATAAATAACCGGGACAGGGTGGAACTTGTAGGATTGGAAGATCAGGGCCTTTATCTTGATAACCTCAAAGTTTACAGGGACTCTCTCGACTATAAGAACACTGTTAATGAGATCATGGACAGTATCAAAGGTATGTTGAAGGCTCTTAAACCCAGGATATATTCCCCTGAACTCATAGAGTTCGACAAAAATTATTTCGCTTATAAAGTTCATGATATGGAGTTCAAGGATTATATACTTTTCCTTACCGCGAGACTCGATACATCAGAGGAAAACCAGATGAGCCAATATCCGAATATCAGCGGCCTGTTACGGACTATCGGCATGGAGGAGAAGCTTGATTTTAAGAAGGCGAATAAGGAAAGGGATGATCTTATAAAGAATCTTGAGAAAAACGTTTCCAGGGTAAGGTTAAGCGGCCTTGTCGAGAAAACGATAGAGTTCAGGCTGAAAAGGATAAATTCTCTCCTTTTCTACAAATATATATTGAGCCTCGCCGAAGAGGTTAAGATGAATGTTTCCGCGTACTCTTCGTTCCTGAAATATACCGAATACCTTGAGATGTACGATAACGTGAATAAAGGGGAAGTGAGCGGTGAAATAAAAAGCCTTGAGGAAAAAGTGCAGGATATGCTTTTTCGTGATGACGCGCAGAGGGAACTGGCGGTAAGGGTGAAGCACGCGTCTATGTTGAAAGACCTGTTTGAAATTAATCTTGTACCGGACGATTATTCCTATTGCAGGGAACACGCGGATGAATTTACCGCGGCATGGTTTTTAGATTTTATCAGGAGTGAGGCGGCTCGGTTGAAAATACCGGTGAGGCTGACGGATAATATCTATGATCTGGATGTTTACGCCGATGAGATGATGAAGTTCTTCGAGCTGGGCTATAAAAGAGACGAGGCGTTTGTCCGGAACATTAAAGGTTCTCACGCGGATAAAGAAATAGAATGGGAGAACGCGGTGATAATTACCGGCGGATTCCATACGGAAAATCTGTGCAGGCTTTTGAAGGATGAAGAGATCTCTTATGTATCGATAACCCCGCAGTTTGTCAATCCCGAGGGGTATGAATCTCCTTATAAAAGGCTCCTGGCGGGAGGAAGATCCCCTTTTGAGAGCCTTATCAGAAAAAGTATAGACATATTCGCCATACAGGTCGCGAGTATGCTGAACCGGTTGGGCCTTGAGGTAAGCGGGCTTGCGGGTAAAAATGATTTTGACCTGGCTGTGAGGGCAAGGGCGGCTATTGACAATTACGGAAGGTTTTCCGTATTGCTGGGCCAGACAAACAGGCGTCTTGTTATTGCGGAGGATAAAAATATGCTTTCTGAAAACGGCCTGATAGGCGGGAAAATAACCAGGATAGAAGAAGGCGGCAGGGAGTATTTTGCCGGGATGTATCCTGGAAACGGAGGCCCCGCTCTTCTGGAAGGTGAAGCGGCTCCGGCGGTTATTCTGAATATGGAGGATATGAGTTATGAGGCACATGAGGTTTATGTCGACAGCGAGATCGCGAAGGCCTGGAATGAAAACAGGGTTAAGGCCGCGGATGCGGCGTCTTTGCTTGAAGCTTTGCGCGGCGCCGGCGTTTTGGGCAAAGGCATGGAGCCGGAGTTGATCAGGCTGCTTGAAGATCGGGGAGTTAAAGTATACGAGATAAATGACAGGGAAGGGGATCTCCTTTTTGACGGGCATGCCAGCCACAGGGGAATATATATAGTCAGGAGAGAAGGATCGGATATCCTGGATATGGCCGGTACTTTCATGCATGAGCTGGGCGCTTACTGCAGGTTATCTCATTCTGATAATGAGGATTTAAGCGGATATATAGAATATAAAACAGGTGAAAAAAATAAAGCCGGGATACCGGTTGAATTGAGAAAAAGGATGACTCCCGCGCTTCAGAAGACTGTGACTGATAAAATCCTCGGGGAAATTATAACTGGTAATCTGAAAAACGGGATAGTCCTTTCAGCGGAAGGCGATGTTTTCGCGGGAAGAGATTATACTAAACCTTCAGTACCGGCTGAAAGCTTTTTTGGAATAGTCGCGGCTGAGGGCTATCTGGCAAGGCTTGTTAATATTACCGCCCAGATACCCGAATATGACGGTTTACTTGCCCGGCTTAAGAACCTTTTGAAAAAGATGGGATTCAGCTTGAAAGAGGATAAAATCCTGAGTGTGGACTTTACGGATAGTGATATAGCCGCCGCGCTGGAGGAAAGGGACAGGATCCAGGAAGATCCGGGTTACGCGGACATAAATCCTCTGATTTTTGGCATGGCAAAGGTGCTTCTGGCAAAAAAACTGGATACCGGGCTTGATAATATTTCCGATTATCAGGTAAAACTCGTGGCGGAAGATATAACCCCGCGTTATTCGCGGCGCCTGGATTCCACGCTGGCGGTTTTAGATATGCAGAAAATCACCCGGGCACTGGAAGAGCGGACGGACACTGTGGCTGTGAGGCTGAAAGTTTTTAATAAAGGAGAGAAAACGGATTGGGATAAGCTTGTTGAGAAATGGAACATGATCGAGGCCTGGCAGGGTGAACAGCAGGCCGAGATAGCTTTCCTGGATGATTTTCTGTTTAACCGCGCGGGTTTTCTTGAAAAAATAAATATTTTTTTCGGGCGTCAAACCCAGCGCGTAACATCTGTCAGGGATACGGAGTATAATATGATCACGGATATAGGACTTGAAAAAGGCCGGGAATACAGGAAACTCGCCCGGTATCTTCTTGACCTTACGCCCGGGAATACTAATACCGCTACATTCGATCATCAGATGATAATCTACGCTTTAGTATCAAAATGCGCGATGCTTGGCATAGTTGACGAAAACGCTGTGCTGAGTATATTGCGTGATATAGTTCCGGATGTGGAGCGGGCGGATTTTTCGAAAAGGAAAAACTGGATGAACATCGCGGCAAAATTAAATGAAATAGAGAATACGCCGATAGCGATCCCTGTAAAAACACCTGAACAGAAGTTTATAAAAGGGCCTCCTGTATCGTGGGATGAAATCGTGGCATATAACAGGGAGAACGAACAACAGGAAGAAGGGTATACGCCGTTTGACCTCAGCATGCTTGAGAGCAGCGCGGGTTCTCCCGAGGTAACGGAAAATGTTGAACTTCAAGAGGCCGGGATAATGGGCGGGATCATGAATGCCGGAGCAGATGCTTCGGACAGTGCTGTTTACGCGCGGAGGTTCACCGAGCTTATGAATTCCGCTGACGCGGGTGAAAATGTATTCGACATACAGGCGGGGCCCGCGATAATGGAGAGCGGTGGTGATGCCGTGGAGATCTCGGAGGATATTGTCCGCCCGTCGGATCTTACAGTTGTGGATATAAACCCTGAATATATTGAATCGATCCGGGCGATAATACAAAACAGTATCAGTACCGCCGAAGAGTCAACGGCCGGCATTGAGGGCGCTTCGACTTTTGTCCTGGACCTTTCTTCCGCGAAAACATTGATCGAGAGCGCCGCTGATTCGGGATCCGTGAACGATGCTTTTGAAAACCTTGAAGACGCCAGAACGATAATCGAAAACCTTGAGACAGCGCCGACTTTTATAGGAGATCCCGCGCAGGATGACCTGCTTATGGATAATCTTGATTCCCTGAAGACATTGATAACTAAAATGGAATCAGAGGTCAGCCCTTCCGCGCCTACCGTTGAAATAGCCGGGGTGCTGTCCGTTCCCAGCGCGTCTGAAGGAGAAGAAATAATGCCGGAAAGAGTTAAATGGGCTATCGCCATGGCGATCGATAACATGGATACAGGGCTTCTGCGCGGCGGATTGAAGACAGTGGAGGACAGGGTGGATATGTACGCGGCAAAGCGGGGGATAACCGATGAAGCCCTTAAAACGAGTCTCAATGATAAGTATACCGAAGAGTTCTACAGGGTGGCCGTCGAAAAAGCGATCGGGAGGAGAAACGGAGAATGGAATGTGCCAGTTACAGAGGAAGAAAGGCAGTCGGAGGCCGCAAGGCTCAACTTGATTTTCGATATGATCTTTCAGAGAAATTCCTTTGAAATAAACGGGCTCTGCCGGCAGGCTTTACTGACAGCCGGTAGGGAAAGGAACGACCTTGTCCCGCTTTTTATGAGCTGGTTAAGCAGGGATTTCAAGATAACCCGTATGGAGAAGGAAATAATTAGAAAGATAGAAACTGCTATTACTAACGAAGATATTGAACTTATGGACGCGGTGCTGAACGCGTCGGACGGGTCGGTATTTTCGGTTATCGATGTTTTTCGTATGCTGATAGACAGGGTAACGGCCAGGCATGATCCTTCTTCTCTGGGATCGGATATGAGGCCTTTTATGCAGCTGATCTTTGACAGGATCGATAATGCCGAACAGGACGGGAAATTGGACGCGGCGGAATTTGACTCTCTTATCGAGCACGCTAAAAACAGCAAAGAGCTGAACAGGAAAAATGCCAATATTGTGGATGTGCTGCCTGTGCCGAAAATAGTGGAACTTGATGAATTCGAAGACCCGGGCTATGTGGGGGAAAGGATAGACAGAGCGCTTGAGCGGGAGGCCCTCCTGAGCGCGCTTAGTGATCTGAATGTTCTATTCCGGGAAATAATGTCAAGGCAGGGCGATATTTATTCCGCCTATGAAAGCCTTCTTACAAGAATGGTCGTTTCGGAGGAAATAAACAGCAAAAATGAAGTTATTTTAACTTCCGTATTATATTCCGCTCAGAAGTCCCTGGACCCGGGCGTTGTGATAAAACTGGCGAGGTCACTTAATGAAAAAGCCGTAAGGAGCGGCAGGGCCGCGTATATAGCGGCTATAAACATAGTCATAGCCGAATCTTTCGATAAGATGACGTCCGCGTCGAGTGTCCGCCTTTCCGGCAGTGAAGCGGATGAGTTCGCGCGGGAAAGCGTAGAGGGCCTTCCGGATGAATTAGTGGAAAATTTAAAGGGCGCCAATTCCGCGCTTCCGGCTTTTATCCTTGAACCCGGAAAGGCTGTTAATGTTATCGCGTCTAAGGACAGGAGCCTGATCCTTAATATATCAAGGACAGAAGACGGCGCGTATGAAGGGAAGATAATACCCAGGGGCCGTACTCGCAGGATTTACAGGAACATGACGGAAGCGTCCGTGTTCACACTGAAACAGGGGCAAGGCGGCGCGGAAAGCGTTGTCCTGGGAGAAGACGGGATGTTAGAGCTTACCCCTGTAAAAAGAAATAAGGACAATGAAATCGCCGGAGAAGGGAGGAACCATCTTTTTCTGCAGGTATTGGATGACGGCGCCATTTCCATACAGGCTATAGATGAGAGCAAAAGCACGTATGTGGTTTCAGCGAAATTCCGCGACTTGCTAAACAGCAGGCAGTCTCCAGGCGCCGTAGATTCGGTTTCAGGAAAAAAAGTCATAGCAGGGGAGGCGTCAAGCAGGACAAGGCGGGAGCTTAAGGAAATATTTAAAAAAGGAAGCGCGTCCGCGGCGAAAGAAACAGCCGCCATGAACGAAAAATACGCGCGGCTTAAAAATTCGATAGATAAAGGCCTGCGTGCTTTAATATCGGTAAATAACTCTTCCGATATTTTAGACGGCATAATCGCTGAAGAGCCTGACGCCGCTAACCGTGACGCTTACAGGGCGTTGGCGGAAATCCTCTCCGGGCTTAAATCCACCGGTAATATCCGTATCGCCGTATCAGACGAAAACAATAAACTCGACAATGACGGGAAAAGCATCGCGGCACAGGCGTATATCGAGGACGGCACGCTGGATGTTATACTGAACGGGCAGAATGAAAAATACATTGCCGCGCTTGTAGAGACTTCCGATTCAGCGGACAAAGCGTTCGCGGAACTGTTAAGGCATGAATTCGTAGAGTCATATATATACGAGAACTACCCCCAGTACAAAGACGCGGCGCACAGGTTTATAAGCGCCCTCGAAGCGCGGGAGGACGCGAAAACCGGCGCGGCTACGGCGCTTAACGTTTTAATGATGCGTAATTTTATGGACGACGCTCAGCTTCTGCTGAACATCAAAGATCCGGTCCATGCCAATGACCCTGACGGGAGATTGTTCATCGCGAGATGCCAGGAATTGGCGGCCAGAGGGATAGCCCTGCCGGGTATAAAAATCGAAACATTGAAAACGCTTGACGATTTCATTAATTACGAAGGCGTGAATGCCGCGCACGCGCGGCTTGTCCTTGAGAGAGCGGACAGGCTTAATGATTTTACGCTTATCGGCATAGCCGTGAATTACCAGCTTCAGAACGCGGCAAGTAAAGCCGGCAGAGAAGTAAAATCCGTGTTAAAAGATAAATATTCCGAAGAGATAAGGACAGCGCTGGATGTTCAGGAATACAACCCCGCTGACCCGGAAAGCCTGAAGGAACTTGAAAAGAAAATAGCCGAAGACCCCAGGATGCGGGATAATAATTCAAGAGCGGTCCTTTTTTCACCTGAAAACTTTGATTCATCTGCTTTGACTAACCTTCTTGGTGAGAAATTCCTGGATATCAAGACAAACGCGAGTGATGAGACTTATATGTCTCCCGTCGGCTTTTTAGCCTTTGGGATAGGGCTGGCGAGTTACAGTAAAATGGAACCCGGGGACTACAAAGACGCGTATAAGAGGATACTTATAAACATGGCTAACAGTCTTAAGACGGGCGCTTCGCCGGAAGTAACTGAAGAAAATTTTGACAGTTTAATAAAGGACAGGAAATTCATTCTGATCCTTCCCAAACTCGAAGAGATAGATTTTGAGCAATTATCCAACTGCTTTAAAGCGATCCGCGCCGCGGCCAGGTCGCTGTAAAGGCGGAGAGGCCTCGCGGGAAACAATAAAGGGGACACTTCTGTCCCTGTTTTAATAAGAAAACAGGAATCAGGGAGGGAAAAATTTTAGCGTATTTTAACTAAAAACGAAATATATATTGACAAAAATTACAATATGGGGTAGTTTACTGGATATTTTCACACATAAAAAACAGGCCTTAAAAATGCGCGAAAATAAAGTAGTAGAAATAAATATATATGAAAAGATCATCCTTATAATTTTATCAGCCGCCATGTTGACCGGGGCTTTTCTCTTATCTAAAAAACATTTCCGGCCAAAGACCGAGGTAACTGTCGCGGGAGAGCGTATCCCTGTGAAACAAACTCTCGAGGAGATAGCGGAACAGATAAAAGAGAAAAAGAAGGTGAATATTAACAGCGCGGTAGAATCTGAGCTTGTAAATGTGCCCGGGATCGGAAATGTATTAGCCTCCAGGATAGTCCAATACAGAAAAACTAACGGAATGTTCATCCGGGAACAGGACCTCACGCGGGTAAAAGGCGTGGGGGAGAAGAAACTCGCTAAAATGAAAGAGTATATTAAGCTGTAATCGAACAGCCCGGCTGATGCCGGACTGTGTATACCATACAATTCAGGCAGGCAGATGAACGGGCGTCCTTTAGTTCTTCCAATCATATGTTTTTTATCCGGTGCCGCTTCCGCGGGTTTTTTGTTGTTTTCTGAGTATGTTTTCAAAACTCATTTTCTCGGTATAACGCTTATCGCGCTTATTTTCCTGTCGGTCATTACAATTAAAAAAGACCTGTTCTTCATATTTTTTCTGTGCCTGTTTTTTTTTCTGCTCGGCTTTTTCAGATGTTCAGCCTGTATGGTACCGGCGGAAGATGATATCAGCAAATTTATATCCGCGGAAAAACAGCATGTCTTTGTTTCAGGTATCGTGTCGGATCAGCCTGAACCCGGAGGAGAGGGTAGGAAAGAACACATTACTTTTAAACTGGCGCTTACCGGCCTTTTAAACGCCGGGCGGGAACGCGCTGTTTCCGGTACCGCGCGCGTCCGGCTTTATAAACCCCGCGCGCGGCTTGCGCCGGGAGATGAGCTTGTACTTGAAGGTAAGATTTCCGCGCCGGAAGGGAAAAAGAACCCGGCGGGATTTGATCATAAAAGATATTTAGCCTGCTCTGGAACGCGCGGCATATTTGTCGCCGGGAATACGGACGGTTTAGTGAATTCGGGCGCGCCGCGGAATTGTTTTTTGTCTTTAAGGAGACTCCTGGCGCGCGCCAGGGACCGGGCCGACTCTGTTTTTCGCGACGGGCTTTCGGGCCTGACAAGAGAGATCGCCAGGTCCGTGGTGCTGGGCATAAGGACAGGATTAACGCCTGAGGTGAATGACATTTTCATGAAAACAGGGACTATGCATATCCTCGCGGTAAGCGGGTTACATGTGGGGATAGTCGCTTTTATTTTTCTCGGAGCGTTCTATATTCTAAGATTGCCCCGAAAACTCAGATACGTATTTACCATAATCTGTATTTGCCTGTTCGCGGTTTTAACCGGATGTAAGCCGTCATGCGCGCGGGCGGCTCTTATGAGCACGTTTATCATGTCCGGGATGATAGTAGGCCAGAAAACAGATATTGTAAACAGCCTCGCGCTTTCCGCGCTGGTGGCAGTATTTTTCCAGCCGTTCGAATTATTTAACCCCGGGTTTATTCTTTCTTACGGCGCGGTGCTTTCGATCATATATATCTTTCCTATAATAAAGGGGGCGTTCTCTCAAGGCAGGCCGTCATCTGCCCCTGTTAACACGGGTGTTTTTAGCAGGGTAAAGAAATACCTGAAAGAGAATATATACGTGTCTATGGCGGTGTTTGCCGGAATGGCCCCGCTTACGGCGTATTATTTTCACGCGGTAACTCCTTTAGTCATTTTTGTGAATCTGCTGGCAGTACCCGCGCTTTTCCTGATCGTGACAGGAGGCATGTTTTTTCTGATAACAGGGATGTTCCCTTTTTTATCATTGATAAGTACCAGGGCAGGGGCCCTCCTTACATTTGCTTCAGAAGGCCTGTATAAAATTCTGAGTTTAGCGGCAGAATTGCCTTTTTCCTGCCTGCGTGTCCCATCCCCGGGCATAAAAACGCTTTTTTTATTTTATATGGTTATGATACTCTCCATTTTTTTTCTGAGAAAAAGAGGAAAGAAAACTGTTTTAGCGGTT
>JBDRAX010000251.1:0-2285 GCA_043823375.1 Candidatus Omnitrophota bacterium | reverse complement strand
ATGCACCCTGTGCCGGGCGGAGCCGCGGGAAAACCTTTTAAGACGCGTCATGAAGCGCTTGATATGGATCTGTATCTAAGGATAGCGCCGGAGATATATCTTAAGAAACTGCTTGTCGGAGGCTTTGAAAAGGTATTCGAGATCAACCGTTCGTTCCGTAACGAAGGTATTTCCGTGAGGCATAACCCGGAATTCACGATGATGGAAGTATACCAGTCGTATTCGGATTGCGACGGAATGATGAAACTCACGGAGGAACTTATCCGTTCAGCGGCTTTGAAAATACTCGGTACTGAGAAGTTTATCTACCAGGAGAGGGAGATAGATCTCAGCGTATGGAAGAAGGTCTCTTTCGCGGAACTTATGGAGGAGAATTTCGGCATAAGGGTAGAGGACCCGTTGGGTTCCTGGATAGAGAAACTTAAGAAAAAAGGCATTGAAATAGAGGGTTCGAAGGTGAGCAAAACACAGATCATTAATATCGTGGGAGAGCTCGTGGAACCGCAGGCCGAGGCTCATCCTGTTTTTGTGGTGGATATGTTTAAAGAGTTGAGCCCTTTAGCCAAGGAGAAGAAAGACAGGCCCGGGATCGCTGACAGATTCGAACTTTACATGGGCGGCATGGAAGTGGCGAACGCCTATTCGGAGTTAAATGACCCTGTTGAACAGCGCAGGAGGTTTGAGGAACAGGTAAAAGCCGACCCTGACGCGATGGTGGACGAGGATTTTATCCGCGCGCTCGAGTACGGCATGCCTCCCGCCGGAGGGCTTGGGATAGGGATAGACAGGCTGGCGATGATATTGACGGATTCGGCCAACATAAGGGAAGTGATCTTTTTCCCCCATATGAGGCCCGAATAAACCTGCCGACAGATGGCAGACGATATAGAAGGACTGTGAAACATTATGTGGACTGTTTTTCTGAGTAGAAGATATTTCCTTTCGAAAAGGAAAGAAGGGATGATATCGCTCATAGGAGGCATCTCCGTACTCGGCGTTGCGCTCGGTGTTGCGGCGCTCATAATAGTCATGTCCATTATGAACGGGTTTGACCGGGAGATAAAAAAGAAGATCATAGGTACGTACGCCCATGTGGTGATCCTGAAAGACGGCGTTATAAATGATCCGGCTGAGGTTATAGCGCGGGCCGCGGAAACCCCGGGAGTAGTAAGCGCGGCTGAATTTATTTCAGGGCAGGCTGTCCTTCGAAAAGACAAGATGGTTACGGGGATACTCATTAAGGGGGTAGACCCGGATAAAGAGAGCGAGGTCAGCCAGATCGTAGAGTTCTCGGGCGGTAACGGCAAAAGCCTGAAGGATAATACGATCATCCTCGGCAGGGAGCTTATGAATAACGAAGGCGTGGCTCCGGGGGATACTGTCGAACTTATGGTGGCTTATTCCGCGATGGACCTTCAGAAAATAAAACTGGAGGTGGCGGGGAGTTTTACTTCAGGCCGGTATGATTATGATTCTAACATCGGTATCGTGGGTATAGAGACAGCGGCTGAACTTTTCAGAATGGACGGGGCGGTAAGCGGAATAGGTTTGCGCGTCATAGATGAGATGGAGCCGGAAGACGTTAAGATACATCTGCAGGCCATGCTGGGATATCCGTATATAGTAAAGACCTGGCAGGATTTTGACAGGAACCTTGTTACGGCGCTGGCTCTGGAAAAGAAAATGATGTTTATAATACTGGCGCTTATAGTAATGGTGGCGTGTTTTAACATATCAAGCTCATTGATAATGATGGTGATGGAAAAGACCCGGGATATAGGTATACTTAAAGCCATCGGGGCTAATTCCATGGGGATCCGTTCCGTTTTTTTTCTCGAGGGCCTTATTATAGGCGGTTTAGGTGTTTTGATGGGCGGAGGCGCCGGTATCTTTATTTCGCGCAGGGTGAATGAGATAGTCGCTTTTATCGAAAAGACGGCGGATATAAAAGTTTTTCCCAGTGATGTATATTATTTTACGGAGATACCCGTGCTGGTCAGCATGAAAGATGTGTCCGGGATAGTTTCCGTGGCGCTGATACTTACTCTGCTTTCCGGGATATATCCGGCGTGGAAGGCTTCCAGGATGGATCCGGTTAAAGCTATAAGATACGAATAACAAGGGGTTCCGGTAAAATGTTGATCGAAGCGGGAGACGTGAGCAGGATCTACAGGGCGGGAGATAAAACCGTAACCGCCGTAAAGGACGCGGCTATATCGATCCGGGAAGGTGAACGCGTTTACATACACGGCAGGTCCGGCGCGGGGAAGTCGACGCTTTTACAT
>JBDRAX010000250.1:0-3903 GCA_043823375.1 Candidatus Omnitrophota bacterium | reverse complement strand
CCTTCATTCTCTCGAAAAGTTCAACAAGCGGCTTATACTTATAATCGATAAAATAACCGAGGATATGTATTTCGATATCCCCGGCGGCCGATGAAATTTCGACTCCCGGCACTATCTCCAGAGTTGTGCCTTCCGAGCATTTCAACGCCGGAGCGATACCGTCCACACAATCATGGTCTGTTATCGCTATAGCCCTTAACTTTTTTTTCAGGGCCTCACTTACTACCCTTTCAGGCGAGAACATACCGTCTGAAAAGTCAGTGTGAACATGCAAATCAGCAAAATCAGAATTATTCTTTTTCATTTCACCTTTTTTACAAAATTACGCTTCTCCCGCGGATCACTCCCCGCGTAAAGCGCCGCGCTTTTTTTTTGACGGTCCTTTTTCCTCAGCCTCATCCCTTGCCGACTCCGTTTTACATATTTTATCCAGGATCCCGTTAACAAATTTTCCGGAATCTTTATCCCCGTATTTTTTTGCCAGGTCTATGGCCTCATTGATCGCTACCTTGGGCGGAATATCCGGCGCGTGCAAAAGCTCGAAAGTGGCTATCCGCAATACGTTCCTGTCTATTGTAGCCATCCTGCTGAGTTCCCAGTTGGCGGCATACCGTGAAATAAGCGCGTCCACTTCATTCTTGTATTCTGATACTCCAAAAACCAGAAAGTCGGTAAATTCTCTTACCAGGTCGTCATCTTCTTTTTCGTAATCCCAGATCTTTTCCGCACAATCCTGTACGGATTCATTCGTGATATCCATCGCGTAAAGAATTTTAAGCGCTATTTCCCGTGATAATGTCCTTCTTCGCATGTCGATTATCCTCTTTTGATCCGCCACAGCATGAAAACTTTACGGGGCGATTTTTGAAAACTTATACCCATACGCGCCGCGCGCTTAGACCGCGCCGTAAATATTACACATCTCAATAGCGGTAATTGCCGCGTCCCGGCCTTTGTTCCCGCTTTTCGTACCGGCGCGCTCCAGCGCCTGTTCAAGGTTATCTGTTGTAATTATACCGAATATACACGGTACATCCGTATCCATCCCGACCCTGGCTATACCTTTTGCCGCCTCCGACGCCACAAAATCAAAATGAGGCGTCTCTCCCCTGATCACGGCCCCCAGGCATATGATCGCGTCATAAGCTCCGGATTTCGCCATTCTGTTCGCGACCATGGGTATTTCAAAAGCCCCCGGCACCCACACAATAGATATTTCCTGCTCTTTAACGCCGTGCTTAGCCAATGTATCCACTGCCCCGTCCAGAAGTTTAGAAGAAATAAACTCATTAAACCGGGACACGATTATCCCGAACTTCTTATCTTTGATGATCATATTTCCTTTGATAATTTTCATTCCCGCCATTTTTCCCTCCCTTTTTACGATCCAGCTGAATTATACCGGTACAGCCCGAGGCATTACCGGCTAAACATGTGTCAATTTATGGCCTAACCGGCGCTTCTTAGCTTCCAGATATTTCCTGTTTTTATCTCCGGGGCTGACCTCTAAGGCCTCCCTTGATACGATCCTTATCCCGTACCCTTTAAGGCCGATTATTTTTCTGGGGTTATTTGTCAAAAGCCGTATTTTTTTCAATCCGAGATCCGCGAGTATCTGCGCCCCTATGCCGTAATCCCTGAGGTCATCTTTAAAACCCAGTTTTAGATTGGCATCAACGGTATCACACCCCTCGTCCTGAAGCTGGTACGCCTTGATTTTATTAAATATGCCGATGCCTCTGCCTTCCTGAGAAAGATAAAGTATAACTCCCTTGCCGGCGCGTGATATTCTTTTCATGGCTTCATCAAGCTGTTCTCCGCAGTCACATCTCAAAGAGTGAAAAACGTCACCTGTCAGGCACTGCGAATGCACCCGCACGAGTACCTCGCCTTCGGTTACATTACCTTTCACAAGCGCGAGATGCTGGTAGTCATCCATCATGGATTTATACGCGAAAAGTTTAAATTCACCGAAGCGAGTGGGCAGGACAGTTTCAGCCATTTTTTCAATGAGAATGCCGCGGCCGCGCCTGTATTTAATAAGGTCCTCGATCGAACATATTTTAAGCTTGTGTTTCTTTGCGAACTTTACCAGATCCGGCATCCTTGCCATAGTGCCGTTCTCATTCATGATCTCGCATATCACCGCGACGGGATATTCACCCGCGAGCTTCATCAGGTCCACGCTCGCCTCAGTATGTCCGGCACGGATAAGGACGCCGCCTGATCTGGCGCGCAAAGGAAAAAGGTGCCCGGGTTTGACAAAATCTTTCGGCTTAGCTTTTGGATCCGCCAGAAGTTTTATTGTCAGGGCACGGTCACGCGCGGAAATCCCTGTAGTAATATTTTTTGAGGCATCGACAGACACTGCCCATGCTGTTTTGAACGGGTCCTGCGGATCTCCTGACATAAGATGCAGGCCGAGCCCTTCAGCTATGGATTCTTCCAAAGGCACACAGATCAGGCCCCTGCCGTGTTTCGCCATAAAATTAACCTTTTGCGGAGTAATATGCGCCGCTGATACAATGAGATCACCCTCGTTTTCCCGTGAAGGATCATCTACGACCACGACCATATGGCCTTTTCGTATGTCTTTGATCACATCTTCTATTTTATTCAGTTTCACTATCCCTCCCGTATAAATAAAAAAGCCCTGACTAAAATTTACTTCAGGGCTTTTATAGCATACAGTTCCATACTGCACTTCTTTCATCCCGGCTTTACGGTCGGTATTCGCTTCCCACGAATTCAGGCCTGTCAATAGGCCTTGCGGACTTTCCCCATTTGTGGAGTTACCGCCGACTAAGGAATTTCCCCGTTTTCAGGAGATCACCTTACCCTGAAGTAGTCTTAATTCTAACACAAATCATACGCAAGTCAAGCTTATATCACGCGGATGTACAGTACATCAAGATAATCAAAATGTCGAGTTTGATATCGCGCGAAAAAAGAGAGGGACGCATATCCTCGTCCCTCTCTTTTTTCGCGTATATCATATTTCCTTACATCATACCCGGCATACCTCCGCCCATGCCCGGCATACCACCCGGCATACCAGAAGCGGAATCTTTATCCGGTTTATCGCATATGATGGCTTCCGTAGTCAGCATCAGGGACGCTATACTCGCCGCGTTCTGAAGCGCTGTGCGGGTTACCTTTGTAGGATCTATGATCCCGGCTTCAACCATATCCGTGAAAATATCGTTTTCAGCGTCATATCCGACAGAAGCCTTTTTCTCCGAAAGAAGTCTCTGAACGACAACAGACCCTTCCTGGCCCGCGTTATCAGCTATCATACGAACAGGAGCTTCAAGCGCGCGCTTAATGATCCCGATACCGATTTTCTCGTCATCGGAACCGGCTAAACCCTCGAGTTTTTTGCTCGCTCTAAGAAGCGCCACACCGCCGCCAGGCACTATACCTTCTTCTGTCGCCGCCCTTGTAGCGTGGAGAGCATCCTCGATCCTCGCCTTCTTTTCCTTCATCTCTATTTCAGTAGCGGCTCCGACATTTATTATGGCTACTCCGCCGGAAAGTTTAGCGAGCCTCTCCTGGAGTTTTTCCTTGTCATAGTCGGAATCGCTTGCTTCTATCTCATTCTTTATCTGAGTGATCCTCGCCTTTACCGCCTCTTTAGTTCCCACGCCTTCAACTATGGTAGTATTTTCCTTATCTATCGTAACCCTTTTTGTCTGGCCAAGATCTGCAAGAGTAACATTCTCAAGTTTTATCCCCAGATCCTCTGAGATCACCTTACCGCCCGTAAGAACAGCTATATCCCCGAGCATAGCCTTCCTTCTGTCGCCGTAGCCCGGAGCTTTTACCGCGCAGCAGCTGAAAGTACCCCTTATTTTGTTCACAACAAGAGTAGCCAGCGCTTCGCCTTCGGTTTCCTCCGAAACG
>JBDRAX010000249.1:0-2261 GCA_043823375.1 Candidatus Omnitrophota bacterium | reverse complement strand
CGGAGAGACTCAGGCCATTGTAATGTCCGGGCTTATTATCCAGCTTCCTCCCCAGCAAAACGGCCGTCTCTTTATCCTTAAGCCTGACAAGTTTCAGGTCTTCAGGATTGTCGGTTCCGTAGATATCAAACGTATACCGCAGTATTTTTGATTCCGACAGTTTATATTCCGAGATAATACATATACCAAATTTAATAACAGAGATTTGCAATAAAGTCATAATGGTCAGAAAAAAAAGATCCTGATAAACGGCATATGTACCTTTGGGGCCTTTTTCAACGGAGAAAAGGTATTTTTTGAGGTCCGTAATTATATCCCCAAGTTCGGATGAAATAACGAACGCGGCTTTTCTGTAACACTCGCAATCTTTACTGCGCAGGTTCTCTAATGATAAGCCCAGAGCTTTTCCGAACGCGCGGATTAAATAAGCAGAGACTTGGTGTTTCGTACCCTTCAGGCCTTCCAGAATATGAACCGGAGAATACCCTGCTTTTATTAGTACCTCTAACAAAGCCAGAAGGCAGGTATCCCGGGGATGGCTGGTTTTAAAAAACTTCTTCGCGAATGAAAGGAGAGGAACAGACTTAACGCTGTGATCTATGAACAGTTTGACTGCGGAAATAAGGCGCGATATATCATGCGGCGTGGCATTTAATAACGGAACAGAAAAGCGAAAATTTGCATTTTGTATTTTCATCTTTTCGTGGGATTCTCCGGCACTTTTCTTTAAATCTTCCCAGAATAATTTATTCCCGGATGTTTCTTCAATATTTTCAGATAAAAGTTTAATAAACGGCCTGAAGAATAATTCCTTATCGGAAATAGCACCGTACACAGAATTCCACACACTATGTATCAGGATCGAAGAAGCGATTGCCATAACCGCGCAGGCGATTCGCGGGAACCATGGAGCGGATAATCCGGTGATAGCAATTAATGCTGTGTTAAACACAAAGCCGCTTATAAAATGCCTCGCGGAGCGTATTTCATCGTGCGAACGGTAAAAGGCGTATGAATTGGCGAGAATAAGAGGGATCATGAAATATACCGGAATAGATAACCCTGAAAGGAGGGCGAGCGCCGTTACAAGGCGTGAACCCATAAAGCCCCACACAAAATCACTGATCCTCGCCTTAAACCATATTTTTGACGCCCGAATCATGTAAAGCACGGGAGCGAGTATTCCCGATTCCTCGATCACGGCGCCGAACAAGCGCGGGAGGCGGTACGCTTCGAGTATGGCGAGGGTGAGGGGAGTGAGGGAGGTTTTCCCGGGACCGAAAAAATAATCCGTAGGAAGCCCGGTCTGGGCTAAGCGCGCTTTCATTTCGTCTTCGAATTCCGGTTTCAGGTGTATGGCCTGTCTTAAATTATGCCTTGCCTCGTGAGGTTCCCCTGATTTGATGTTCCTGACCGCGCGGATGTAAAGCAGTATCGATTTTACGCCTTTTTTGCCTGTGTATTTTCCTCTGGAAGCGTAATAAATACTGTTCGTGGGAGGAATATTTTTTTCTTTGCCGATAAAATCATACGCTCCGTCGACTATGCACGCGTCCGCGTCGGAAAGAATTACCGTGTTCCATATATGCGGCAGTTGGGGCGGAAAAATAAAGGTGTCATTGTTCCGTGGTACTATGGATTTATCGCGAAAAGAGGGAAGAATTACGCTTTGTTCGATGCACGCGTCCGTTTTAAAGCCGATATATGAGGAAAGTATGAAAATTATCTGCGTAAAACCGGCGCAGTTCGATTTTTTTCTCTCCAGTATTTCTTTGATATCCGAGATATCTGTTGTATACGAAATATGGTTATGGAGGAGTGAAACCATTTTGTCCAGTACCACAAGTTCTTTTTCTACGGCTTCTTTACGGGATATAAGTTTTTTTTCAAGGCTTTTCCGTGTTTTCAGGAGGTCTTCCTTAAGACGCCGGATAGTACAGCCGCCGGGGCCTCGCCATGTGAAAACCTGCCCGATGAATTTTTCGATTACGTCTTTTTTATAGCCGAAGTACCGGATGAGCGGGATAACTGCCATGGCGTCAGACGGTATCTCCGCGCCTTTACGCTGTAGTGAGGCGCCGTTTTCATCGGGAATCCCGGGCGCTGTGGCTGAGGATTTTTTATTCTTCCGCGTCATTTCCGCGCGGGGGGGTATTTTTTTATTCAGTTCCTGCCACAGCCTTGTTTTTTCCTCTGAATAAAGATCCCTGAATTCCGGCTTATCTAATCCAAGGATACGCGCGGTTTTTTTGTATTATTTT
>JBDRAX010000248.1:0-6636 GCA_043823375.1 Candidatus Omnitrophota bacterium | reverse complement strand
CCAAGCCCCGTCTCTCCTATCAGCCGCACGATCTTTCCGTCCCAGTCCTCCGCCTTTGCGAATTTCTCTATGCTTAAGTCATAAACAATATCGAACACATCTTTGCCGTTCTTCCTTACAAACACCACACGCGCGTTTTCGCCGTCAAATACGCGGTAACCGTTGTTTTCAGCGTCATATTCCACGCGCGAATATTCAGAGAAACTTTTCCCGCATATGACACCGGCCCACTTACCCTCCCCCGTATCGATATACAGATTCGACATCCCGTCAAAACGCCAGTTTACTCCTTCTTCACTGAACTTCTTATACCCGCCTTCTTCCGTATTTGCCGGCGCGTTCCGCGATATGGTAAACTCTTTTTTCTCAACCCATTCAGTGCCGCCGTCAGGCATTTTAACTTTCTCCATGAGAACCAGCCTGTTCTTATCCTGCTGTCTCAGATAATATTTACCGTCCTCCGAATAAGACGTGTATTCGACGCCTTCCAGATACATCGAACGTATGATCTTAAGCATCATTTCTTCGTTATAGTTGTCATCGACCGTTATTTTAGCCGGGACATTTTTCCCGCCCGCGCCCCTCTGCCACCTGAGTTCATGCGTCTTCCCTTTCGCGTCCGCCCTTCTCCACACGAGGTAGTCCTTCCCGTTAACTGTTTCATAACGAAAATGCCTGTATCCCGTTTCTCTTTCGCGTACCGCGCCGTCTTTTGTTACCGCGCTTAAATATATGTTCGATAATAAATGCCCCGCCATATGTGCCAGAGATGCCGGCGCGGTAAACAGCATCAACATCCTCGCGAGAACACTCTGCCACGGAAAATCATAATTCGGCGGAGCCAGGCTTTCTGCGAAACGCCTCAGGCACAGTTCCGGCAGGTCGCTGAGGTCCGGCTCGACGGGGAGAATACTCCTGTTTTCTCCAAATGCCTGCAGAACATGGTCACGCGCCTCATCATCGCCGGTACTTACCCCGAAAACATCCACTTTACGCGCCGCGTCTTCCTCCGCGAACGCGATCACTTTACGCATCGACTCTTTTTCTCCATAATTAACGTCGCCGTCCCCGATATGGAAAAGTACTTTCCTCGGTTCGTTTTCCGCGCCTACGGGTTTCGGTTTTTCCTTTAACCTTGTTATGAACCCGCCGAGAGCGTTTATCTGATCCGTGGACCCATTCGCCTCAAGCGCTTTCAATACGTCATAGATAAGCCGCGGGATCCTGTCTTCTCCCTTTTCCTCGAACACGTTTTCATCTATCAAAGGCTTCGCGGTTTCGTTAAAACGCCCCACCTGAAATTCTATAAGCGGCAGGGATCTGCTTTTCAATTCTTTATTTATCTCAAGGATCACAAGAAGAAACGCCATCACAGTAAGCCGCGCGTAAAGGTTCCTCATCCCGGACATACTGCCGGAGATATCTATCAGGAACACAAATTGCGCGGGGCGCGGCCTTGTCTCTTTTCTTACAACGTATGGGTCACCGCCCGTGAGCGCGCGCATCGGCTTCTTTAATATCCCGGACCATTTTTTGGACTCAGGTTCGGTATCTTCCGCCGGCACCGTAAAAGCGCGTATCATTTTCCGCATATCATCCAGCATATTGCTCTCAAGCCCCGATAACCACGAAATATATTCCTCCCGTTCTTCCTTACTCAGCCCCATCCGCCGGCATTCTTCCAGCAGCATCTCTTCCTCCAGCATCTTCGCCCATTCAGGGTTAACCTCCGCTTCGAATGTCCGGCCGCTGTATTTATCCACCCCTTCATATTCCTCCCGCGATTTCGTGGAATCCACTATATCGCGCAATGAACTCGCTTCGCTCCCCTTCGGCAAAGTCAGTTCCTTAAGATCTTCAGGCGTATCCTGTGTCGGCTCCTGCCCCTTTTCTCTTCTTTTCGCGTTGTTATCGGATTTATCAGTTCCTTTTCGCGGCGAACTCCCTTTTTCCGCGCCGCCGCCTGTATCCCGCGGCTGTGTCCCGGATCCCTCCAGCGCGCCGGACGGCTCATCTTTATCTTTTTCCCCGCCTGAGCCCACCTCTTTACCGAGTTTATCCAGTTTATCTCCCAGGCCCTTATCTATCTCCTTATTCAGTTCTTCAACGGCCCGCGCCAGTTTTGAAACATCTTTCCGCAATTCTTCAACCGTGCCTGCCGCGCCCTTGACTCCCTTCCCTACATCACGAACCGCCTTAGCCGCCGCACTGGCCGTATCCTTTATCGCGTCCACCAGCTCGCTTATCTGCGCCGGGTCGCGCGTAGTATCATTGAACTTCTTTAACCTGTCTATTTCTTTCTTGAGTTTATTGACTTTCTCCTGCAGTTTTTTTATGTCCTCGTTTATACCTTTAGCGTCTTCTTCGAGACTTACAGCTCCTTTTTTCACTCCTTTATCCATACCTGAAAGCGGCATTTCTTCACCCGCTTCGAAGGAATCTTTCCTGATCTCTCCTGTCTTTTTCGACAAACCTTCGCCTTTTTTCCTGAGTTCATCCGCGGAATCCTTAAGTACTTTACCCTTTTCACTCATTTCGTCGAGTTTGGAGTTCTCTATCTGCCCTGATCTCTTTCTTCCCTCACGCGTGGCTTCTTTTATTTCTCCCGCGCCTTTTCCTATATTGTCAGCGGACCGGCCTATGCCTTTTATGGTTTCTTCCACTGAATTAAGCATCTTTTCTATTTCATTGATATCCCCGCTGATATCCGCGCGCTTCATTTTTCCTGCTTTACCGGCCAAAGCCGCGGTGCCTTGAGTCCCTTCGCCTTCTTCTCCGGCATCCGCCGGACTGGATCCGGAAGCTTTCCCTGCCGCTGAGCCTTTATTATCCCCCTGGCTATCCCCTTTCCGTCCGCTCCCTCCGGATGAACTCTGCCCGCTCTGGCCTTTTCCGCCCGGCCCGGGCTCTCCCGAACTATCCGCGCCCCCAGCCTGGCCGTTTTGCCCGCCAAGCGATGAGCCGTTCATCATATCTTCACTATTCTCAGCCAGCATATCCTTTACTTCTTGCGGCAGATCCTTAAATATATCCTCCAACAGTTCTTCCTGTTCCGCCGTCAGATTCGAAGGGTCAAAGTCTTCAAAGAGGTCTTTGAGGCCTTCTTTATCCTTCAGCATCTCGTATAATTTCCTGTTCTTCTCGATTTCCAGGTCTTTTTCGAAAAGTTCTTTATACACCGGCCATATCTGTGCCATCATTACATTGTAAATATCCTCATACTCCGTATGTTCCTGTATAAAAAACATCAGCTTCATCCACCCGTCGAAACTTTTTCGCGCCGCCTCGTCAACAACTCCTCCTTTTTCAAGCCTCGGGTCATCAGGCAGAGTATCCGCGTGTTTTTTTCTGTCATACTGGCTCCACCTGTACAGAATAGAATCCAGGTACCGCATATGCAGGGGATACGCGTTAAAAAGCGCTTTCTCTATCTCTAAATTCCCGAAATTATATCTCGCGTCAAATACCTTCTGGATAATATCCGGAACATCCTTATACATCTTTGCGCCGGCATCATCAGTTTTTCTCTGCGTCAGAGGAAGCGACACATAGACCGCCCTCGGGATGAGAAGTGTTTCCCATAACACGCTGAATTCGGGCCGCGCGAACATTTCTTTATGGCCTTCCCCGAACTCCGGATCATTCGTGTTATGAGCGCGGTAGAGCGCGAGCAGCAGATTCCCTATCGCCCGCTCCTTTGCCTCTTTCCGCGGTTTCGCGCGGTCTTTCTGATCTTTGTCTTTCGGAATAATAGTGAACGGCCAGTATTTTATATTCGCGTGAAACCTGTCGCTCTCGCACCACCAGAAGCCGAGCCTGTCCGTGGTAGATGAACTCTCGAGTGTTACCTTCTTTCCGAATAACTGCCGGCCGAGTGTTTCCATTTCAGGGATAAGATCCTTTTCTATCCATATCTCGTCCTGTTCATTCGGCGGGCCCATGACCTTATCCAGTTCTTCAAAATAATCCCGCAGTTGTGTCAGCGGATGGACCCCGGCCTTTTCGTATTCGCTCATCAAGATACCGGCCATGATAAAACCGCACGCCTCCTGCGCGAAATACCGGTCCCAGTGAAACTGCTCTGTTTCAAACGGTGTAGTGAGTTTTTTGTTCCGCGAAGCGAGGTATCTTCTGAGCTGATCGCCCGAAATACCGTTCGCCTCATAAACCTTTAAAGCTTCCACGACAAGCAGGTCTATCGAAAAATATTCACGCGACTTCGCGTCACGCGACGGTTTAAGAATATAGGCGGACCTGCCTGAGGCGGATATCTCTTTTCCTTTTTCATACAACAGTTTCGCGCCGGGCAGATATCCTTCACCCGCGATATCAAGGTTATCCTCACGCTCTTTTACGCCGCCCGCGCCGGTATGCATGATATCCGCGCATAAACCTATAGCGTAAGTCGTATATTCGCACCCCGGATCCGCTTTCAACTGTCCCATATCGGCAAGATAGTGTACAAGTTCGTGCGTCAGAATTCCCCTGAGGCGGCAGATGTTCCAGCTGTTCCTCACGAATATTTTTTTGATCTCAGGATCATAAAACGCGGCTCCCTTATTAAATATCTCATTAAGTTGGAGCAGTGTGCCGGTCAAATAATCCTTCTTTTTTTTATTCGCGAAACTGCCGGCTGAAAATAGATCCGGTGTAATATAGTTGCGGATATTGAACAAAGAAATATCCCTTTTCATATTTTTTACCCATGTATCTTTCGCCGCTCCATCCGTATATAACGCGCCCGCGACCTCATCGGCCACATCATCTATCAATTTGTCCATGAACGGCGGGAACGCTTCATTCGCGCCGCAGAAGATCTCTATCGCCATTTTTTCCGCCGTAGCAGAGATTATTTCGGTAAGATACATCTCATCACCGCGCGCCGCGTATCTCGGAATTGTTTTCGCGGATTCAGAGATGATCATTCTGAGCGCGGGGCCTATATTGTTTTTTTCGAATATCTCATCCATGTCCCCGGATACGGCGCCGGAGATAAGTTCCGCCAATTCACAAAAAGCGGGCCCCAGTTTTTCCGCTATATCCTCCAGAATAAAAGCTGTCAATGTCCTTTTAGAAACTCCCCGTTTACCGATATCCTCGTTTATTCCGATCCATTCATTACGCGCCTTTTCCGCCTGTTCCCGATCATCCGCCAATACATGTGAGATCAATTCGTCTTTTAACCTTATATATTCCGATACATCTCTTTTCACCGCCGCCAGATCATATTTCGACTTGTCATATGATAAACTTACTCCCCCCGCGATTAAGTCACCCAATATATGCGCGTCATTCCCATCCCCGAAAATAAGATGCACCATCTCATGAATTATAAGCGCGATCCTGTCGGACTCGCTTAAACCGTCGTAATACGCGCTCGAAATATAAATATTCTGCTCCGCGCCCGGCCCGCGTGTCTTATTGTGCCCGAAATGCGCCTGTGCGTGTAATATTAAAGGTTTACGGTTTTCTCCGCGGTAAACGAACCTGAACTCGTCATCGCCGGACTTTGGAAGAAGAAAATAACATTTGAATTTCGGATCGGTTAATAATTCCTTTAAAGAGGTTACGATCGACGCTGTGTCCGTTTTTATATTTGTCCTTTTTATCGTTTCTTCTATTTTTCCGAGGTATCGCGGATCAACATTCGTAAAAAAATTGTCGATACTCTCCGCTATATCGGATTTAACCCGCGCTATGCCGCGAGCGTACCGCGCGGTAACATCTTTTTCAGTGCCGATGAGCTCCTTTATCATTTCATTCAGCTTGTCATGCTGGCCGCTTGTCCAATTCCCTGACGCGATATTCCGCGGGCCGGTATAACTTATTTTCTGCGCCACGGCCGTTACCGGCACGCGCCCGGCACGGCCGCTTATCTCCATTTCCCTGGTATTCTCGATCCTGCCTTCTTCGGGGCCAACTGCGTCTCCTTTCAAATAAAACCTGTAAAAACCTGACCCGTCCTTTAACTCTATTTTTATTACATTACACGCGCGGGAGACCTTCCCGAGATCATACCTCGATAACTCATTAGCGCTGAACCTTGAAAGTAACATCTCATTTAAATAATTCTGTATTTTTTCTACCCTGAGATTTTCTTTTTCTTCTTTCTCTGTAATTAAAATATTTCCTATACACTGCACTATGAATGGGAACACATACTCTTCATGCCTGTCCGGCGGTATGCCTGGTTCTTCGATCCCGGAACAAACTCCTTCAACCTGAGCCCGCAAAAGGTTAAATTGAGAAGATACCCCTAAGCAGTCTTGTTTTGTATCCGAAAAAGCCGGATAATATATTTGATTAAAGAGAAAAACAAAAGCTACAAACAGGCTTACTTGTTTTGTACATATTTTATTTTTTTTCATGTTCTCTCCCTTAATAAAAAAAGCTATGTGGCTTTCTAAAACTTTTACCAAGACATCCTATCACATATCCGTTGAAATGTAAACATACTTTTTTTTCTATAACAGTGAACACATTTAAGAACACAAATCCTGTCTGATAAAAATTACAAAAAAAAGGGACTCAGGCTAAACCCCTCGGCACAAACATTTATGAAGAATTAAAATCCAAATCAAAATATGTTCTCTGGGGCAGAACAGGCCGGAAAGAACATTTTTGCCTGTTCAGCAG
>JBDRAX010000247.1:0-2014 GCA_043823375.1 Candidatus Omnitrophota bacterium | reverse complement strand
CCCCTCCTCGGGTTACAGAGACGATTATAAAGGAGTGTCTGGGAAAAGCTATAAAGAGGGTGTGGTTTCAGCCGGGATCCGAAAATGAAACAGCGATAAAATTTTGCCGTGATAATAATATTGATATAATTCACGGTCTTTGTGTGATGTTGGAATCTTTATAAAGGAGAAAGGTGACCTATGGCTAAAAAAACAGACGTTCTTATTGTCGGCGGCGGACCGTCCGGGATCGTATGCGCGGCCACGGTAAAAAGATATTACCCCGATAAAGATATTTTAGTTATGAAAAATGTGGCTAACGGATGTATCCCGTGCGGTATTCCTTATATGTTTTGGAGTCTTAAAAATCCTGATGACAATAAACTGGGGCTTGATGCGCTTAAGAAGAATAACATAGAAGTTGTTATTGATGAGGCGGTCAAGATAAATCGCGGTCTAAAAAAAGTAACCGCTAAAAGTGGTGAAGAATATGAATATGAGAAATTAGTTCTTGCTTCGGGCTCAGTGCCTATTAAACCCGCTATATCGGGGATTGAAAAAGAGGGAGTTTATCCTATATATAAAGATATGGATTATTTGAGAGGAACCGTAGCTGAATTTAAAAAGGCCAAAAATGTATTGGTTCTCGGGGGAGGATTTATCGGGGTTGAGTTTGCTGATGAGATCTCAAAAATAAACGGTATTAATGTATGCATAGCGGAAGTTTTTCCACATTTACTCGCGAATTCCTTTGATGATGAATTTTCATTATTGGTTGAAGAGAAATTAAAGTCAAGAGGTGTGACTGTTCTGACTAATACTAAGGTAATCGAATTTTTGGGGAAGGAAAAAGTAGAAGGCGTGCTGTTCGAAAATGGAAAAAAGTTGAAGGCAGACAGTGTCATTTTAGGAGTAGGTGCGCGGCCGGATACGACTTTAGCTACTGAAGCGGGCTTGGATTTAGGAAGAGGCAAGGGCATATGGGTGGATGAGTATATGCGCACTGCCGACCCTGATATTTTCGCGGTAGGGGATTGCGCCGGTAAAAGGGATTTTTACACCAGAAAAGACATCCCTGTCATGCTTGCTTCCACAGCTACGGCTGAGGCGAGAATAGCAGGGGCAAATCTGTACCAGTTAAAGGTTGTGCGTGAAAACAAGGGAACAATAGCGATTTACTCGACTTATGTGGATGGTCTTGTTTTGGGTTCAGCGGGCCTTACTGAAATAAGCGCTAAAAAAGAAGGTTTTGAGATTATATCGGGAAATACCGAGTCTATTGATAAGCATCCCGGAAGCCTTCCCGGCGCAAACAAAATAAGAGTAAAACTTATCTTTTCAAAGCAATCCGGTATTCTTATGGGCGGGCAGGCAGCCGGAGGTATATCCGCGGGTGAAGTAATTAATATTATCGGCATGGCTATTCAACAAAGGGTTTCTGTAACAGAGCTGGAGACATTGCAAATGGCTACTCACCCATATTTAACATCTGCTCCGACTATGTATCCTGTTGTCCTGGCGGCCCAAAACGCGTCGGATAAAATGTAAAATGTAAAAGAGGTTATAGTGAAACAGATTATTGTTATAAGCGGAAAAGGCGGAACAGGAAAAACCGTTATTACGGGGGCATTTGCGGCGTTAGCGAATAACAAAGTCATGGCTGACTGCGATGTGGACGCGGCGAATCTGCATCTTTTATTGGATCCCGTATCAAAGAAAAGTATGAGTTTAAAAGTGGCAAAACTGCTTTTATTGACAAAGCAAAATGTGTTAAGTGTGGTAAATGTGTTGAGCTCTGCCGTTTTAACGCCATTAGCGAAGATTTTGTCGTAGATGGGGTTTCTTGCGAAGGATGCGCTTTCTGCAAGTTTGCCTGTCCGGCGGACGCTATCAGGATGGAGGAGAATATTTCAGGTGAATGGTTTATCTCTGATACGCGTTTTGGGCCTATGGTTCACGCTAAGCTTGGTATAGCCGAAGAGAATTCTGGTAAACTTGTAAGCCTTGTGAGGAAACAGTCTAAGGAACTGGCGGA
>JBDRAX010000246.1:0-5221 GCA_043823375.1 Candidatus Omnitrophota bacterium | reverse complement strand
CGCGCGATGCTTAAGAGCCGGTGTTAAAACTTAAGTTTTAACCCTACTCCGATATACAACGCGTCGATCTTGTCACTGCCGGAGGCTATTTTTGTTCCGTTCCATTCTCCTGTTCCTCTGATATCAGCCCATTGATAACTTATTTCAAATGTCAGCCCCAGCATTTCCGTTATATAAAAATCCAGGCCTCCTCCTAATTTATAGATAAACGCCGGATCGTATTCTATTGATAAACCGGCGTTGGAAAGTGTGTCGCCTTCGTCAAAATCGGGTACGATCCCGCCGAAACCGTTTACCACATAAGGTACAAAAAGGAAATCGCCTGTTTTTATGGGTAACTTGACTATAATGTCGCCCAGGATACTCCATGAATTAAGTGTTCCAAGGTCTATGCCTTCCTGTTCCGCTTTAATGGCCCCGGTCCATCCGGTCTCCACTCCGAGCGCCAGGAAACTGTACAGGTCATAGGATAAAAGGCCCTGTATCTGTACGCCGTTTTTCAGAGCGCTTTCCCGCGGCATCACGATGGAACTGCTCACCCCGAGGTTCCACCTGTCGCTGAGTTCCACATCTGTTGAGAATGTGCTGTCCGCGCCTGCCGTAATACACCTTGACAGGGCAAGAGCAAAAATAACGTTAAATAACAGCTTCCGTTTTCTTTCCATTCTTTCCTCCTTTTTCTTTTTTTTTGCGTTTTTATGATCCGGAAATATTTCCGGCCGTATAAAATGTCGGTATTTTAGAGAACTGATTTCGTGTTCCAAAAGATTGTGACACCTTATTCGTAAGGTGTCAATAGTTTGTTATCAGAGAATGGAAAAAGGCGCGGGATGAATTGCTGAAAAACCTGTAATAACTGACTTTTAAACCCTACAGCCGATTTATTTGTAAATATTATTTTGCATCCCGAAAGGCCTTTCGCGCTGTGATATATGTTTATTTTTAGTAATTAGCATTATTCGGCCCGATATCCGCGGCCAGTCGTGTGTGTGGCTGTTATGGAATATTTTAAAAATGATCGTATTGTACAGCCCCGAAGATATATAGCGGATTATTCGGTAAAAAATGTTCCGCTTCAGGACAGAGGGATCAGTCTATGTAAAACGATTGATCAAAAGGATTTATGTTTCTAAATGCCTTATCGGTCAGTGATGCTTTTATTAAGAAAACAAATACATATTGACATTGTAAAATGAAATATATAACATAATAGTCAGAGAATAGTTGAAATTATCTGTTTAAGTAAGATTAAGTAAGAAAAAGAAAGGAATGTGATGAGTGAAGAAAAAATAATGACGCTGAAAGAGCTCGCGGAGTATATGAAGGTAAATGAAAAAACGGTTTTAGACCTGGCTGAAAATAAGAAGATCCCGGGCGTGAAAGTAGACGATGAGTGGACTTTTGTCGCGGAGAGCATAGATCAGAGCCTGCACAGGGATATAGCTGTAAACGCTCCGGAAGGCGACCTTGACTCCATAATAGAAACGGAAAAGGAACAGATCCCGCTGGCAAGCCTGGTGGATGAGTCTTTGATCGAACCGGACATGAAAGCAGCGGATAATGACGCTCTGCTTAATGAGCTCGCCGATATTGCCGCTCAGGGGGGGATAGTTTCGAATAGAAAGAAACTGATAAAACAACTGAGAAAACGTGAATGGATGTTAAGCACCGCTGTCGGGAACGGCGTAGCTATACCGCACCCGAGAAACCCGAACCCGGAACTTTTCTCCGAGCCTAAGATCGTTATAGGCAGGTCGGTGGAAGGGATAGATTTTTCCGCTCCGGACAAAAAGAAGGTACATCTGTTCTTTATGATATGCGCGCCTAATATTTTCGCGCACTTGAGGATACTTGCGAAGATCTCCAAACTGCTGCGTAATGAAGGTGTTACCGAGAGGATACTCGGCGCGGCGGATAAAAAAGAAATGATCGCTCTCCTGGCGGAGAATAACAAATAACGGACCGAGTAACGGTATGAGAAAAACGGGAAAGGCCGGTTATGCCGAGAGAAGGCATGGCCGGCCTTTCCCGTTTTTTTATGAAGCCTGCTGTTCCTCAAAATTCCAGATAAGAGACCATCCCGCTTTGCGCGGAGCTGTGCCGCTGAGTTTTGTGATCTCGTCTGCCAGGATATGGAAATTATATTCGGGGTCCGGTGAATCCGGAATAACGAACCAGGAAATCCCTTTATTTTTTATATAACCCAGTATTTCTTCCGCTTTTTCATCCCCTTTTATTAAAGTGACAGGCCGCGCTTCCCAGTAGAACAGGAAGACCGGGCAGACTGGCATTTTCCAGTAGGCGAACGGGGCGATCATGAGGCTCGCGTCTTTTTTCATATTGTCATTAAGAAAATACGCCAGGCTCCGTGAGGAATCCGCGCCGGGCCAGCCGTTGGGGTAAGTGCGTTTGTGGTATCCGGAATAGGAGAAGGAAATTCCCGTGTATACGTGAAGGAGCAGTAGTACCGGAACTAAAACAGCCAGGGCCCGTATCTTCTCCGCTTTTTTAATGAGGAATAGAGCCCCTCCGCCGGCTATGATCGCTGACGCGGGGCCCGCGGAAAATGAGAGCCATGGGGTTTTTGTGGAAAAGAGAGTGGAAATAATAAGATAGACCGGAACAAGAACGGAAAGAGGAATAAGCCATTTTTTCTGTTTCTTTTTTATTATCAGGAAAAACGCGTACAAAAAACCGGCTGAAAAGAAAAAGAGCATGGGTACGCCTAAATCCGGGATCATTTTTTTTAGATAATAAAATGGGGAAGCTGACCACATTGCTCCGTATATTTTCCCGGAAAAATAAAAGTCAGACAGGTTTTTCGTGAGGCGGCTTAAGGGGATATACCACCAGGATACAGCCGCGAAAATAACCGCGCATATAAAGAGAAGAGAGCGTATTTTTTTTTCTTCATCCGAGGCGAGGATCAGGATCACAGCGGCTATTAAGAAAAAGAACCCGCTTTCCTTGCTCAATAACGAAAGGGAAAGGGCCGCGGCGCACCAGAAATACTTTTTCCGGTAAACAAAAAATACTGCCAGATACCCCAGCGCGGCGGCGAGGCCGTCTCTTTTTATCCATGTGTCGTAGCCTGTGGAAGCGGGCATGAAGCATAGGAAAATACCCGTAAGCCATGCTAATTTCCACCCTCCGATCCTCGCGCTTAAAAGATACGTTACCACGAACGCGCAATATGAAAAGAACAGGGAAAGAAGCTCCGCCCGTATGTCGAACCCATGCCTGAACGGCAACAGCAATTCCGCGAAAAACATATATAGAGGAGGATGGAACCTGTAATACCAGTAAAACGGGTCGCCCTGCGCGTCATTTATGTAAGCTCTGAGGGAGAGTATGTTCCAGGCCTCATCCCACATGAGCAGATGCCCTACTGTCCGGAGCCGTAAAAGAACAAAGGCAATGGAAAGGAAAAGAAGTCCGAGTAACAGTTTTTTTCCGGTTGATACAGGCATTGATTTATGTTTTCGGCTTTAAGCGATAGTCCCGATAAAATATTTTAACTCCAAATAAACGTACGTCAATAGAAAAGGTACGGTCAAAGGAGATATCCGGGTCAGGCATAGTAGAGGGAAAATATTGGTAATTAGAGTAAATCATTTACAGCTTTTTAGTGTTTTGATAAAATGATAGCACTTTAACAGGGGAAAATCGGGAAACTTCCTGTATCAAAAAAAGAGAGGGGCAAAATGAGCAGAGTATTAATAATAGGAGCCGGAGGGGTAGGAGGGGTAGTTACTCATAAATGCGCCCAGGTGCCGGAGGTTTTCAGTGAAATATGCCTGGCGAGCCGTACACTCGGGAAATGTGAAAAAATAGCTTCCGAACTGAGCCGCCCGATACGCACGGCTAAAGTTGACGCGGATAACGCGGGGGAACTTGCCGGGCTTATCCGTGATTTTAAGCCGGTTCTTGTGATCAATGTCGCCCTGCCATATCAGGACCTTTCTATTATGGACGCGTGCCTCGAGACGGGGGTCAATTATCTCGATACGGCGAATTACGAGCCGCCGGATGAAGCTAAATTCTGTTATAAATGGCAGTGGGAATACCAGGAGCGGTTTAAGGAAAAAAATTTAATGGCTTTACTCGGGTCGGGTTTTGACCCTGGGGTGACTAATGTTTTCTGCGCGTACGCGCTTAAGCATTATTTCGATGAAATAAATTATGTCGATATTATGGACTGTAACGCGGGTTCCCACGGGCATCCTTTCGCGACAAATTTCAACCCCGAGATAAATATCAGGGAAATTACCCAACGGGGTAAATACTGGGAAGGCGGCGAGTGGAAAGAAACGGACCCGCTATCAGTGCATAAGACATTCGATTTTCCCGAGATCGGGCCGCGTGAGATGTATCTTATGTACCACGAGGAACTGGAGTCGCTCGTATTGAATATCAAGGGGCTTAAGCGAATACGTTTCTGGATGACTTTCGGGCAGGAGTATCTTACGCATCTCAGGGTCCTTCAGAATGTGGGAATGACCAGGATAGACCCCGTTGACTATGAAGGGGCTAAGATAGTGCCTCTTAAATTTCTGAAAGCAGTTCTTCCCGAGCCTTCGTCTCTGGGCGAGAATTACACGGGGAAAACCAATATCGGCTGTATGATGGAGGGAATAAAGCTCGGGAAAAAGAAGACGATATACATCTATAACGTATGCGACCACGCCGAGTGCTATAAAGAAGTAAAGTCTCAGGCTATTTCCTATACCACGGGAGTCCCGGCAATGATAGGCGCCATGCTTATCCTGACCGGCGCGTGGAAAGGAAAAGGCGTCTTTAACATGGAACAGCTCGACCCCGACCCGTTCATGGAAAAGCTTAACATGCACGGTTTGCCGTGGGTTGTCGAAGAGATAAAATAGATAATAAGCGGAATTTTCAGATATAAAAATCTGCGGATCTGTTACGCGAAAAGTGTCCGCCAAAAAAGGCTTCCGCTATTACACCTTAAAATTCAGACATATTGGCCTTGACGAAGGGAGTAGTTCAATCAAAACAACTCAATCCCCACTTTGACAAATTCCTTATCAAAAGAAACTGCTTTACTAATACCAAGGTTCTTCATTATTGAGAAACACGATACATCCGTAAAACTAAACTCCTTATCTTTATACTTTTGATAAAGTTGCCATGTATTTTCAATATACTCCGGAGCAACGTATACCATTTTTATCAGCTCACTGGCGAAAAGAACGTTACC
>JBDRAX010000245.1:0-12710 GCA_043823375.1 Candidatus Omnitrophota bacterium | reverse complement strand
ATATAGAAAAAGAGCTTGAAAAAAGGGCCAGGGTGACGGGAGGCGCGGTTCAGCCTTATCTGTCTGACCGGGCGCGGAAGATACTTGCTGAGGCGGAAAAAGAAGCAAAACAACTTAAAGATGATTATATAAGTGTTGAGCATTTACTCCTTGCTATGTCAGAGGAGAAAGATACCGCTCTGTCGGGGCTTTTGGCGGATAGTCATATTACGAAAAATAATATATTGGGCGCTCTCCAGGAACTCAGGGGAGGGCACAGGGTCACTGACGAAAACCCAGAAGGTAAGTTCCGGGCTTTGGAGAAGTACGGCAGGGATCTGGTAGAAATGGCTGAGATGGGGAAACTGGATCCTGTGATAGGAAGGGATGAGGAGATCCGCAGGCTCATTCATGTATTGTCGAGGAGGACAAAGAATAATCCTGTGCTTATCGGTGATCCGGGTACAGGTAAGACGGCGGTTGTAGAAGGCCTGGCGCAGAGGATCTGTTCGGGAGATGTGCCTAACAGGCTTAAGGATAAGAGGATCATATCTCTTGATCTGGGGGCTTTGATAGCCGGGGCAAAATACAGGGGTGAATTTGAGGACAGATTAAAAGCTGTACTGAAAGAGATAAAGGAAAGGGAAGGGGAGATAATCCTTTTTATCGACGAGCTACATACTCTTGTTGGAGCCGGCGGAGCCGAAGGAGCCGTCGATGCTTCTAATATGCTTAAACCGGCGCTTGCCCGCGGGGAATTGAGATGTATCGGGGCGACCACGCTGGATGAATACCGGAAATACGTAGAAAAAGATAAAGCTCTGGAGAGGCGTTTTCAGCAGATATTTATAGGAGAGCCTTCTGTTGAGAATACTATCGCCATACTCAGGGGTCTTAAAGAAAAATATGAAGTTCACCATGGGGTGAGGATAGCTGATTCAGCGATAGTCGCGGCCGCTACTTTGTCACACAGGTATATAACGAACAGATTCCTGCCGGACAAGGCAATTGATCTTATTGATGAGGCGGCTTCAAAACTGCGTATCGAGATAGATAGCGTGCCTACCGAGATCGACCAGGTGCAGAGAAAAATAACGCGGCTTGAAATTGAACGCCAGGCGCTGAAAAAAGAGGAAAAGACCGGCGCGGGAAAAACAAAAATGCGGGACGTGGACGATGACCTGAAAGAACTGCGGGAGAACCTGCAGGAGATGAAAAAACACTGGGAAAAAGAAAAGGGATGTATAGGGAAAATACGTGAGATAAAGGAAAAGATCGATAAAACCAGGATAGAAGAGGCAGCCGCCGAGAAAGAAGGTGATCTGGCCAGAGTTTCCGAGTTAAGGTACGGCACGCTCGTGGAACTGCGGGGACAGCTTGAAGATGAGAGCAGGAAACTCATGGACATCCAGAAAGAAAAAAAGATGCTCAAGGAAGAAGTTGATGATGAGGATATAGCTGAAATTGTATCCCAGTGGACAGGGATACCGGTTTCAAAACTTGTGGAGTCGGAGCTGGAAAAGCTTGTTAATATGGAAGATATACTTAAGACGCGGATAGTGGGGCAGGACGCGGCGGTTGAAAAAGTATCCAATACCATAAGGCGTTCCAGGAGCGGGCTGGGAGACCCCGCCAGGCCTATGGGATCTTTGCTCTTCCTGGGGCCTACGGGTGTGGGGAAAACTTATATGGCCAGGACTCTCGCGTGGTTTCTTTTTAATGACCCCGAAGCCATGGTGAGGATAGATATGTCGGAATATATGGAGAAACACGCGGTGTCAAGGCTGATAGGGGCGCCTCCCGGGTATGTGGGTTATGAGGAGGGAGGCCAGCTTACGGAAAAAGTCCGCCGGAGGCCTTACAGTGTTGTGCTTCTTGATGAGATAGAAAAAGCGCATCATGATGTTTTTAACGTGCTGCTTCAGATACTTGATGACGGGCGGCTTACTGATAATCAGGGGCATGTGGTCGATTTTAAGAATACTATCATTATTATGACTTCAAATATAGGAAGCCAGTATTTTTCGGACAGAGGAAAGCGCGCGGAGGATATCGCGGGGGATGTCACCGCGGAGCTTAAGAAATATTTCAGGCCGGAATTTCTTAACAGGATAGACGACACGATAATTTTTAACAGGCTGAATGAGGGAGATATCCTGCGTATTGTAGAACTTGAACTGGCGGAAATAAGAAAACGGCTGGGCGCGAAAAATATTAAGCTTAGAGTAGGGGAAAAAGCGTTAAAGGAACTGGCAAGCCGGGGATATGACCCGGATTACGGCGCGCGGCCTCTTAAACGGCTTATACAGAAGGAAATACAGGATAAGATGGCGCTGGAAATACTGAAAGGGAATATAAAAGACGGCGATGATGTAACGCTGGATTTTGACGTAAAATCCGGGGTTTTTCAATTCGGGTCCGGAAAGGGAGAATAAGCTGATGGCTGAGAAAAATTATTATGATGTTCTGGGCGTGAAGGAAGACGCGAGTGAGCAGGAGATAAAAAAGGCTTACCGCAAGCTCGCTAAAAAATACCATCCTGATAAAAACCCGGGAGATAAAAAGGCGGAGGAAACCTTTAAGGAACTATCTTCCGCTTATTATACTCTGGGAGACGCGGAGCGCAGGAAAAAATATGACAATATGAGGCAAATGGGAGGTTTTTCCGGAGACTTTTCGTCTTCACAGGGATTCGATTTTTCCGATTTCGCCAGGCATTTTTCGAGCGGGGATGGCTTTTCATCCGGGTCCGTTTTCAGCGATATTTTCGGAGATGTTTTTTCGGGCGGAACGAAACGCGGCAGAAAAGGGGGATATACCTATTACTATTCACCCGGCGGCCATCCCGGGGGGGACGCTTCCGGCGAGGTAGATACGGATATACGGGCGGTACTTCCCATACCGAAAAACCTGGCGGAAAAGGGAGGAGAAGCGAAATTCACGATTTCAGGCGGAAAGAATATTACATTGAAAGTACCTCCAGGCGTAAAGAACGGCCAGAAAATGCGTTTACGCGGGCAGGGTGAAAAATGCCCGTGCTGTAAACATGCCGGTGATCTTATAGTGACATTGAAGATAAAGGCTTAAAGGTTTTCCCGGATATTTTTACAACTTTCGCATCCGGCGGCATGGTTTGAAACAGAGAAAAATAAGTAGCGCGGAGGACGGGGAAATGACTGATTATGATTTTGTGAAGATCTTTAAAGCCCTGGCGGACCAGACCCGGCAGGAAATACTGGAACTTCTGGGCGAACAGGAAATGAATGTTACAGATATCTGTTCGGAATTTAAGGTCTCTCAACCGACAGTCTCCCACCATCTTCATATATTGAAGGATTGCAATCTGATAAATTACCGCAAAGAAGGGAAGTCTGTTTATTATTATATCGAGCGTGATGTAGTAAACGATGTTTTCGGGCAGGTTGTAAGGAAGATGCGTATAAGAATAATAGAAGAAGAAGGAACGCATGGTGAATGAGAGATCCTCTCCTTTTGCCGCGGCAGGCGGTGTCAGGCTGTGATAAATGATTTTACCGCTTGGGCGGATAAACCCGGAGTGTTATAATATATGCCGTTAAAAGAGGGGAAATTATGCCGGTAACGCTTGTTGTGGACGGATATAACGCTATTAACGCGATTTCCGCCGTCAGGAAGGAAATGGATAAAAGCCTGCTGTCCGCGAGGCAGTCGATAATCGCTTTAAGCCGTGAATACGCCCGGTCGAGCGGGTATATCAGCAATGTCCGGGTTGTTTTTGACGGGGACGATAAGTACCGCAAAGATCCTGTTCTGAACAGGCTCAGGGGAAAAGACCAGGTTTTTTCGGAAACAGGCCGGGGGGATGATAAAATAATCCAGACGGTTAAGGAATGTTCCCGTTACGGCAGGGGTTGTCCTGGCTTCTAATGATAATTATGTCAGGAATATGTCCAGGGGATACGGCGCGGGGCTTATTTTCGCGGAGGAACTCGCGGTTAAAAAAAAGAAGGCAAAAGCGGCAAAAAAGGGGAAGCTCTCCGGCAAAAAAATATGTCCTGAGCTTCAGCGCGCGATCACCGATGAATACAGGAGAGAACTGGAGCTGTAAACGGGGAAGAGGGCCCTGGCTCGCGGCGCTAAAAAAGAGCGAAAGTATGACAGAACAAAAAACTGAAAATAGATCAGCGGAAATAATAAATAACGCGGGCCTTGATCCAGTCAGGCAGATAATAGACGCGAAAGCGGTGTTGTCTCCTATGGCGGGGGTAACTGACGCGCCTTTTCGTATTATGGCCAGGAGGCGCGGGTGCGCGTTCGCTTTTACGGAAATGATAGATGTAAACGGCATAGTCTACAATAACAGGAAGACATTTACTCTGATGGAGAGGCGCCCGGAAGACAGTCCGCTCGGGATACAGATAGTCGGCCAGGATGAGAATAAACTTTTGTTTACGGCGAAAATATGTGAAGAAAAAGGATTCAGGCTTATTGATATTAACGCGGGCTGTCCGGCCAGAAAGGTTATTAAAGCTGGAAAAGGGTCCGCCCTTTTGAAGGATCCGCTTAAACTCGGCAGGATCATAGGCAGGTTGGCAAAGGAAGTATCGGTCCCTGTTACCGTCAAAATAAGAAGCGGATGGGATGAAGATAACCTCAACTATCTGGAAGTCGCTAAGATCGCCGCTTCGGAAGGCGCCCGCGCCATATGCGTTCACCCTAAAACGAGAGAACAGATGTACAAAGGAAAGGCTGACCATGGGATAGTGCGGGAAGTCAGGGAAGCGGTCGATATCCCTGTTTTTGCCAGTGGAAATATTTTCAGCCCGCGGGATGCCGCGGACGTCCTTAAAAATACGGGATGCGACGCGGTATTTGTAGCGCGCGGGTCGCTTGGCAGGCCGTGGATATTCAGAGACATAAAACGCGTTCTTTCAGGTGAGGATGCCCCGGCGGATCTTTCGTTCGGGGAGATCGTTGATGTTATCCATGAACATTTCGCGTTATGCCTGAATTTCTACGATGAGTACAGTGCCGTAAGAAAAATGTATAAACATGTGACGTGGTATCTGAAAAAATTCAAAGGCCTCAATGATGTCATGAGGGCGTATAGAAAAGTTGCCGGTTATGATTCTTTCAGGGAATTTCTGGGCGGGATACGCGCGCGCGACAGGCATCTGGTCTTTGAGGACAGCGGCCCGGGGCCGTATATGCCCTGTTAACGCTGGAAAGGGGAGTATATGCGTAGAGATATTATTTTAGCTTCAGCTTCCGTCAGAAGAGCGGAGATACTTTCTTCATGCGGCATTAAATTCAGGGTAGTCCCGAGCGGCGCGGAAGAAGACCTGGAACAGCACAGGCCCGTATATGAAACGGTGCAGATCAACGCGCTCAGAAAAGCTGAAACTGTGGCGTCAGGAGAAGAGTTGTCTATAGTGGTTGCCGCGGATACTCTGGTTGTTTACGGCGGGAAGGTCATCGGAAAACCCGGTAGCGAGGAAGACGCGCGGATGCTTCTTAAGAATTTTTCAGGCGGCGAAGTGGAAGTATGTACGGGGTTGTGCGTGATCGATTCTCTCAAAGGCGCTAAAGCGGTCGGTTTTGAGAAAAGCAGCCTTAATGTCGCTTCGCTGACGGACAGAGAAGTTGATAGATATTTCAGGCTTCTGGGGCCGTATGATAAAGCGGGAGGTTTTTCCATCGAGGGAGTAGGGTCCATTATTTTCGATAATATAAGAGGGTCTTATTTCAATATACTCGGCCTTCCCATGATGAAACTGAAAGAACTGTTCAGCGAGGCGGGCCTTGATCTGCTGGACTATGTGGAAGAGGCGTAACGTTTTTTTAAATACCGCGCGCGGTGATAATGATCAAACACTATACTATACCGTTTTTTATTCTCCATAAAGGATGCCCTTGTCAGTGTGTTTTCTGTAACCAGAAAAAGATTACCGGCCAGGAGATCCCGTCTCCTCGTGATATCCCTGAAAAGATCGAGCGGTATCTTGCGACTATGCCGCGCGGTGAAGCCGAGGTGGAAGCCGGTTTTTTCGGAGGCACGTTTACCGGCCTTCCCCGGGATACGCAGGAAGCTTTGCTTAAGCCGGTTGAACCGTATATCAAAAAAGGGCTTATAAGCGGTATCAGGCTGTCCACCCGGCCTGACCTGATAGATCACGATGTCCTCGCTTTTTTGAGAGAAAAAGGGGTATCATGTATAGAGCTTGGTGTGCAGTCTATGTCTGACAGGGTATTAAATGCCTCTAAAAGAGGGCATAGCGCCCTTGATACTGAGAACGCTTCCAGGATGATAGTCCGGCATGGATTCAGGCTGTGCCACCAGATCATGTGCGCTCTTCCGCTGAGCACGTTTGAGGATGAGTGCTTTACCGCGGTAGAGGCGGCGCGTCTCGGCGCGAGCCAGGCCAGGATCTATCCCGTGCTTGTTATTAGAGGTACGGAGCTTGAAGCTCTCTATAAAAGGAAGGAGTATACGCCTCTTACTGAGGAGGAAGCGGTCGAGAGGTGCGCCATGCTTCTTGTCTATTTCGGATCAATGGGGATAAGTGTGATAAGGTGCGGACTGCATCCGTCGGAAGGGTTAATAAACGGGAACGATTTAGTTGCCGGGCCTTTTCACCCCGCGTTCAGGATGAAAGCGGAAAGCCGCGTATTCGGTATGATGCTCCGGTACGCCCGGGAGAATCCGCCGGGAACAATAGAGGAGATAGCGTATAACCCGTCGGATGAAGCCGCTTTTTACGGTTTCGGAAAAGCGAACGCGCCGGAAATAAAAAAGATATTCGGAAAAAACACGCCTTTAGTGAAGAGTGACGGCAGTATTTTGAAAAACAGTCTGCGTTTTACGGGTACAGGCGGGGTTATCGTGGCGGATAGAAAAATTATGGCAAAAATGATCCTTCCCGAAGGGATGCGGTGATCATGATCGCGATCCGCGTTCTTTCTCCACGCGGCGGGTAAAGTATGGTTATTATACATGACAAAAGGCTTCCTGATAAATATCTTAAAGCGTTAGCGGATAAGTGCGGCGCGTGTGTGTTTTTCTCTTTCAGCGGCCCGCGCCCGGGAGGCTGTACTGTTTATGATTCGATCCTGTGCCATCCTGACATATATTTTTTTCAGATCGCGGGCGATACACTTATCTTTTCTCCGTCCATTGAGCGGGAAGACGCGGATGAATTGAAAAAAAACGGTATACGGCTGATCCGGGGAGAAGCGCGCCCTCATGGGCGATACCCATGTACCGCGCCTTATAACGCGTTACGCGCGGGGGATAATTTTTTTCATAAGACGGCGTGTACTGACAGTGTTATTCTGGAAAGGGTGAAGGAAGCCGGGCTGCGGCTCGTTGACGTGAAACAGGGATATACGAGATGTTCCGCCGTTTTTATAAACGATAACGCGGTGATAACAAGTGACGGCAGTATAGCGGCTGTGGCGGAAAGAGAAAGCATCGATGTTCTTTTTATTCCACCTGGATCAATAACCCTCCCCGGAGAAATATACGGTTTTATCGGGGGAGCGAGCGGCAGAATGCCGGATGGGACTACGGTTTTTCTGGGGGATATTGAAACGCATCCCGAATTTCCCGGGATAAGAGATTTTTTTGTGAAGCATGAAAAACGGTATATTGATTTGAAGGGGCTGCCGCTTTATGACGCGGGAAGCCTTATTATATGTGACAGTTATCTCGGATGAATGATAAGTTTGACTTTCTTTCGCGGTGTGATAAAATTGATACGTTCCATACTGGCTGATCTTGTGAAAATTTTTCGGAAAAAACAATATGAATAATAAAAGAGAATACCTTCGATACAATATTTTTCTGGAAGATATGGAATGTTTTGACAGCGGCAATAAAAACAAAAAGTTAGACATAAGCGATATTTCCTGTTCAGGTCTCGGGATAATCTCGAATGATAAATTGGTTAAAGGTGAAAAAATCGAGTTGGAAGTAAAGATCCCGAATGATGATATACCAATGTTTGTCGGAGGAGAAGTTGCCTGGGTGTCGCGGCAAAAAGGGAAAGAAGGATATTATCGCGTAGGAGTACGCCTGTCAAATATAAACCGGCTTGATAAAGACCGATTAGTGAAGTTTATCCATTCAAATATTTTTCCATAGGACATATCCGCGAAAGTATCACTGCCTCCCGGTAAGGTAAGAATACGGTTTTCTTTTTTTTTGCGGAACACCTTTCTTGGTGGTATAATCATATTTTATGAAACCCGGGGATCGTCTGCCGGGTTCAGTCTGGTATTTCTGATAGAAAAGCCCGCGTACAGGCGGGGGGTTATATATAGTTACAGTTGGGAATTCAGGTTAAAATCAGGAGGAAGATATGCCGTGGTATAAAAGGAGTTTCGGGGGGATTTTTTGCGGCGCGTTTGTTTTTTGTTTTCTGCGGGAGCTAAGCGCCGGGGCTGAGAACCTCGGGAAATATATACCGGATACGGGGGCCGCTGAAAAAGGGATGACTCTGTGGCAGATAATAATGGCCGGAGGCGCGGCCATGGTGGTCCTGGGCGGCCTTTCTATCGCGGCCCTGGGGCTCATAATATATTACTTTATGTCGTTTAAGACGGATAAACTCATACCTGCCGATTTCCAGGAAGAAGCGGTAAGGCTTATTGAGCAAGGCAAGGATGATGAAGCGGTCATTATGTGCAGTAACAGTAAAAACCTTCTATCCGGCGTTCTTCTCGCCGGGCTTTCCAAACGGGACAGGGAGAACGTGGTGATAAAAGAAGCCATTGAAGACGAAGCCAGGCGTGTTTTAGACGGGCTCCGGCAGAAGTTGAGTTATCTCGCGGATGTAGCGGCTATAGCTCCTATGGTAGGGCTTCTGGGTACTGTTCTGGGGATGATCCAGGCTTTCAATGTTATCGCGTTCCAGACCGGCGCGGTTAAGCCTATATTACTCGCGAGCGGTATTTCCAAGGCCATGGTCACAACCGCGGCCGGGCTTATAATCGCTATTCCGGCGATGATCTTTTACTCTTTTTTTCGCGGGAAAATACAGACCGCGACAGCTGTCCTTGAGAATATATCAACGGAATTCTACCATCTTATCATCGATAAGAAGAATTGAAGAGGGCTGTTATGAATTTTTCCAATGACACTAACTTCGCGCAGGAGAGGCCTGTTATACAGATGGCGCCTCTTATAGATATCGTTTTTCTTCTGCTCATATTTTTTATGGCGTCTTCTATATTCTACCAGCTGGAGACGGAGATAAATATTACGGTCCCTACCGCGAAAGAATCTACTGATGTTTCGCGCGCGCCGGGAGAGATCATAATCAATATAACCAGGAACGGAGAGATCGTCGTCAATCAGAGGCGGTTGAGCCCCGAAGGCCTGGATGAAATGCTCCGCCGTATAACTGAACTGTACAAGAGCCAGCCCGTGATCATAAGGGCGGATAAAGAGACTTTTCATGAGAATGTGATAAAGGTCCTGGATATCTGCGCCGGAGCCGGGATATGGAATGTGTCTTTTGCCACTTTAAAAGAAGAAAAAAAATAGAGAGAGAGTTCCCACGTGGCCTTTAAAAATATGAAATTCAAAACCGGTTATCTGCTTCTGGCTGCCTTATTTTTTTCATGCTCTGTTTCTTTCTGCGAAAACAGTAAAGACGCGGTGGAAACCGAAGAGTTCGATTTCGCGAACGGGCTTTTTTCAAGGGGCATGTACGACATGGCAATAGACGGGTATAACGATTTTCTGAAAAAGTATCCCGGGAGCGCGTACGCGGAATCAGCTGTTTACCGTATAGCCGAGAGTTATTTCATGGCGGGTGAATATGACAGCGCTTTGAAAAACTTCGAAGGCTTCCAGAGAAAATACCCCGCGGGGGAGCTTAACCTCAAGGCCGAACTGAGGAAGGGGCAGGTGTATTACCTTAAAGGCAGGGGAGCGGAAGCCAGGAAAATACTCGGCGCGCTAGCCGCAAGTAAAGAGAACCCGGATCTCCCTGCCCAGGCGAGGTATTATCTGGCGGCAAGTTTTCTTAAGGATGGGGAGTATACGTCTTCAAAACAGATCTTCGAGGGCCTGTTGTCCGGCCCTCTCCCGGATGAATACAGGGTATTTACTTTTATGAGCCTGGGGGACCTGTATTTCAGGGAGAAGGACTATGAACGTTCCGCTGGGTCATATTTAAAAGCCGGTGTTGACGGTAAAGACAGAACTTTATCCGCCAAAGCTTTTATCGGTGCCGGCAAAGCGTATTATATGCTTGGAGAATATGATAAAGCCGCGGAGTATTACGCGAAGGCCGCGGGGCTTGACGACGGCGGTAAAAGTTATGATAACGCTGTGCTGGGGCTTCTTACGGCGCGGTATATGAAGGGCGACTATGACTGGATAATGGGGTCCGCGCGCGGGTTTTTCGAGGGGATGAAAGAACCCGGTGAAAAAGCGCGCGCGTTATTTGTGCTGGGTAACAGTTACCTCGCGGAAGGCCTTTTTGAAGAGGCAGGGAGCGTGTATTTCGAAGCGTATGAAAAATATCCGGGGACCAAGTTCGGGTTACGATCAAAATTGAACGAGAGCCGGGCGTTTTTTAATCTGAAAAAATACGCCGGGTGCCTCGCGAGTATTGATGTTTATATATCATCAGGAACAAAGGATTCCACGGATGAGGCTTACTATATAAAGGCAAAAGCTCTGGCGCTCTCGGGCAAGCCTGATGAGGCGCTTAGAACGTACAGCCTTCTGGTGAAAAATTTCAGGGAGTCAAAATACGGGAAACAGGCGCTATATGATATGGCATGGTTGTACGCGGATACCGGGCGCGCTGAAGAAGCTGTTAAGTACTGCGGTATGTTCGCTGACATGTATCCCGCGGATGAGCTGAGCCCGTCCGCGCTCCTTAAATCCGCGCAGGAAAACCTGAACCTTAAGAGGTATAAAGAAGCTGAAAAAGATTATAAGAGTTTTATTGCCAGATTCAAAGGAGATCCCCTGGAAGAGAACGCGGTGTATCAGCTGGGATACGCGTATTTCGAGGGAGGGGAGTATGACCGGGCGATCGAGACTTACGGGATGTTCAAACAGTCCTTCCCGAAGTCCGTATCCCTCGAAAACGCGGATTACTGGATAGGCCAGGCTTATCAGAAGAAGGAAAACTGGGATGAGGCGTTAGCTGTTTATTCGGGGATCGTTTCCAAGGGGAAAGGTGAGTTTTACGGGCGGGCTACGGAAGCGATGGCTTATTGTTATTTTCAAAAAGGCGACTATGAAAAAGCGGCATGGATATATTGCCGGCTGATATCCGATGATGAGAACTACGCCCTTCCCGAAGGCGTGTACCGCTGGGTCGCGGATTACTACCTCCAGAATAACCAGAGCGGCCAATCGGTTAAAGCCCTGGATGCCATGGCGCGTAAATATCCCTCTAACTCTTACGGCGGGGAAATATTTTATGTCTACGGCGAGAGCCTGAGGCAGTTAAAGGATTTTTCGAAGGCAAAAGAATATTTCTTAAAAGCGATAGACAGCGGCGTGTCTTCTCCGTATCTGGAGCGTTCATACCTGGGGCTGGGCAGGATTTACGCTGAGACGGGTGAAAAAGAAAAAGCCATGGAGATGCTGAATTCGGCTCTTGAGAAACACAGCGATAATGTTACGGGCGCGTTGGCCAGATTTGAAATGGGCAACCTGAACTACGGCATGAATAATTTCGGGGACGCCGCTAAACAGTATATGATGGTTGCCATACTTTACGACGATAAAGACATTTCTCCCAGGGCTCTTTTTCAGGCGGGCATATGTTTCGCCAGGACCGGTATGGGCGGTAAAGCCGTGGAAGCGTTTACGGAATTGAGGGAGAGATACCCTGACAGTGAATTCGCGGATAAAGCCGGTGATGAAATGAGGCGGATACAGAATGGATCGTAACAGGAAGATAGTGCTTTCTGCCGTAGTTATTTCTCTCACGGCGCATGCCGCGTTCCTCGCTTGGGCCCCATATATACATTTTTCAGGCATGAAAAGCGCCATGGAAGAAAGCCGCAGGATTTTCAAACTCGGGTCTGTCGAGGAAAAGCCTTCAGTGGTCGATCTTTATGAAAAAGAGAAGAACAAAGTGCCCGCCCTGAAAATGTCGGCGGAGGACACTGAAGCTAAAGAAAAGGCGCTGCGTGATATGCTCCTTATGAAAAAACCGGAAGATGAAAAGCTTGTTGACGATAAGAAAAAAGAGAACGCGGAAGAAATACTCCCTTCTTTTGAGGATAAATTCAAAGCGGAAGAAAGTATCATGTCAGACGCCGAAAAAGCGAAAAAAGACGCTGAGCCTTTGAAACGGAAACTTTTGAACGATATACCCCAGGGCGCTCTGGCAGACGCCTCCAGGCCTGAGGGGCCGTATAAGGTTATTGCTTCAAAACAGGGAAGCTCGTCTTTTATGGTACAGGTATCCGCTTCAGATGAATGGGTGCCGTCTTCGGAGCAGGCTTTTTCAGCCGGAGAGAACGAGCTTAGGGCTTCGCAGGGCAGAGTACAGGTGGGCCAATACGAGGATATAGGGGAATCCCTCGGGTTGAAATTGACTACCTATGTGGACCCGGTCACTGGAGAGAAATACTTTAAGATAGTTATTGCCGCGAAAAAAGGGAATAACCTGGAAGTTATACCCAAAGAAATAATATTTTTAATAGATTCATCCAAAAGCATTACTGAACAAAAGCTGCGGTATATTAAAGAAGGCGTGCTGGGAGCGCTCGGC
>JBDRAX010000244.1:0-2209 GCA_043823375.1 Candidatus Omnitrophota bacterium | reverse complement strand
ATACGCGGCCCTCTTGATCCTGCTCAATATCCTTGGCGCGCTGGCTCTTGTCGCGGGGCTTCTTGTAACAGTTCCGGTCACAGTTATAGCGTACGCGTATGTGTACAGGGCCCTTTTAAAACGAATGGGGTCTCCTGTTCCCGGAGCTTGACGCGAAAAACGTCCGGGCCTTATGCCGGACTGTTAGCCCGCATTTCTCACTACGACTGTTTGTGAGAAACGCGGGCTGAAAAGTCAAAGTTCGGCATGCGGGTTGCCGTCCGCTCTAAAACCTTGTAATAATATTTACCGGTGGGTATACTAATATATCATGCTATCAATAATAAAGAACAGAGGCCTTGCGTTCAAGCTCATATTCTTCATCCTGACCAGCTGCTCGGTCATTTTCGTGTCTATATTCTCTTATAGTTACGCGGTCTCCCGCGGGATCATTATCGAAAAGATAGAAGAGAACGCCATGAACCTGACGAGAGGCACTGTGAACAAGATCGAGACGATATTGCTTCCTGTCGAAAAGATCCCTGAACAGATTGCTCAATTGCTGGGGGAAAGGCCGTTCGATGAATACGCGGTCAAAGACATGCTGCGCCTTGTGGTTGAAAACAATACTGACATATACGGGACTACTATCGCGTTCGAACCCTACGCTTTCGACGCGGGATCTTTTTACTTCGCGCCGTATTTTTTCAGGAAAGACGGTAAGATAGAATACACTGATCTGGGAACGGACTCTTACCGATATTTGGAATGGCACTGGTATAAGGCTCCAAAGGAGTCCGGCCGCGCAGTGTGGAGCGAACCTTATTTTGACAAGGGCGGCGGGGATATTATTATGGCCACTTATTCCGTACCGTTCTACAGGGCAATAGAGGGAAAAAGAACGTTCACCGGGGTCGTCACGGCGGATATCTCTTTAGCCTGGCTTCAGGACATTGTTTCGTCGATCAAGATAGAAGAAACGGGTTACGCGGCCTTGCTCTCACGGAAAGGGACGGTAATTACGCATCCCGATAAAAATTTAATTATGGAGAAAACGATATTCGATATCGCCCGGGCCGAAAAAAATCCGCGTTTAGAGAAGATCGGGGAGGAGATGCTGAAGGGGGATTCCGGATTTGCCCCTGTAAAGAACACAGTCACCGGGAAAGAAAGCTGGATGGCATACGCGCCTGTGCCTTCGACCGGCTGGTACCTGGCTATCATTTTCCCGAAGAGCGAGATGATGGCCGGGATAACTAATCTCAACAGGGCCGTATTGTTCCTCGGTGTAATAGGCATTGTATTCCTGTTCGTCGTGATAGTCCTTATTTCGAATTCTATCACCAGGCCTCTGCGCGTCCTGGCGCAAAAAACCGGCGATATCGCGAACGGTAATTTCGACTTCGAACTGCCGCCGATACAGGCGCGGGACGAGGTCGGTGCCCTATCGGGAGCTTTCAGCCGCATGAAAAAAGCGCTGAAGATGTACATACTGGACCTTGAGAAGACGACTTCGGCCAAAGAAAAAATAGAGAGCGAACTGAAGATCGCCCATAACATCCAGATGGGCATCCTGCCAAAGACATTTCCTCCTTTTCCGGACAGAGATGAATTTGACGTTTACGCGGAACTCAGGCCCGCGAGGGAAGTGGGAGGGGACTTCTACGATTTTTATTTTATCGAGGATGATCTCCTTTGTTTCACCATCGGGGATGTGTCAGGCAAAGGGGTGCCTGCGGCGCTTTTTATGGCTATGACCAAAACCATTCTGAAAATGGCAGCGGGCATGTTCAAGGACCCCGCGCGGATACTCGAGAGGGTAAACAGGGAAATCTCCCGCGATAATTCGAACGGTATGTTCGTCACCATTTTCTGCGGCATTTTGAACGTGAAGACGGGAGAGGTTCAATACGCCAACGGCGGGCATAACCCGCCGCTTCTGATCCGTAAAGGACAGGAGGCGAAATTTGTCTGTGCCTGTACGGGCACTGTTGTGGGAGCATTCGAGGAAGCGGCCTTTTTGAATGAAAAGCTTCTTTTGGAGCCGGATGACACGGTCTATCTCTATACCGACGGAGTAACGGAGGCCTTTAATAAAAAGAACGAGCCGTTCACTGAAGAACGCCTGAAAGAAGATATGTCCGCCTGTCGACGTTATACCTTTAAAGAACTGGTCAGGGAGACATACAGTCGAGTAGATTCATTTTCTTCCGGCATGCCGCAGTCAGAC
>JBDRAX010000243.1:0-2356 GCA_043823375.1 Candidatus Omnitrophota bacterium | reverse complement strand
GTACCCCGGGAGTGAAGATTAAAAAATACAGGCAGTTTTCAGCGGTTCACTAAAAAAATATATACATTTCCCGGTACATTTGACAGGCTTCAATACATATGTTAAAATTACCGAACTATGAAGACTCTGGACGAACAGCTTAAAATAATACAAAGAGGTGCCGAGGAAATAATAAACCCCGGGGAGCTTAAAGAAAAACTTTCAAGGGGCACTCCGCTTATAATAAAAGCGGGTTTTGATCCATCGGCTCCCGATATACATTTAGGTCATACGGTGCTTCTTCGCAAAATGAAGCATTTCCAGGATCTCGGGCACGATGTCCATTTTTTAATAGGGGATTTTACGGGCCGTATAGGGGATCCTTCAGGTAAGTCTAAAACAAGAAAACAACTTTCATCCGGAGAAGTCGAGCGCAATGCCGGGACATACAAAGAGCAGATATTCAAGATCCTGGATCCGGAAAAAACAAAAGTCGTATTTAACAGTACATGGTGTTCTTCTCTCGGTACGGAGGGTATTTTTGACCTGTCAGCGAGATATACAGTCGCCCGTATGCTTGAGAGAGACGATTTTCAGAACAGATATAAGAATAATACACCTATTAGTATATTGGAGTTTTTATACCCGCTGATCCAGGGATATGACTCTGTCGTAATGAAAGCGGATGTTGAGCTCGGCGGTACTGATCAGAAATTCAATCTTCTGGTAGGAAGGGACCTTCAGAGAAGTTTCGGCATGGAGCCGCAGGTTATTCTTACAATGCCCATACTCGAAGGGCTTGACGGTACTGATAAAATGTCAAAGTCTCTTAACAATTATGTCGGCATTAATGAAAAACCCGGAGAAATGTTCGGGAAGATCATGTCGATCTCCGATGACCTGATGTGGCGATATTATGAGCTGCTTACGGATACGGATTACGCGCTTTTGAAAAAGGATGTCGAGACAGGCATAGCGCATCCCAAAAAAATAAAATCACGATTGGCGGAAACGATAGTCGCTGAATATCACGGTTCGGGCGCGGCGGAAAACGCCGCGCGGGAATTTGAAACTGTTTTCGCTAAAAAAGAATTACCGGAGAATATGCCGGAGTTCAATATAGACAAAGATAAAATAGTTTTGTCAGACCTGATAAATGAAATAGGGTTTTCTTCTTCGAAGAGCGATGCCCGCAGACTTATCTCGCAGAACGCTGTTTCCGTAGACGGAGAGCGGATGAGCGATGTTAACGCCATAGTTACTCTCGATAAAAATGGTAAAGTCCTGAAGGTCGGGAAACGCAAGTTTTGTAAAATTTTGCGGGCTTGAAAAAAAAATTTAAAAATGCTTGACATTTATTAATATTCATGTAAAATGTCATCTACGCTCTATGGCATACAGTTTTATATAGTGCTTCTGAAAAGCGCTGATGGATACGAAAGTTTTGAAATACGACAATCAAAGTATTCAGAATCTTAACGGTCAGATCTGGCGAAAAGCGCGAAAAAATAGTATACTTGATAGAGATTGTTCTTTGAATTTAGATAGCCAAAAGTGCATGGTTCCATGAGATTAAACTGAAGAGTTTGATCCTGGCTCAGAACGAACGCTGGCGGCGTGGATTAGGCATGCAAGTCGAACGATCTCTTTCTTCGGAGGGGGATAGTGGCAAACGGGTGAGTAACGCGTGGGTAATTTACCTATAGGTTCGGAATAACCTGCCGAAAGGCGGGCTAATACCGGCTAAGACCACAGCTCACATGAGTAGTGGTTAAAGATGGGGATCCTGAAAATGGACCTGTCACCAATAGATGAGCCCGCGTCCTATCAGCTTGTTGGTGGGGTAACGGCCTACCAAGGCTAAGACGGGTAGCTGGTCTGAGAGGATGGTCAGCCACACTGGGACTGAGACACTGCCCAGACTCCTACGGGAGGCTGCAGTCGAGGATCTTTTGCAATGCCCGCAAGGGTGACAATGCGACGCCGCGTGAGCGATGAAGGCCTTCGGGTTGTAAAGCTCTGTCAGCTGGGATGAATGTGAAATGGTTAATAACCATTTTGCTTGACGGTACCAGCAGAGGAAGCCACGGCTAACTCCGTGCCAGCAGCCGCGGTAATACGGAGGTGGCAAGCGTTGTTCGGATTTACTGGGTGTAAAGGTCATGTAGGCGTCTTACTAAGTCGGGTGTGAAATCCCTTGGCTCAACCAAGGAACTGCACTCGATACTGGCGGGATTGAGTATGGAAGAGGTAAGCGGAATTCCGGAAGTAAGGGTGAAATCTGTAGATATCCGGAAGAACACCACTAGCGAAGGCAGCTTACTGGTCCGATACTGACGCTGAAATGAGAAAGCTAAGGGAGCAAACAGGATTAGAT
>JBDRAX010000242.1:0-10869 GCA_043823375.1 Candidatus Omnitrophota bacterium | reverse complement strand
AACCTGGAACCATATACTGCTACCACAAAACACCGCGTATTATAAGTGCTTATATTATCACCACTTATGAAGTATGTCAACAAAAATAAGATTACTGCCTTTATACTAAGATTTTTATATAAAACAAGATGATATTAATATTTGTTTCAAAAAACCGCCTCATCCGCGTCATTTGGTCATAAATTTCACGTTTCCTTCACCGACAACTCTCTCAAGACCGCTTATGAGTTCATCCGAGGGTAAAACCGAAAGTCCTTTATCTGTCGCAAGGCGCACCTTTCGGCCTCCCGGAGATTTAATATCGATGAATACAGGGATGCTCCCCTGATAGCTCTGGATCATATTTTTCACTTTCAGCATCATATTTTCTTCAAGGCCCAGGCTGGAAAGTTTTATTAACACGGATTTCGTATATTTTTCTTTTACTTTTTCCAGCGGTATTATTTCTTCCGCGATAATTTTGGGCTCCTCCTCGCGGAGGTTTAAAGTACCGACCACATATACAAGATTATCTTCTTTTATCAGCTCAGGGTCTTTCCTGTAAGTTTTTGGAAAAACCAGTACCTCGACAAAATTATCCAGATCTTCCAGGCTGACGATCGCCATTTTTTCGCCTTTTTTACGCGTGACCGTGACTTTAACCTTGTTTATTATACCGCCGATAATAACTTCATATCCGTCGGACATACCCGCCAGTTCCTTGATTTTACATGTCGAATACGCGTTTAAGAGTTTTTCGAACCTCGATAAAGGGTGGTTCGAAATATAAAACCCAAGCATCTCTTTTTCATTAGTAAGCAGTTCATGTTCCGGCCATTCGGGTATATCCGGTACAGCCTCAAAATTTTCAGCAAAACTGTCCGCCACAACTTCCTCGTCAAAAAATGACATTTGTCCGAGATCCCTGTCTTTATTCGCCCTGGATGCCATGTCCAGCACTTTATCCAGGATGGACATCGCCTGGGATCTGCGTATACCTGTCTTATCAAAAGCCCCGCATTTTATCAGGCTTTCCATAACCTTTCTGTTAACGACCCTCAGATCCACCTTACGGGCGAAATCATATAGAGACTGGTAAATACCGGAAGCCATTCTGCTTGTTATGATGGCTTCCGCCGCGCCTGACCCGACATTTTTAACGGCTGAAAGGCCGAATCGGATGTCATTTCCCACAACCGTGAATTCCTGAAAACTCTCATTCACATCCGGCGGGAGTATCTGTATCCCGTTCCTCACGCATTCACTTATATAATCGGACATTTTGTCCGTATTGCTTTTTTCACTTGTAAGAAGCGCTGACATGAACTCAACAGGATAGTTCGCTTTAAGATACGCGGTCCTGTAGCTTATCAGGGCGTATGCCGCGCTGTGTGATTTATTAAATCCATATCCCGCGAAAAAAGCTATAAAATCCCAGACTTTTTCAGCGGTATTTATTTCGACGTTATTTTTTCTGCATCCGTCAATGAACTTAACTCTCAGGTCCGCGAGGGCTTCCTGTATTTTTTTTCCCATGACCTTGCGGACATTATCGGCTTCCGCCATGGTAAATCCGCCCAGCACGGACACGATCTTCATTACCTGTTCCTGGAATACTATGATCCCGTAGGTATCCTTCAATATCGGCTCAAGCGCGGGATGGTCATAGCTGAATTCAACCAGCCCCTGTTTCCGTTTTATAAATTCTTCAAGCATACCGCTGCCCATAGGCCCGGGACGGTAAAGCGCGAGTATGGCGATGAGGTCATCTAAACGGGCCGGCTTTATTTTACGCAATAGATCCCTCATTCCGCCCGATTCCAGCTGAAACACTCCCGCGGTATCGGCGTTTGAAAGGAGGTCAAAAGTCACCAAATCGTCAAGCGGGATTTTATCTATGTTTATTTCCGTTCCTTTAGTACGTTTTACTATTTTTACCGTCTGGTCTATAACAGTCAGAGTTTTGAGGCCGAGAAAGTCCATCTTCAGCATACCGATCTTCTCAAGCCATTTCATTGAATAGCCTGTTGTTATCTGGTCATCCGCGGTCTTGAAAAGCGGTATGCGTTTCTGGAGGGGTTTATCCGAGATAACTACGCCGGCCGCGTGCGTGGACGCGTGGCGGTTAAGCCCTTCCAGCCTTCTTGAAGTATCGATAAGCTGCCTTATCATGGGGTCATTTTCGTATTTTTCCTTAAGTTCCGGTTCGATCTCCAGTGCCCGTTCAATAGTTATACCCAGGTCATTGGGTACCAGCTTCGCGATCTTATCTACATCGGAATAAGGCATATTCATGACTCTGCCGACATCGCGTATAACACCCTTAGCCAGCATAGACCCGAAAGTGATTATCTGAGCCACATGTTCTTTTGAATATTTTTCAATAACATAATCTATAACTTCCCCTCTTCTTTCAAAACAGAAATCAATATCAATATCAGGCATGGAAACCCTGTCCGGGTTCAAAAACCTTTCAAAAATGAGGCCGTACTCGATCGGATCTATATCGGTAATCCCGACCGCGTAGCTTACTATACTTCCGGCGGCTGACCCTCTGCCCGGGCCTACGGGTATCCCTTTTCCTTTCGCGTGGTTTATAAAATCCCATACGATCAGAAAATAACTCACATAACCGAGATCCCTTATGATCTTAAGCTCATGGTCTACCCTTCCCCTGATCTCATCCGTTACGGCGTCATATCTTTTCGCGATACCTTCCCAGACAAGCCGGGTAAAATATTCCGTGTTATCAGCCCCGTCCGGCGCCGTAAATTTAGGGAGGTGCAATGTTTTGAAATCGAGCTCTATATGGCACTGGTCAGCTATTTTCCGTGTATTTTTTATGGCGTCGGGAACATCCTTAAAAACTTCTTTCATTTCTTCCGGAGACTTAAAATAAAGGCTGTCACTCTGAAATCGCATACGGTTGGGGTCATCGAGAGTGGTTTGAGTCTGTATGCATAAAAGCGCTTCGTGCGCCTTCGCGTCACTTTTGTCCAGATAATGCACGTCACACGTAGCCACAAGAGGAATATCGATTTCACGGGAAAGCCTTATAAGCTCCTTGTTGACGGTATATTGTTCTTTGATCTGGTTTTCCTGCAATTCCAGGTAAAAATTACCCTTGCCGAAAATGGCTTCATATTCAGCGGCCGTTTTTTTCGCCTGTTCCCATTCATTTGAAAGGATAAGGTGAGGTATCTCTCCACCGATACAGGCTGATAAAGCGATAAGCCCCTTGCCGAATTTAGACAGGATCTCTTTATCCACGCGGGGCTTATAATAAAATCCTTCCAGAAAGCCGATAGATACTATCTCCATCAGGTTTTTATATCCCGTAATATTTTTCGCAAGGAGCACAAGGTGATAAGACGCTCCCTTTATACCATGGCTGGTTTTGTCAAAACGGCTTTCGGGCGCTACATAGATCTCACATCCGATGACAGGGTTAACTCCATGTTTAGCGGCCTTTTCATAGAACTCTATCGCCCCGAACATATTCCCGTGGTCCGTGATAGCGCACGCGCCCATATTGTATTTTCTGCATAGATCCATCAGGTCATCTATACGACAGGCGCCGTCAAGAAGGCTGTACTGGGTATGCACATGCAAGTGCACAAAATCAGAGTTTTTACTGTTTTCCATAACTATATGTTATCCTTCAGGCTTCAGGACCCCTGTATGACTTGAAATTACCGCTTATACTAATAAGTTTTCAAGGCGCCGGTCATAGTAGTCTTCCGCAGGGAACCCTGTATATCCGGCCTGCGTACCGGGCGCCTTTCCATATGGCGGAATATGTATTGCAGTGGTTATTTACGCATACCCACACGCTGGGCCGTCTGATATACCTTGCCCTCGGTCTGAATTGAAGGCGCTATTATCATATCGACTAACTGCATTTCTTTAATATTGCGGGCTCCCAGATTCCCCATACTCGTGGCAAGCGCGCCTACAAGATTCTGCGTGCCGTCATCAAGGCGCGCCGGGCCGTAAAGTATTTCTTCAAGTGTACCTGTAGTGCCTACCTGTATCCTTGTTCCTCTGGGCAGTGACGGATGCGGCATCGCCATCCCCCAGTGATAGCCTTTTCCCGGGGCTTCTTTTGTCCTGGCAAAAGCATTACCGAGCATTACGGCATCCGCTCCCGCGGCAAAAGCTTTACAGACATCTCCTCCGGTGGCCATACCACCGTCAGTGATTATCGGTACATATCTCCCTGTCTTTTTAAAATAAAAATCCCGGGCTGCAGCGCAATCGCATGTGGCTGTGATCTGCGGCACGCCGATCCCCAGCACCCCTCTTGATGTACAGGCTGTACCCGGCCCTATGCCGACAAAAACGCCCTGGCATCCTGTTTCCATAAGAGCGGACACGACTTTGTAATCTACACAATTACCAAGTAGCACAGGTATCTTCATATCCCTGCAGAACTTATACAGGTCCAGCGGCTTATACTGGCTCGATTCATGTTTTACACTGATAACCGTAGACTGTATCACGAAAATATCGCATCCGGCGTCACGCGCTATAGGCCCGAATTCCCCGGCGACCTGCGGGTTACAACTCACGATAGCAGGTACTCCGGCGGCTTTTATCTCACGGATCCTCTGCCCTATAAGTTCTTTTTTGATAGGCTTCGAATATACATCCTGAATAACTTCCGTGGATTTTCTCGCGTCGCAATTTACGATCTTTTCGACAGCCTCCGCCGGTTTTTCATATCTGGTCGATACTCCCTCAAGGTGAAGCACCGCGACCCCGCCCAATTTGCCCATTGCGATAGCGAAATTTACATCTACAACCCCGTCCATTGAAGAAGCCATTATCGGAACCTGGAATTTTATCCCGCCGATCTCACAGGAAGTATCTACATCATTCGGATTTATAGTCAGTTCCCCGGGAACCAAAGCTATCTCATCAAAACCATAGCTACGTCTGGCTTTACGCCCTATCCCTACCCACATTCCCATTACAGCCTCCTCGAGTCAAAGATAAACAGATAAAAACACTATAATCATATAAAGTATATATTGATTATAGAAAGTATATTACAAAAGCACTATCTTTTTGTCAAGCAACTAAATGAAAGTTCAACAAAAGGGACTTTAAATGCTGGATTTACATAAGGATACCACAATAAAGCCGCCAATCCCGGATTCTTCAAAAGGCGGCCTGAAGAGTTTTATGTCCCCACCCTCACAGAACTGAAATACCCCTTCAAAGACGCCATACTGGCAAGAACCGCCAGATAACTGGTTTTCGGGTTGTCGGGAGAAGGTATATTTTCTGTCCGCGTGAATATCCGTCCGGCTTTTCCCGTCACCTCGATCTCATGCGTATTCCTGTCGTATCCGGGCGATACGATGATCTTTACTTTTGTACGCTCCGGCCCTATGCCCGCTATGGATAAAACCGCCGCTACATTGATATTCTTCGGGAAACCGTTAACCGCGTCAATAACATTGCCTTCAAAAATGACTGTTTCCTCCGTAATATTATCTATATCCAGCTTTGTTTCAAGGATATAAGGAGCGCCCTTTAAAGACTTCGGGCTTTTACGCGTGGTAATAGTAACGTTTTCTATCCCGGCTATGCCCGCGGCTTTAATCGCGTCTATCCCTGAAACCGCGCCTGAAGGCACTATTATCTTTACGCCTTTTTCTTCGGCCCGGGCAAACAAGCCCTTATTCTTGAGTAATCCGCCTACACTCATGATCATCAGGTCTTTTCCCGCGCACTCATCAGACAGAATTATATCCGGCACAACCTCGCAGGACGCCGCCTCCACTATCAGATCCGCGTCACTTATAAGGCGCGCCATGCTATCCGGTATCCGCGCGTCCGAAAGCTTTTCCATAAGCTCCCGCGATTTTACCGGGTCAGCGTCCATCAACAATATATCCTTTATTTTTCCCTTCAATTCACGGTCCGCGAAACGGGCAAGCGCTGAACCTATAGTCCCGCACCCGATTATTCCTATTGTTTTTTTCCGCATAATACCTCCCGTTATTGGACTATCTCCAGCATTTTCTGCAAAGATTTCCTCGCCCGGGACGCTATGTTTTCCGGGACTTCGACCTTATAGATCATTTTTTCCAGGGACCTTGCCAGCCACCCGAGGGTAGTAAGTTTCATATTAGCGCATATAAACTGATCCGTAGGAACATAAAAGCTCTTGTCCGGATTATCCCTCTTCAGTTTGCATATTATACCGATCTCCGTCCCTATGATAAACTCTTTACGGGAGCTTTCCCTGACATATCTTATCATGTCCGCCGTACTCCCGATAAAATCAGCCAGGACCAGCACTTCTTTACGGCACTCCGGGTGCGCTACGAATTGCGCTTCAGGATACAGTTCCTTTGTCCTGATAACTTCTTCCTTTGTCAGTCGCATGTGCACGACACAATATCCGTCCCAGAGTATGAGTTCCTTTTCCGGCACATGTTCCCGTACATACCTTCCGAGATTCTTATCCGGGACAAAAAGGATCTTGTCCTGGCGCATAGCCTTTACTATCTTTATCGCGTTAGAAGAAGTACAGCACACATCGCTTTCCGCTTTCACCGCGGCAGATGAATTCACATAGCACACTACGGCGGCTTCGGGGTATTCCTCTTTTTTCTGACGCAGTTTTTCCGCAGTTATCATATCCGCGAGAGGGCATCCCGCTTCCTCGACCGGAAGAAGTATCGTCTTATCGGGGTTAAGGATATGCGCGCTCTCCGCCATGAATTTCACGCCGCAGAAAGCCACGATATTTTCTTCGGCCATTGTCACTTTACGAGCGAGAGCGTATGAATCTCCTGTTATATCCGCTATCTCCTGTATTTCATCGCGCTGATAATTATGCGCGACTATCAGCGCTCCCAATTTCTTCTTCAAATCGATTATCTTCCGCTGAAGATGTTCTTTATATTTAAAATCAAATTCAGGTTTTAACATACCCCCCCCTTTTCAATTACGACATTATCGATGAGCCGCGTTTTGCCCGCGAAAACCGCGACGGAGATCAATGTTCCATCCGCGGCCGTATCCACATCCTCAAGAGTTTCCGCGTCGACTATTCCGATATAATCTACCCTGATGTTTTCCTCGGACAATATTTTTTCAATCTCTTTTTTGATATCAGCCGCGCGAGTCCTGCCTCTTTTTACCATTTCTTCCGCCGCCTTCAAGGAACGGTAAACCGCGCGCGAGCGCAGCCTTTCTTCCTTAGAAAGGTATGAATTGCGGGAACTCATAGCCAGCCCGTCCGTCTCCCGGACAATAGGCATAACCCGTATGCCCACAGGGACATTAAGGTCTTTCGCCATTTTTTTTATTATTACAGCCTGCTGCGCGTCTTTCTGTCCAAAATAACTTATATTCGGCCGGACGATATTAAAAAGTTTCAGCACAACAGTGGCTACTCCTTTGAAATGGCCCGGACGCGAGAACCCGCATAAAGTACCGGAAACATTACCCGTGACTTCAACATATGTGGAATAACCGCTTGGGTACATTTCTTCCGCGGAGGGGCAGAACAGGACATCCGTTCCGGCTTTTTCCGCCAGGCGAAGGTCTCTTTCCATATCCCGGGGATATTTCTCCAGATCTTCCCCCGGGCCGAATTGCGCGGGGTTGACAAAAATACTCATTATAACTGTGCCGCATTCAGCGCGCGCGGCGCGTATCAGGCTGAGATGCCCCTCATGCAGATACCCCATAGTAGGGACAAACCCCATGACCCGCCCTTTCAGGGACGCCAGAGCGGAAAAATCCTTCATTTCATTTATCGTTTTTATTATTTTCATCCCGTACCGAAAAAAAAGATCAGTTCCGCCGCTATGCGATCCTTTACGTCGCAATCCCGAAAAAAAATGAAAATCGTGGGCCCCCGCCGTTCAATCATTCGCGCTCTTTTAGACCCGCGTATAGTTCATGCATGGTCTTACCTGTCTCCGGGTGCATTACATCCGGGGCTATATCATTCATCCCGCGGAGGACAAAATATCTTTTTCCCAGCCCGGGATGCGGTATAGTAAGCTTAGCGCTTTTTATTATCTGTTTTCCATAAAAAAGTATGTCAATATCAATAACCCGTGGAGCGTTAACTTCCGAAGGTTTCCTGCCCATCTTCCGTTCTATGCCTTTAAAGAGGGCCAGAAGCTCTTCAGGGGAAATATCTGTCTCTATTTTTAAAACCCCGTTAAGGTAATCCTCCTGCGGGATATCGCTTTCAGGACGTGTAATATAAACCGCGGATCTTTCAATCAACTTTATACCGGGAACAGCCTGTATCAGAGATACCGCGCGCTCGTAATTTTCCTGCCTCACTCCGATATTAGTACCTATCCCCAAATATACAACCGGCATTACGTCACCTTTTTTTCCGGCAGTTTTTCTCCGTAAAGATTGAACGGTTTCACGCGCGCATCACCGTTATTTATTAAAAAAAGCCTTTCTTATCCTCGATACAACTTCCGCCAGCCTGGCTGTATCTACCGTAAGCGCCATACGTATGTAGCCTTCGCCGGAAGAGCCGAATCCGTTTCCCGGAGTCACGACTATATCCGCTTTTTCAAGAAAAGCTTTCGCGAGTCCCGCTGAATCATAATCACCGAAAACCGGAGCCCATACATAGAATGCCGCCATGGGTTTCGGGACTTTCCATCCCATTTCATTTAAACCGTCCACAAGGACATCCCGCCTCTTTGCGTACATTTTATTAAACTCTCCCCTTACGGTCTCATTGTTCCTGAGCGCCTCAATACCCGCTATCTGTATGGCTGTAAAAACTCCTGAATCCACGTTCGATTTGACTTTGGCAAGGCCGGCCAGGATCTCACGGTTTCCCACAGCCATCCCGATACGCCATCCGGTCATATTAAATGTCTTGGAAAGCGAGTGGAATTCCACAGCTACTTCTTTGGCTCCTTTGACCTGGAGAAAACTGGGGGCTTCATATCCGTCAAAGCTTATTTCCGTATAAGCCGCGTCAGAGCAGACGATAATATTGTATTTTTTCGCGAATTCCAGTACCTTTTCATAAAAACCGAGGCTGCACACCGCGCCGGTCGGGTTATTGGGATAATTTATGTGCATAATCTTGCATCTTTCAGCTACCGCGGGATCTATCGCGTCCAGATCGATAAGAAAGTCATTCTTTGCCAATAACGGCATAAAATGCACTTTTCCACCGGCAAAGATCGTACCCGAATTATACGGCGGATACCCCGGGCTTGGCACAAGCACTTCATCTCCCGGGTTTATAAAAGCTAACGGAATATGAGCGATACCGTCTTTTGAACCCAGAAGAGGCAATATTTCATTTTCAGGGTCAAGGTCCACGTTAAATCTCCGTTTATACCAGTCTGCCATTTCCTTCCGCAAAACAAACAGGCCGTTATCCAGCGCGTACTTGTGTGTTGACGGATCCAGGCTTGCCTCATGGAGTTTTTTAACTACGAAATCCGGAGTCGGAGTATCCGGGTCACCTACTCCGAGATCTATGACCGGACGGCCTTCACTCAGAGCCTTCTTTTTCGCTCTATCTATCTCCAGGAACAAATATGGCGGCAATTTTTTTAAACGATCAGCGTATTCTATGACCATCGGTACTTCCTCCCTCATTATTCAAAGACTGTTCATATGAAAAGTCCTGTTTTTTTCGGCCCAGGCTGTTCCCGGGCCTATTTATTTTCCCGTCTTTTACCGAGCCCGAAAACATCAGCCATATTATAAAGCCCCGGCCTCTTTTCATACACGAACTTCGCGGCCTCTAACGCCCCGGCGGCTAATACGTCGCGGCTCTTGGAATTATGCCTGATCTCGATACTCTCATATTCACCATCAAAAATAACGCCATGATTTCCGATAACTTCTCCTTCCCTGAAAGCTTCGATGGGCACGTCTTTTCCCGACGTTTCTTTAATCACGCGGGCAAGCATTTTAGCTGTGCCGCTCGGTGAATCCTTTTTATGCACATGGTGAGTCTCATCTATTTTAATCGTAAAATTTTCCCCCAGCACACGAGCTGCTTCCCTGACTATTTCAAAAACCACATTTACCCCTATGGCCATATTAGGCGAAAAAACTATCGGTATGTACGACGCCGCTTCCTTTATTTTTTTCTCGCCTGAAGCGTCAAATCCCGTAGTCCCTATCACCATCGGAACCTCATTTTCCCTACATAGCGCAAGGTGTTCCAGCGTAGCGCCGGGAAGGGTGAAATCGATCAGACAATCTATATCCTTGCAAAAACCCGCGAGATCATCTGTAACCTCTATGCCCAGATCCCCCAGCCCGACTATTTCCCCAAGATCCTTCCCTTTACACGGAGATCCCTGTTTTTCAAGCGCGAGTGTAATATCCATGTTCGGATCCCTGAGCGCCAGATCCGCGATACGCTGTCCCATTTTGCCGCAAACGCCGCTTATACCTATCCTGAGCATTGAACCCTCCAAATTTTTATCAGTGTATCAAAAACGGATGAAGCATACACGCCCCGTCCGGCACAGATTTCTCATATGAGCTTGTATTTTTTGAGCACTTTTTTGAGTTTTTCCCTGTTTTCTGATGCCATCTCACATAGAGGCATACGCCACTGCTCATCAAGCATTCCCATCATACTCATCGCTGTCTTGACAGGTATCGGGTTGGTCTCGATGAACATAGCCTTACACAGCCCCATTATCTCATAATGTATTTTCCTGCTCTCCGCGATTTTGCCGTCAAGAAAATTCTGGACAAGGTCATGTACCTTCCCGGGGATGATATTCGCGACTACACTCACCACTCCCGTAGCCCCGACCGACATGAACGGCAGTGTCATAGAATCATCACCGCTCATAACTGTTATGTCGCAAAGCGCCAGGATGTCCATTACCTGCTGCACGCTTCCGG
>JBDRAX010000241.1:0-26030 GCA_043823375.1 Candidatus Omnitrophota bacterium | reverse complement strand
TGTATTTTTTTCAGCGGTTTCTTTTTGCGGGGCGCTTGAGCTTGTGGGGAAAGAAGGAGTGCTCTATTCAGGGGAAAACACTGACTGGAAGGCTTTTTTGGAAGGGGAACTCCGCCTCGCGTATGACTCTACGGCCCGGATCCTGACTCTTGACTATAACGATAAAAGCGATCTCCAGAATTATATGGGATATCAGTGGTATACAGGCCTGGGAGTATCTTATCTGGAAAAGTATGAAGGGTATATAAAGATAGCAAGTTACGGTCCGGCTGAGTATGACGCTCCGGTTGTCCCCAGAGGGCAGGTACATACACTCTGGGGAGACGTAGGAGAATACTGGGGAAAGAAGCTTCTTCCCAGGCTTGAAGAATGGTGGGTAGACGCGCCTCTTGACCCTGTCCCGGCGCGCGTAAAAACGGGCCTTTTCTGTTATACCGTGGGGAGCGGGCTCGCCCTTGGCGGGGATTATGAAAAATATGGGGTTAATTTATATCATGAAAATGATAACTTTGAATGGACCGCGCATTTTGATGTGCCTGACATAGATCACAAGTGGTACCTTGGGCCTAAACTTATAGCGGAAAAGGAGGCGTTTAATATAAGGTACGACACTAAGGCGTATTTTTTCGCCACGGACATGGTCATTAAATTCGGCGATAATATGATACAGCCGTACGCTGGCTTTCTCGCTGACATGACTCCATGGGCGCGGAGGTCATCCGTGTACGATGTCAGGGTGGATAAAGATTATCTGGGCACATACGGAGGGTATCTGAACCTTAATTTCGGGGAATTTTCCCTTTTTGCGGAGAGCGCCGCGAATTTCGGAAAAGCCGTATCGGCTGACCCCGGGTATTGCGATATGAAACACACCGGATATATGTTTTTTACCGGGGCTTCATATTCATTCCGGGATGACAGGATAGTGCCGAGGGCAAGGTTTTTCTATATCTCAGGGAATAAATTTACAGGCGGCGACATTACGGACGGGCAGATCGTGAAATCCGCCAACAGGGAGTTTTCCGTGTATTCGCCTACTGACAGTAATCTCGCGGATACGCATTACCCGGCTTTTGACATGGGGCCTTATGTCTTTTCAGGCATGGGGGATAACCTTAACCAGGGTATACCGCGTCCGAATACCTTCGGCGACCCTTATCAGATGTCCAACCTTATAGCGCCCGCGGCAGGGATAGACATCCGTCTTACGGATAAGTTTTCCGTAAGCCTTGATTACTGGTATTTACATACGGAACAGCTTCCGGTCGGAGCTGATTATGACCCGGTAAAAGATGAGTACCATCCGTATACGCTTCCCGGGGACCTCGGCAGTGAGTTCGACATATACGCCGAATACAGCGTTAACGATAATATCAGGTACAGTTTTCTCGCCGGTATTTTTTTTCCCGGCGATTATTACCGCAAAAGGCGCGGGGATGAGGATGCCGCGGGTATTGCCGCTTCGCCCAGGTTTGACGGAGGAGCATCCAACGCGTGGGTAATAGAGGCGGCGGTTACGTATGTTTTCTAAAAAAAACAGGGGAAACGGGCTCATGGGGCATTTTAAAAAAAGAAACATGAAAATACGCACCAAGGTAATAGTATTATTTTCCATCCTTGTGGTTTTTTTTATGTCCGCTATCAGCATAGAGATATATTTCGAAAAGTATAAAATGAAGATGTTCCTGCGCGACTATAAAAAAGAAAAGAGTAAAGAACTGGACAGTATCCTTATTCTTAAAGGCGCGACCCTTGAATCCGTGACGTTCGACTATTCTTTCTGGGATGAAATGGTGGATTTCGCGACCTCAGAGAACAACACGGTGGGCAACACCGGGTATACTCTCGCGGAATGGGCGGAAAACAATATCAATACCAGCCTTGAGACATATAATACTGACGCCGTATGGATATACGGGCGGGATAAAAAACTCCGGTACCATGTAGCTGATCTTGGGAATGATGCCGCTGAAAAGTGTACCGCGACCCTGGAAAAAGTTGTAGATAAGATGGTTTCCGGTAAAGAGAAGTTCTGCCATTTTTTTGTCTATGAATACCAGGCTGTAATAGAAATAAGGGGCGCCGCCATACATAGAGGGGATGACGTTGAAAGAAAGGGCGCGTCTTATGGGTATATTTTCGTGGGCCTTTTATGGGATAGGGATTATCTCGACAGTATTTCACGCTTTACGGGAGAGAATGTACGGATCTTGCCCGCGGATCATCCGGAAGGTTTTCCCGCGCCTATCCTTGAAAAAAAGAATAGTGTTATGTTTTTCAAAGTTCTTGAGGGATGGAACGGCCTGCCGGAAGCGTATGTCGAAGCGTGGATAGAGTCCCAGACAGCTCGAATGTTCAGCTGGATGTCGGCACAGCTTTTGGCCGTAATGATAATGTTCTCATTTTTTATTTTAGCGTTTCTTTACGCGTTTTTTTCGTTCTGGATAAACCGCCCTTTAAAGATAATATCAGAATCGCTTAACGGTGACTGGAGCAGGCTTAAGGATCTGATAAAGCGCGGGGATGAGTTCGGCAGTATAGCTGAGCTTATAGACAATTTTTTCAAGCAGAAGAAAGAACTCGAGGAAGAGGTAAGGGAACGTGAAAAAGCTGAAAACGGCCTCAGGGAGACCCAGCGGCAGCTTATACAGGCGGGTAAGATGACTGCCATGGGCCATATGGCGTCGGGAATATCTCATGAACTTAACCAGCCGTTATTCATAATGAGAGGCAATCTCCAGTTAATGGGTATGGAAGAAAAGGACGCGGAATTGAAAAATGCCATAGAAACAGTTATCGCGCAGATAGACCGGATGAGCGGGATAATAACCAATATGAGTGAATTCGCCAGAAACTCCGAGTTCAAATTTGAAAACGTGGATATAAACGCGCCGATTGAGGACGCTGTGGACCTTTTATATAATCAGTTAAGACTTGATAATATAAGCCTGAAAAAATATCTGGAGCCGCGTCTTCCGAAAATAACCGGGGACGCTAATCAGCTTCAGCAGGTTTTTGTTAATTTTATTACTAACTCGTGGGACGCTATTAACAGTGTGGAAAAACCCGGGAAAAGAGAAATTACGATAAAAAGCGCGTTAGGAGAGGGCCGGGATCATGTGGAAGTGCTGTTTTCCGATACCGGATGCGGGATCTCCGCGGAGAATCTGGAATATATTTTTAACCCGTTCTTTACCACTAAACCTCCGGGAAGCGGCATGGGCCTGGGGTTGTCGATAGCTTACAGCATCATCGAAAGGCACAGAGGGCGGATTAACGTTGAAAGCGAGCCGGGGAAAGGGGCGGCTTTTAAAGTGATCTTTCCGGTAGCGGATAAGGTCCGTGGCGGGACACAAAAATAGAAAGGAAAGATAAAATGAAAAAAATACTCGTAGTGGACGATGAGCCAGGTATAACATTGCTTCTCAGGAAATTCCTCTCGCGGAGCGATTTTGGCGTTACGGAAGCTAACAGCGGACAGGAAGCTTTGAGCGTTCTGGATAAGAACGGCTCGTTTGACCTTGTGATACTTGATAACAAAATGCCGGGTATTTCCGGTAAAGAAGTCGTGAAAACGATAAGAGACCGGAAAATGGATGTCCGCGTTATTTTGCTTACAGGGTCACTGGGGGAAGCCGAGGGGACAGTAGAGGCGGATATTTTTCTCAGGAAACCGCTTGATCTGAACGTGCTCCTGAAGAAGATCAATGAACTCTTGAATGCCTGAAGGGGCGACGCTCTGAAAATAAGCTGTAAAGCCTGGTACCTCGATACTTTTCCCGGGCAGGGATCTAAGGAAGATATGTTCAGAATACGCAGGATATATGACGGTATTTTACCCGGCGACGGAGAAATTATAACGCGGGTACAGGAAATCTTAAGGTCGCAGTTTTCACTGCTTTCCGAAGATGAGATCTCGGGGCTCCCTGAGAAATTGAGGGATCCTGTCAAATACCGTTTCCGCTCGATCCTTTTTGTGGCGGATGACCTCAAAGGCAATATAAAGGGTTTCGCGTTTTTGCTGTATTTTACGGATATGAATTTCTTGTATCTTGATTTTATTTCAGCGGCAAAATATCAGACAGGAAGGGGTGTAGGCGGGGCTTTGTACGAAAGGGTGAGAGAGGAAGCGCTTTTTTTTAAACCCCTGGGGTTATTTTTTGAATGTCTCCCGGACGATCCCATGTTGTGCCGCGACCCTGATGTTCTCAGGCAGAACGCCTCCCGCCTCCGTTTTTACGAAAGGTACGGCGCGCGCCCTGTCATAAACACAAAATATGAAGCGCCGCTTAAAGAAGGAGGGGATAACCCCCCTTATCTGGTTTATGATGACCTGGGGCAGGGGGTTAAACTGCGCCGTTCTTCGGCGAAAGAGATAGTAAGGGCTATCCTGGAGAGAAAATACGCCGGTGTCTGCCCCGGGGAATATGTCGATATGGTGGTTGACTCTTTCCGGGATGACCCTGTTTCTATCCGTCCGGCGCGGTACCTGGCGGAAGAAAAATTCATAACTGTGAAAAAAGAGATACCCTCGGATAAAAGGATCATACTCGTAATAAACGATAAACAGTCAGTGCACCACGTGCGTGAAAGGGGTTATGTCGAATCTCCGGTAAGGATAAAGTCCCTGTTGAAACATCTTGAAAACACAGGATTATTTGAGCCGATACGGCCGAAAGATTTTCCCGAAAAGCATATTATGGCTGTGCATGACGCCGCGTACATCAATTATTTCAAGAAAATATGCGGTATAATAAAGCCGGAGGAAGAGGTATACCCGTATGTTTTTCCGATACGTAACACCGCTCGCCCGCCCAAGGAATTGCCCGTAAGGGCAGGGTATTACTGCATAGATACGTTTACCCCTATAACCAGGAACGCGTATATCGCGGCGAAACGCGCCGTTGACTGTGTGCTTACGGCGGCGCAGAAAGTGCTTGGAGGTTTCCGCCTGGCGTACGCTCTGGTAAGGCCTCCGGGGCATCACGCTGAACGGAAGTCTTTCGGAGGGTTCTGCTATTTCAATTCAGCCGCCGCCGGGGCTGAGTACTTAAGCGTGTACGGTAAAATAGCCATGCTGGACCTGGATTACCATCACGGGAACGGACAGCAGGATATTTTCTATCGGCGCGGAGATGTACTGACGATTTCCATACACGGCCATCCGCGTTTCGCGTATCCTTTCTTTACGGGCTTTGAGGATGAGAAAGGCGAGGGGCCCGGGGAGGGATACAACAAGAACATTACCCTTCCTGAAAACACGGATATCGGGCGGTATCAGGAGGCGCTTGATAAAGCGATAGCCGCTATACGGAAATTCAGCCCCGCGTTCCTTATCGTGCCTTTAGGGCTGGATACCGCCAAAGGCGATCCTACCGGTACATGGAATATGCGGCAAAAGGATTTCAGGGATATAGGCATGAAGATAGGCGCCTTAAAACTGCCCGTTCTTGTCGTTCAGGAGGGGGGATATAACACCAGGTTTCTCGGCACTAACGCGCGTTATTTTTTTGAAGGCCTGTGGGCAGGCACGTATTCTTCCTGAAAAAAGGGGTATTCTGTTCCGGTATAACCGTATCCTTTATCCGGCAAGGCTTTCCCCGTCATGGCAGCCCTGTGGCCGGGGGCGCAGCGGCATTAAAAAACATAAAACATTTCAATTGACAAAAACTGTTTTTGGGATATATTTGTAGTTAAATGAGGCATAAAAAAAGTGCTTTAAAAAAACTTAAGGAAAAGATCGCCGATGCGCGATAAAAAAAAGTTTTTAACCGGAACCCCTCTCACAACTCGTAGAAGTGAGAGGGGTGTTTTTTTAGGGAGAGGTGTTTATGGGACACGATGAAAAAATGTTTAAGTGTACTGAATGCGCCGAATATGAAGACCCGCCCAGTAGCGCGGCGGTTCCGCGTGACGAGCGGTGGCAGACCGCCTGCGCGGAGTCGATCACATGTATCGAAAAACTTTCCGAATTCCTGCCCTTCCAGACAGAAGAAAAAAATTTCCTGAAACAAGTGACAAAAAATTTCCACATGAGGATCCCGCGTTATTTCCTTTCGTTGATCAAGAATGTCATGGATGTAAATGACCCGATAAGAAAACAGTGTGTGCCTTCAATGGAAGAGATCACCCAGGATATCCATGAAAGGATAGATCCTCTCAGCGAGGAAAAGACCGCGGCTACACCGTTCCTGATACACCGGTACCCTGACAGGGCATTGCTTCTGGTTACCGGCAGATGCTTCATGTACTGCCGCCATTGTACCAGGAAACGGCTGTGGAAATCCCAGTTATCGGACCCTTCTCTTAAGAAAATAGAGGAATCCCTGGAATATGTGAAAAAAAACAAGCAGATACGGGAGATAATAGTTTCAGGCGGAGACCCGCTTACTCTGCCTACGGAAAGGCTGGATTACATCCTGTCAGCCGTATCTAAAATAAAGCATGTAGGCACTATCCGGATAGGCACGAGGGCTCCTGTCGTGCTACCCCGGAGAATAGACGAGGAATTGTGCCGGGCTCTTGAAAAATATGAAAAACTCTGGATAAATGTCCAGTTTAACCACCCCAGCGAGATCACCCCGGAGTCAGAGGCCGCGTGCAGGCGCCTGCAGAAGTGCGGCATACCCGTGAGTAACCAGTCGGTACTGCTTAAGGGGATAAACGATAATATCCAGGTTATGATGGAACTTGTGCATAAACTTCAGGATATACGAGTAAGGCCCTATTATCTTTTTCAGTGTGACCCTGTTGTAGGCGCGACCCATTTCAGGACGCCTGTATTTAAAGGTGTGGAGATCATAGAACAGATGCGCGGGCATACCGGAGGGATGTGTGTGCCGACATTTGTCGTTGACGGCACCGAAGCCATGGGGAAAGTGCCTATTATGCCCGCGTATCTTATTTCAATGGGGGATGAGAGCATTACTCTGCGTAACTATGAAAAGAAAACATTCGAATATTACAACCCTAAATGATGAAGCATCCATGAAGCGGAGTAAAAGATGAAGAAAAAACTGAATATCTGCGTTGTATATAATCTCAAGGATAAAAGTAAGCCCGATGATTCCCAGGAAGAGTACGATGAGATCGAGACCATAGAGGGGTTGAAGGAAGAAATAGAGAAAAACGGTTTCAGCGTTTCCCTCCTTGAACAGGACCACGATTTTCTCAAAAAAATGAATGAAATCGCCCCTGACTTTGTTTTCAACATAGCCGAAGGGAAAGGGGCTACGAGGTCGCGGGAATCTCAGGTCCCCTGTATGCTCGAAAGCCTGAATATCCCTTATTCGGGATCCGATCCGGTCGCCCTCGGGATCACTCTGGATAAATACATGACCAATATAGTGCTGAAGGCGGCGGGTATTCCGGTTCCCGACGCCTTTATGGCGCGTAACACAATGGAGATAAAGCCTCTCCGTGATATTTTCGAGGGTAATGGGGCCTTTATTATAAAACCGAGGTGGGAAGGCTCGTCCAAGGGGATATTCTCGGATTCGCTCGTGGGAGACTTTGAAGCGCTCGAAAGAAAAGCGGAAAAATTGTTCACTTTTTACTCTCAGCCCGTCATAATCGAGGAATTCCTTGAAAAAGATGAGATCACGGCGGGGGTCTATGGAAACTCTGAGCCGCGGATACTGGGGATGATGAAAATTGTGCCTCGTGAAAAAGAAAGTTCTTTTTTTATTTATTCGATAGAAAACAAACGGGACTGGGAACGAAAAATAAAATATGAGTCCGCGGAATCTATCCCGCTGGAGACACAGGCGATGATCAAAGAGTATGCCGCGCGCGCGTTCAGGGCGCTTGAACTCCGGGATGTAGCCCGGATAGATTTCAGGCTGGACAAAAACAGTATCCCTAAAATTATCGATATAAACCCTCTTCCCGGGCTTTCTCCGAGGTACAGTGACCTTATCATAATGTACAGGCTCGGAGGAGGAGAATACCCCTCGCTTATAAATAAGATCCTGACAGCCGCTTTGACCCGTAACGGATTCGAGTTATAATATTAAAAGTGATGATAGAATCTTTATCGAATTATTCCCGGGAACAGATAAAAACTTATATCGCGCGATTACTGAGCAATGAACGGGTGAGGCGTTAAAAAACAGGACGGATCATGAGAACAAAAATAATAATAGCGGCGGGGATGGAAGATAAAGCAAGAGTGGACGTAGAGGACGTTCTAAGATGCGCGGAGTCTGTTAAAGAAGCCATGGGGAATCTGGGGATCGAATCCCGGGAGTTTTTTTTACATCCTGAAGATTTTACGGCGGGAGAGGATTCGCTGAAAGAGAGGATACGGAAAAGCGATGCCGATTGCGTGTTCAATCTTTTTGAGGGTTTTTCCGCGGATTCGGCGAAAGAAATAAAATTCGCGCGCCTTTTGGAAGAGATGAAGATCCCTTTTACGGGGAACGCTTCCCGGGCTTTGGAGATCTGCCGGAATAAAGAGAAAACAAAGAAAATCCTGAGACAAAACGGTGTCAATGTACCGGAAGGTTTGGCTATAACAACCGTGGATGATCTGGCCGGCCTGGATCCGGAATACCCGGTATTTATCAAACCCTGCTGTGAGGATGCCAGCGTAGGGATAGACAGGAATTCATTCGCGGAGGACGGGACACAGCTCGGGAAGGCCGTGGCGGATAAACTTAAAGATTTTCCCGAGGGCCTGATAGTCGAAGAATTTATACCGGGAAGAGAGTATAACGCGGGGTATTTCGGAGCTTATCCATACGTCTCCGCGGGGATTTCCATGATAGATTATAATGATTATCCGGGCTGTCCCGTGTTTATGAGTTTTACGGCTAAATGGGATACGGGTACGGATGAATTCCATAAGCTTGTTCCGGTTGTAGTTAAAGGTGATATGCTTCAGGAAGGAATTAAAAGTACCATCCATGAAGTCAGCAGGAAAACAGCCGGCGTATTGGGATGCTCCGGTTATTTTCGCGTGGATTTGCGTGAAAAGAATGGTAAAATATATGTACTGGATATAAATCCTAATCCGGATATTAACAGGGACAGCGGATTTACCCGGCAGGCGTACGCCGCCGGGTTAACTTATGAAGAGATGATAAGCCGTATAATAAACCCTCTTCTTGATGGAAAAAGGCGCAAATAAAGGTATATAATGATAAAAGATAATAAAGAGATCTTAATGGAGATAGCCTCCGGTACGGGGGTATTCAGGGACTGTGATCTTTCGATCCTTGATGAAGTAGCGGGAGATTGTTTTAAAAATCCTCCGGAATATACTTTACTCAGTGAAAATATCGATGGGAAAAAAGCGGGTTTTATAATTTTCGGGAGGACCCCGCTTACGGATTTCGCGTGGGATATATACTGGGTTGTCGTTGATAAACAGTTCCAGGGCAGAGGGTTAGGAACAATACTTATAAAAAAAGCTGAAGACCATATTACGCGGGAACAGCCCCGGGCGGTTATAAGGATTGAAACTTCTACAAGAGAGGAATACTCTTCAGCAAGGAGATTATATATAAAGACAGGATACGGAGAAGTAGGTACGATCCCTAATTTCTACTCCGCGAATGACGGAATTACTTTTTATTCAAAAGAAATAAAAACGCGCGGGGATTAATTGCAATAACGGAGAATATTTTATTCCTTTTTCTTCAAAAGCCTCGGGGAAGAGAAAATAACTCACAGAAAACATTTCTGCCAGTACAAACAAAAAAACATGATTGTTTATTTTTTCCGTGAAAAGATAAAAAAAGGAGTATATTTGTTAAATTAGAAAAAGCAAGAATTATTATATTGTGTTTTTCTAAAAATACGATATAATTATAACATTAGAGTAATTCAAAGTTTGTTATAGATTCTCACATTTTTGTGGGAATTTTTTTTAACAAGGAAAACATATGAAAACGCGAATAATAAAGGAAAAAATCAATTTTTTTAAAAAGAGCATAACGAATGATATGAAATCCCGGAAAAGGATCGTGGATCTATTTTTGATCGGGGGAACGCTTTTATGGATCATTATAATGATGATCCTTCTTTTTCTCCCGGGAAATCAGATAGATATTTCTCTCGCGAAAAACATGGATAAGGTTATTCATTTCTTTTTATACGGTATTTTCTCTATTTTGATTTTCGGATGTATATATATCTACAGAAAGAAAGTCTCAATTTTCCACAATTCTTCCTTCACCATAATGCTCGGCAGCGGATGCGGAATAACTTCCGAACTTTTGCAGTCTTTCATCCCCGGACGAAGCATATCCGGCGGAGACGCCGCCGCGGACGTAGCCGGCGTAATAGCCGGGATCATCGCCGGCAAAGTAATGAGCACTTTTTTCAAATCAACCCCGGGACGGCTCTGAATTTGAACTTACATGTGTCCTGAACTTGATCCTGAAGTAGTGAGGCGGCAAAAATGGTTTATGCGGGGCCAAATTTGGTCCCTTACCGTTCAAATATCCTTCAACGAATAACTTGTACTGCGCCCGCCTGCGGGGTCTTTAATAAGGACTCCTTTTTCGACGAGGTCTGTGATGTCTCTGATGGCTGTATCCTGTGAGCATTTTGTGAGCCTGGCCCATTTGGAAGAAGTAAGCTTGCCTTGAAAATCGTCTAATAATTTATTCAGCATAAGGCGCTGTCGCTCATTCATTGCTCCGGACGCGTGGTATTCCCAGAATCTCGCTTTTCTGAATACATCGGATAATATCTGTTCCGTCATATCAAGCGCCCGGTCGAGGCAAAGTAAGAACCATTCAAGCCAGCCTGTAATGTTGATGCCGTCTTCCGGATTTTTAACATTTTTCTGAGTTTTTTCAAGGATATCGTAATAAGCTTTTCGTTCTCTGCGGATCTGTGCCGACATGCTGTAAAATCGTTCTCTGCTTTCATCCGAACGGGCAAGCTGCATATCAGTAATAGCCCGGGCAATACGGCCGTTGCCGTCATCAAAGGGGTGAAGAGTCACAAACCACAAATGGGCTATACCGGCTTTGATCACAGGGTCTATTTCTTCTGCCGAATTGAACCACTTCAGGAAAAACTTTATCTCATCATTAAGCCGTTCTGCCGCTGGCGCCTCAAAATGCGTACGCTCATGGCCTATAGCGCCTGAGACAACTTTCATGGGGCCATGTTTATCATCACGCCAGGCGCCTGGCTTGACCTTGTGCATTCCGCTCCTCCCGGACGGGAATAAACTCGCGTGCCAGCCGAGTAATCTGTCTTTTGTGAGCGATTTGTCGTAATTTAAACTGGCATCCAGCATCATTTCTACGATACTGTCTATATACCTGTCTGAAGGAATAAGTCCCGCGACATTCAAGCCCAGTTTATTGGCAACCGAAGAACGGACCTGCTCCAGATCAAGAACTTCACCTTCGATCTCACTGCTCTTAACGATATCCAATGTAAGTGTTTTCAAAACTGCCTCAGTTTTCAGGTTAAACCCCAGGGCTTCCATCGACCCGGTAAGCCTGCCCTGATGATTACGGACAGGTCCCAGTAAAGTCGATATTTTTTTGAGATCCCATGTAAATTTCGGCCAGGTCTTCAACTGATGGATATATTTCATTTCACCCTCCTTGAAAGGTTGCGTAGAAAACTTGTATATTCTCCGCATACTATGCGTAGAATATATCACATAATCTCCGCATATTCAAGCCAGGCATCAAAACAGAATGGCTCCGTGAGTGAAAAAGAAATGCGGGCTGGAACCGATCCTGTGGGGGAGTGGGTGAATAAGTTCGTTTTTTTCGGTGAGAAGGGATGAGCGGGAGTGGTTACGAACGAGAGTATTTCGCTGTAGAGGCGCCTCGTGAGACGGCCGTGATCCCGGTTTCCCGAAATAATATTTTTGGCCCCGCCGGGTTCTTCGGGTATACTTATGTAAAAAACTTTTCTCAAAGGAGCATATCATGACAAAAAATATCCTCAAGCTCGCTCTTGTCTCGTTTTCTTTCGTTTTGGCGACGCAGGCCGCTTACGCCGCGCGCTCCGGGAAGCCTGAGGTGAAGGACGAGGTCGTTCTCAAAAAAGGCCCTGATGCTTATACGCAGGTTCGCCATATCACGGTCAGGGGCACAAATGAGGAGATAGGAAAGGCTTTAGCTGATATCGCGCGCGAAGGGTACGGGACAGAGCTGGTTAAATACGCTGATCCGGTCTATGCCGAGGCCCGGCGCGAATATATGAAAAAGAACTACCCGATCATGTTTGACCGCATGAAAGGGGTGGCAGGCTCATACGGAATTTCTCCGGAAGATACCGATCTGGATACGTCCGCTCTTTATTACTGGCGCATGGGCCCGGAATGTTCCGCGGTGTACTTTCCCGCTGACGTGGCTGAGAACGGGCATAACTTTTACGTTTCGAACAGGGACTATTACACGGCGAGTATGTCGGAGATCATGGGTGGAAAGCGTAAACCCGGCGAGGAGGATTTTTCGTCGCGCGTGTTCGTCGTCGAACTTTATCCGGATAAGGGCTACGCTTCCGTCGGCATAGGCATACTGGACCTTATGTGTATCAATATAGACGGGATCAACTCCGCGGGTCTTGCCGTGGCTGTACTTGAGGACGATATCTACGGGTCGGACCGTACGGTACGCGACCTCTCGCGGCTTACGGGGCTCTATATCTACCAGGCCGTCAGGCTCATCCTGGATACATGCGCCACGGTGGAGGAAGCCAAGATCGCTCTTCTCGCGAACGACATAACAATGGCGCTTCTCCCGGCGCATTTTATGGTTATCGACTCAAGCGGCAGATCTTTTATTTACGAACGGTCAGCGAAAGACTTTACGCCCCGCATTATCGACAGTGTACCGGCAAAGCCTGTTCCGATAACTAACCATTCTATCTACGAATATCCCTCGGCCGACAAGTTCCCCGAACAGAACGCGGACGATTACGACACATTTAACCGTTACCGCAGGCTTGAAAATTACCTGGATTCCCATTCCGGTAAATACTCGGTCAAGGATGGGCAGGAGGCGATGAGCCTGGTGTACGGGCGGGTCCAGGAAGCGTCTGAAGGGGGCCATCACAACCTGCCGCTGAGGACGTTGTACACGGCCGTAGTCGATCTTAACGAGCGTTCGATATCCGCAAGGTTCTATCTCCGGGACGGAGAACCGGACCCTGAGACAGGCCTCGCTACTCTGGTATTTTCCGAACCACTGGAGTTCACTCTTAAGGCCGGAAAGAAAAAATGACGCGGATAAAGGCACTGGTACTTTTTTTACGCGTATCCCTGGCGGTTCCCGTTTTTCTCTTCGGGGAGGCGGCGGTGGCTATGGAATTCGGCCATTATCTCCCGGGCGGCACGAGCCTGCGCGACTTTATCATGCCTCTTCCGGGCATATATTTCGAACAGTTCAACATGTTCTATACCAGTGGTTCCTTCATGGGCCAGAACGGCAAGAAGATTAAAGAACTCGGCAGTGACGCGGTCTTCAATTACCTCGGTTACGCCGTTGCCGGAGGCGGAGATTTCGAGATGCGGGGGGTTCAGTATTCGACAAGCCCCACTTTTGCCATGGTAAGCGGTATAGGGCCCACCGGGCTCAAATACGGCCTGGCCGTTGCCCCGGCTTTCGGGTATGTAAAGGGCAAGCTCAAGATCGGCGAGACTGAGGTGGAACAGTCCGATGCCGGTTTAGGGGACCTTTACGTCCAGCCGGCGTGGTTAGGATGGGGTTCAGACCACTCTGATATCATGCTGGGTTACGGTTTTTTCGCGCCTACGGGCCGCTATGACGATGACAGGCTCGCGAATATGGGGATGGGGTTCTGGAGCCATGAGATTATCCTGACCGTCGCGGGGTACGCGGATAAGGGCCAGGATACCGCGGTAGTTATCAACGCAACATATGAGTTCAATTCTGAAAAGGGCGAGACGAATGTACGGCCGGGAGATGCCCTTAGCCTGGAGTACGGCGTAAGCCATATGTTCACGAAAGCTTTTGGGGTAGACCTTGCCGGATACAGTTTATGGCAGGTTACGGCGGATAAAGGCGCGGGTGTGGATTACGATGATGTCAGGGATTTCACTAACGCCGCCGGCTGTGAAATAAATTATTCCATGTTTAACGGCAAATTAACCTTGTCCTTCCGCTATATGTATGAATACGCTGTCAGGGAACGCATGCGGGGACAGATGTTCGTGTTCAATGCCGGTTACTCGTTTTAAGGAAGGAGTGAATAGCGGCATCAGCAGATAGTTACTGGAAATTGAACACCGCGCGGCGGACATTATTTCTGCTGGTGTGGCGTGTTTTTCAGCTTCCTCCGATGCCTGGATCTGAAAGCACGTTCACAAAGTTTGTCAGGTTCATCAGGAATTATCTCAGGATAATTGATAAGTGATCATACTGGAACACAGGGGTCACTTTCGGGAAATTCCCGCGGGTATTGTTTTTTTTGAAGGCAGTGAGTAAACTATTCACAAAAAGAGGAGGACAATATGAGAAAAGTTTTGTTGTGTTTATGTTTTGCCGTTTTCTGCGTGTTCCTGGCGCCGGGCGTGTCTATGGCTGAGGAGACCATGCGGGTTCCCATAATCGGTGAAATGGCTCCCGCTTTCACCGCGAAAACTACCCAGGGGGATATAAATTTCCCGGAAGATTTTAAAGGCAGCTGGGTTATTCTTTTCAGCCATCCGGCGGATTTTACGCCTGTATGTACTACTGAATTTATGACTTTCGCTTCAATGGAAAAAGACTTCAATGATTTGAACTGTAAGCTGGTAGGCGTATCCATTGACAGTATATACAGCCATATAGCCTGGCTCAGGACCATAAAAGAAAAGATCGAATACAAGAACATGAAGAACGTCGAGGTGAAATTTCCTCTGATCGAGGACATTAAAATGGAGGTCGCTAAAAAATACGGTATGCTGCAGCCGGCGGCGAGCGATACGCAGGCGGTAAGAGCCGTGTTCTTTATAGACCCCGAGTCAAAAATAAGGGCGCTTTTATATTATCCGCTTACCAACGGACGGAATTTTGAAGAGATCAAAAGGCTCCTTATAGCTTTACAGACTTCCGACGCGTATAAAGTAGCCACACCCGCTGACTGGCAGCCCGGAGAAGACGTGATAGTCCCCCCTCCCGGGAGCTGCGGCACGGCGAAAGATAGAGTCGATAACGCGAAACAGGAAGGGATAAAATGCCTGGACTGGTTTTTGTGCTTTAAACCCCTGAATCTCAAAGGCAAGAAATAATTACGCATTTTACAAATAAAGGGGCCTTTCACTGTGTCAGCAGTGAAAGGCCCCTTTATTTCTAAGGCTTATTCCGGTTATTCCGGCGAGGCTGTCCAGCGTGTGACCGGACATGAACTTGAAAAGGCGCGTGGTACAGACTATACTTTAATCCAGGTTTAATAAATATGATCTATATGTATTGCCGGAATATCTGCCACAGGGAGGTGTATGCCCGGAGTTTTAAGTAAGTTTTTTCGCGCGCTTTTAATGTTTGTCTTACTGTTCGCGCTTGAGACACATGAAGTGTCGGGCCTTGTTGACGTTGACGTCTACGACGAAGGAAAGTTTTCCGTAATGCCGCGGGATACCGTTTACATTACATTTCTTGACGCGCTGGCTGTCACGCTCAGGAATAACCGGGATATAAAGACGCGGGAAGAGGAGATAAAGGCGGCGCAGTCAGGGGTAATGGGCGCGTGGGGCGCTTTTCTTCCGCGTGTTAATTTTAACTTCAAATACGCGCATAATGACGCGGTCCTCGATTTCAAAAAACTGCCTTTTGTATCCGGCATGAAATTCAGAAAAGACCCGAATATTTTCATGGGGTATATTGACGACAATAACCTCGGTTTTTCCGTGGACCAGGTGGTTTTTAACGGAGGTAAAAATATCTCGGACTTCACTCAGGCGGGACTGGACCTCGAGATACAGAAACAGATGCTTCGCGTGAAAAAACAGGCTGTTAAATTCGAGGTCAAAAGGCTCTATTACGGCCTTCTCCTCGCTTATGAGACGGAAAAAATAGCGCGTGAACTGGTGCGGCAGTCGGAACTCCATTATCAGCAGGTTTCGCGGAAATTCGACCAGGGGACAGCGTCCAGGTTCGAGGTGCTTCAGTCAAAAGTCCAGGTTTCGAAAGTGCTGCCCGAACTTGTCAAAGCCGCTAACGCTGTAAAACTGGTATCAGCTGAACTGAACAGCCTTATGGGGCGTGAAATTGACAGTGAAATAAAAGCGGTAGACAGGCTTGGCTTTTCACCCGTAAAAGCGGATGAGCGGAGTTTACGCTGCCGCGCTTATCTCGAAAGGCCCGATATCATTATGCGGAACCTCGGGATAGATGTCAGGAAACAGGGAATAGAAGCGGCAAGGTCGGGCGCTATGCCGCAGGTAGGGTTCAGGTTCGATTACGGGTACAGGGCGCATGAAGTAGCCGGGATGTTTAACAGTGAGCACAGGAACTGGCAGGCGTGCGTGGCGGTCACCATACCTGTTTTTGACGGGTTTTCAGCCGCGTCAAAAATAAACGCCGCGAGGGCAAGGTATGAAGAAGCGGTTATAGACAAGGCGGATATTCTGGAACAGGCGGCAGTCGAGGTGAAAAGGGCGTGCTTTGACCTTGAACAGAATGAAGCCATAATAAACGCTCTCCGCGACAGTATCGTGGAAGCGGAAGAAGCGCTTAAGATCGCGATCACAGGTTATGAAAACGGAGTTGTAACCAATCTTGACGTGATCGATTCTCAGATCTCATTAAGCCAGGTAAGTAAGAATTATCTGGAAGCGGAATATGACTACATTATGGCGGAAGCATACATGGAAAAAGTAACCGGCATGGACGTACAGGGGGAGGATGGCAGTGGGGACTGAAAAGGCGGGGCGGGAGAAACAGTTTTCGGTATCGCGGAAAAACAGGATGATCGCGGTTTCAGGCGTGATAACCGTATTTTTAGCGCTGGTATTTTTCTATAATTTAGTTATCGGGCCCGAAAAAATGAAGGGAAGCATAAAAGTATCCGGGAACGTGGAAGCTACTCAGGTACATGTTTCTTTCCGCGTACCGGGTAAAATAAGCGAGCTTTTTACGGACGAAGGAGCTCTGGTGAAAAAAGGTTGTTTACTTGCCGCTCTTGATACGGATGAACTTGTAAAAGTAAGGGACGAAGCGTCCGCCGCGCTGAAAACAGCGGAGTATGAATACCTGAACGCTGAAGATGATTTTGTGAGAGCCCAGAATTTGTTCGCGCGAGGCGCGATATCTACACAGAAAAGGGACGAAGCCAGGACAAGATCCGATACTCTGCGCTCGAGAGTCGAACAGATGAAGGCATCTCTCGCTCTCGCTGAAACACGGCTCGGTTTCGCGCGGCTATACGCGCCTTTAAATGGATTTATAACGGTTAAAAGCTCTGAAGCGGGCGAAGTGGTGCAGGCCGCCTCCACGGTTTTTACTATTTCGGACCTTGACGACATCTGGGTCACGGCGTATATAAACGAGAGGGACCTGGGCAGAGTACGGCTTAACCAGGATGTCAGGGTGAAAACCGATTCTTATCCGGGGAAGACTTACAAGGGGAATGTTTCTTTCATATCCCAGGAAGCTGAATTCACGCCGAAACAGATACAGACTACGGAAGAGAGAGTTAAACTCGTTTACAGGATAAAGATAAAGCTCGAGAACAGAGACATGGTATTCAAGCCCGGCATGCCCGCGGACGGATATATAACAGAATAAGATGATAACTATAAAAACCCTGAACCTTACCAGGAAATTCAATGAGCTTACCGCTGTGGATGATCTTACGCTTGAGGTCGGTGAGGGCGAGATCTTCGGCCTTGTGGGGCCGGACGGCGCGGGAAAGACTACTACCATGAGGCTTCTGACCGCGATACTTGAGCCTACCTCGGGTGACGCCTGGGTTTATGACAGGCACATTGCGAAAGACAGCGAGGGCCTGAAAAAACACATAGCTTACATGCCGCAGAGGTTCGGCCTTTACGAGGATCTGTCCGTTATAGAAAATATGAGTTTTTACGCCGATATTTACGGTGTGCCTTTCGGGCAGAAAGCCTCAAGCATAAAAAAACTGCTGGAATTCAGCGGCCTTACGCCTTTTAAGAAAAGGATCGCGGGAAACCTCTCGGGCGGGATGAAACAGAAACTGGGCCTGGCGTGCGCGCTTATACATAAGCCTAAGGTCCTTTTTCTTGACGAACCTACCAATGGCGTCGACCCGTTATCAAGAAGGGATTTCTGGCAGATACTTTACCGGCTTTTAAAAGAGAAAGTGACGATATTTTTCTCCACGTGTTACCTCGACGAGGCGGAGCGGTGCGCCAGGATAGGGCTTATGCATAAAGGGAAACTTCTAAAATGCGAAACTCCGGAGTCCGTAAAAAAAGATAAAAGCGCCGCTACGCTTGAAGAAGCTTTCATCTCGATCATAAAGGAATATGAAAATGGGGAATGATGCCGCTGTAACCGTACGGGCGCTTGAAAAAAAATTCGGCGCTTTCACGGCCGTGAACCGCGTGAGTTTTGAAGTCGGGAAAGGCGAGATATTCGGTTTTCTGGGGCCGAACGGAGCGGGAAAAAGCACGACTATCAAGATGCTGTGCGGCATATTCGAGCCTACTTCCGGGGAGGGTACGGTCAGCGGGTATGATATAATACGGCAGCAGGAGAATATCCGGCAGAATATCGGGTATATGTCGCAGAAATTTTCATTGTACGCGGACCTGACTGTCGAGGAAAACATAGATTTTTACAGCGGCATCTACGGTATCCCGGCTGGAAAGAAAAAGGAAAGAAAAGAAGCTGTTATAAAAATGGCGGGGCTCGGGGAGTTCCGTTCAAACCTTACCGGCCTCCTCCCCGGCGGATGGAAACAGCGCCTCGCTCTCGGGTGCGCGGTAATACACGAACCCGCCGTGATATTTCTGGATGAACCTACCTCCGGAGTCGACCCCATAACGCGAAGGAACTTCTGGGCGCAGATAAAAGAAATGGCTGTTCGGGGCGTAACGGTCTTTGTCACGACGCATTATATGGATGAGGCGGAGAACTGTGACAGGCTCGCGCTCATATACAAAGGCTCTATAATAGCCATGGGAACTCCTCTTGAGCTTAAAACGGATTTTATGAAAAATGATGTTCTCGAGATACAGATGCCCGTGCCGGAAGAGTGGCTGGGCCGCCTGGCGGAAATAAACGGGGTCAACGAGACGGCGCTCTTCGGAAGGAAGATACATGCCATAGTGGATCCCGGGGAAAAGACCCTTGGTAATATAGAAGAATTCCTCAAGCGTGAAATTTCCGGGGAGTTCAGCCTGCGGAGGATAGAAGCGTCACTTGAGGATGTTTTTGTCTGGCTGATCGAAGAATATGATAAGGAGAAGGCGGCGGCGTGAATATTACGAGGGTTAAAGCCCTGTGCGTAAAGGAATTCATACATGTCGCGCGGGACGTGAGGAGCCTGGGCCTCGCGATAGCCATACCGATGCTTCTTCTCATATTGTTCGGGTACGCGCTCACTCTTGATGTGGACAATGTTCCCGTGGTTATCTGGAACCAGGATGGATCGCGGGGATCCGCGGATTTTATACGGCTTTTTGACAGTTCCCGGTATTTCAGGGCCGAGGCTTACTACGACAATTATGACGACCTTGTGGATAGTATCGATTCAAAAAAAGCTCTTATGGCTTTTGTTATACCGAAAAATTTTTCCGGGATTTTAGGCCGGGGCGGCGAGGCCCCTTTTCAGGTCATAGTTGACGGTACTAATGCCAATACCGCGACAATAGCCATGAGTTATGTCCAGGCGATCGTCACCGCGTTCAATAAAAGAGCCCTGATAAAATATATCAGTATGTCGGGTGGAAAAACGGCCGAGCCGCTTGATATGCGCGCCAGGGTATGGTTTAACCCGGACCTTAAAAGCCGGAATTATATAATACCCGGACTGATAGCCGTAATTATGATGGTTATAGCGGCGCTTCTTACCTCTCTTACCATAGCCAGAGAATGGGAGCGGGGTACAATGGAACAGCTTATTTCCACGCCTGTAACGTCACAGGAGCTTATTCTCGGAAAATTCTTTCCTTATTTTGTGATAGGCATGATCGACGTGCTTATCGCGGTACTTATGGGAGAGTTCATGTTCCATGTTCCCCTTTGCGGCAGTGTCGCGCTTTTATTCACGTTAAGCTGTGTTTTTCTTACGGGTGCCTTGTGCCTCGGTTTTCTTATCTCGATTTTTACCAGGAACCAGTTTTTCGCGAGCCAGGTGGCGTTTATCGCGACTTTTCTGCCTTCATTTCTTCTTTCCGGGTTCGCTTTTCCCATAGAAAACATGCCCCCCTTTATCCAGGCGCTGACGCATGTTATCCCTACGCGTTATTTTGTGGTTATACTTAAAGGCATTTATCTCAAGGGTGTGGGCCTTGCCGTACTCGCGCCGCAGGTGTTTTTTCTGATCATATTTTCGCTTATTACGGTTTTTCTCGCTAATCTCAAGTTCAAAAAAAAGGTATCATAATATGTTAGAGCGCGTTAAATACGTTATTATCAAAGAATTTACTCAGGTTTTGCGCGACCCCAAGATGAAAGTCGTTATATTCGTCATACCGCTTGTTCAGCTTATGATATTCGGTTTAGCCGTATCAACGGATGTCAGGGAAGTGAAAACAGCGGTATATGACCTGGATAATACGCCGGAAAGCAGGGAACTTATAAGGGCGTTCACGTATTCGGGATATTTCGCGGCTAAGGAATATATTTATTCCGGCGCGGAAGAGAAAGCGCTTATAGACAGATCTCTTGTACAGGCGGTAATACACGTGAACCGCGGATTCGCGCGTGACATGGCCGGAGGGAATACCGCGGATTTTCAGCTCATTATAGACGGCACAGATTCCAACACCGCCGCGGTCATCGCTTCATACGCGGGAAAGATCGCGGAAGAGTTTTCATCGGGGCTCTTAGCGGAAAGAATGCCCGCGGCCGCGCTTAAGGAGGAAGGCGCCGCCGTGCCGCGCGTGGATCTATGCATGCGCGCCTGGTACAACGAAAACCTCATATCCCGCAACTTTTTTGTCCCGGGGATAATCGCTCTTATCCTTCTTATACTTACGATGCTTCTTACAGCCATGGCCATAGTTAAGGAAAAAGAATCCGGTACGATCGAACAGCTTATGGTCAGCCCCATAAAGCCTGTGGAACTCATACTTGGAAAACTTATACCGTTCGGAGTGATCGGGCTTATTGATGTCATGCTGATAATCCTGCTTTCAGTGGCCCTGTTCAGGATACCTGTGCGCGGGAACATTTTTTTTCTTACAGGCTGCGCTCTTTTGTATCTTTTGACTACGCTCGGAATGGGCCTTTTCATTTCGACCCGCTCAAAAACACAGCAGGAGGCCCTGATGTCCACTTTCTTCATAGCCCTTCCGGTCGTGCTGCTTTCAGGATTTATTTTTTCCATTGACAGTATGCCGGTCATAGTACAGTGGTTAACATTTCTTAACCCGCTAAGGTATTTTCTCGATATTGTCCGCGGAGTATTTTTAAAAGGGATCGGCATAAAAATCCTCTGGCCCCAGATGACGGCACTGCTCTTGATAGGGATTTTCGTCTTCACTATAAGTTCAGTATCTTTCAGGAGAAAAATAGGGTAGGGCGTAACGCGGGATTTATATCTGTTACCCTGGCAAACGGTTAGAAAGTTCTTAATACCACCCTGAATTATGATTAGAAAGTAGTAAACAGAAAATCCTCCTGTTGTTATAATGGTTTTAGAAGAAAACACAATTCACCCAAAGGGTGAAAAACAACAGGAGGACAGGGATATGATAGCAAAAGATTTGAGCCGATTTTTAGCGCTATTCACAGCCTGAATCTTAAAGATGGGGAGCCTATCCTGCTGAAACATGAAGTTGGTAAGAAAATAAATGAGGCGGGAGAACAGGACTCCGCCATATTTATCCCCGTAACCCCGGAAGAAGTCCGTGAAAAACCCGGTCTTCCAAAAGACGCGGAAGAGCCTTATTTTCTGGAGATAAGCCGGGCAGATGATTTGTTCCCGGGGCAAAAAAGGCCGTTACAGCAATCAGATGTAACGGAGAAGGCAGTGCAACCCGGACACGCGTTCAGGCCATTGTCTTTTTATTACCTGTCAGCGGAAGTTAATAAACGTGTTCCAGTCTATTTCTATATCCTGCAAAATTTTATTCATAAGTCCTTTAGATATATCTTCTCCCTTATGAAAAGGGACAACGGTACATCTGCCGTCAGGATGCTTAAAAAATATGTGACTTCCGCGCTGACGGATTGGCTGGAAAGCGCATTTTTTAAGGATTTTGATGACCGTGGAAGGTTTAAGCGGAGTAATACTCATTTGGTTACTTCTATTTCCTGCAATCCGACAAACTTTAACCGGGGGATGTCTTTTTCAACCTCCAGACAAAGTAAAATTACTTCACGCACGCGTTTGAGCAGTGCCGGAAGCGTTTTGGCCTGTGTATGGCCGCCTTTAAGCCCCGGAACAGTAGCGATAAATATACCGTCTTCGTCTTTTTCTATGAGTACCGGGAATTCATATTTCGGCATTGGTAAGCTCCTTTATGGGGTATTACAAGTAACTCAGTCAGAATATAACATATTCGCCGATGAGAGTCAAGGCAGTGATTACAGAATTACGGTCTTAAAAGTGTTCAAATTGACAAAATTTGCCAAATGAGTTAAAATAGGTTAATATAAGTTATTATAAGTAATGAATTTTGATGTTTCGCGGAAATATACGATTAAGATCGAATAATAACCAAAAAACGGATAAAATGATTTTCAAGCAAATACATAATATTTTTTCAGGGATATCCTTAACGCATCTGAACATACTTTTACTTCTGGGCATATCGCTGTTCGGGGGTACAATAGGCGGACGGGTATTTCAGAAACTCAAGGTTCCCCAGGTTGTCGGATATATGATAATAGGCATTATCGCGGGGCGTTCAGGGCTTAATTTCATACATCGTGATGTCGTGAATGCCATGCAGCCCCTCAGTTACTTCGCTCTCGGGCTTATCGGGTTTATGATAGGCGGAGAATTAAAAACGGAAGTTTTCAGAAAATACGGCAAAAAATTTCTTATTATACTTTTCGCCGAAGGGATGGGGGCTTTTTTCGCGGTTTTTATCTTTGTGGGAGTTATTGGAACTTATTTTTTCGGAAATCCCGTGTTGTACTGGACTCTGGGGCTTCTTCTTGGAGCCATAGCGTCTGCCACGGCTCCGGCGGCTACGACAGACGTACTCTGGGAATATAAAACCAGAGGGCCGCTTACTTCTACTGTGCTTGGCATTGTAGCGCTTGATGACGCGCTCGCGCTTATATTATTCGCCGCGATCGCGAGTATAGCGGGAAAACTGCTCGGAAAAAATACAGGGGGGCTTTTTTTATCGATCATGCGGCCTGTATACCAGATAGCGGCTTCGATCATTATCGGTACTCTTTCCGGCCTGGCGCTGAGCGGGATAATAAAGAAGCAGGTAGATAAAGAAAAAATACTCGCTTTAAGCGTGGGAACTGTTTTACTCGTTCTGGGAATATCCCTTACCATGGATGTTGATATGCTTTTAGCCGCGATGTCGCTCGGCGCGGTGCTTGTTAATTTTACGCCGAAAAGGAGCGAGGAGATCTTTAAGCTTGTTTCCGGGTTCGCGGCGCCTATTTATGTGCTTTTTTTTGTCCTTGTAGGCGCTAAACTGGAGGTGGGGCAGTTAAATCTCGCTACTATGGTAATAGTCGGTGTATACCTTATGGCGCGTACTGTGGGAAAGATGCTCGGGGCGGACTTCGGCGCGCGCGTATCGAAGTCTCCCAAAACTGTAAGGGAAAACCTTAAATTCTGCCTGTTCAGCCAGGCCGGAGTAGCCATAGGTTTATCGATCGCTTCTTACCGGATCTTCCCGGGAGAAATAGGGAATTCAATTGTGGTTATAGTTACGGCATCCACGTTTTTCCTGCAGCTTATCGGCCCGGTTTGCACGAAAATAGCCATAACAAGGGCGAATGAAATAGGGCTTGATGTAAAGGAAGATGACCTGATACGCCGTACCTCGGCCCGGGACATCATGGATACTGACCCTGTGCTTGTCTCCGAAGATATGTGTCTTACCGGGATACTGGATATTTTCAGGAATACGGAGGTCCTGTATTACCCGGTGATAAACAGGGAAAAGCGCCTGCTCGGGGCTATAACGGTAGAGAGCATAAGGCAGACGTTTATGGAAACCGAGTCAGGCGCTTTTCTCCTCGCGCATGATCTGATGGAATCGGCCGCGCTCACTGTTACTCCGGATATGCCGATGGTGGAAGTTAAAGAATTATTCGATAAATATAAACCGGACAGTATCCCCGTAATATCCGGAGAAGGAAAAGTAGAAGGTATTATAGAAAGGCGCGTATTTGACAAATTCATTTCCACTAAGATGATGGAACTTGAAAGACAGCTGGAACTTTTGAGCCGTACATAGACTCCGGGCGTAAGTCAGTGTGCATATGTTTAAAAGGAGGTATGACATGCTGGTGATCGTAATGCATAACAGGAATGAATATCTCGTGGCCCTCGCGTATTTCGCTTTAAAAGAAGGGATCTCGAACTCTAAGATCGTTTACCAGCCGAATATAGGAACGCGGATCACCGGCGGTACGGGCGGTTTTGTCCCAAGAGTTGGGGAACTGCGCCCGGTTTATGATAAAGCGCTTGTCACGGTACTCCGCGATGAAGGCCAGCTCGAAAGGTTTATGAAAATAACCGAGGCGAATGAACTGCTGGTGTCTCTTAATATGGGGGACAGGGGTTTTATCTGTACTGTGCCTTTTCTTTCGATAAATGATATTAACTTCGGATCAGGGAAAACCCGGGATGACAGGAAGACAGGATCCATTGCCGCGGCGGATATTATCCGGCCGGACAGGATTTTTCTTGATATGAGAGCGGACAACAAAGATAAAGTGATCCGGGATCTTACGCTCAGGCTTAAAGACGCCAATGAAATAAATAATTTCGATGAATTTGTCGCGAGAGTTCTTGAGCGCGAAAAATTAAGCACAACAGGCATCGGTAATGAAGTGGCCATACCCCACGCGCGCACAAACGCGGTAAAAGACCTTGTAATGGTATTAGCAAGGTATAATGACGGTGTGGATTTTAAATCAATAGACGGTCTGCCCGTGAAACTGGTATTTCTGATAGGTACGCCTAATAGCGCTGAAAAAATAAAATGCTATTTCAAACTGCTTGCGCGTATCTCAAAACTTCTGGCGGACGGGTCTTTCAGGGAGGCTCTTTTAAAAGCGCCGGATGGCGGAGAGATCGTCGGGTTATTTCGCGGCAGGGAGAGAGACTTAAGCCTGCTGTAATACGGCAGTTAAATGATATTTCTATCACGGAGGAGAAAAAATGCGTGAGATAAAAAGAGCGGTGGTTGATCTGGTAGTTGTTTTTACGGTTGTACTCCTGGCCTTCGGTATTGTACGGGGGTTAAGCCATATCGCTGCTGAAAAGGATTCTCAGCCCGCCGTGAGCGGGGAACAAACCCCGGAGTAGATTTTAATAAGAAAAAAGCCCTTTTTTGAAAAGGGCTTTTTTTCTGTCGTTCTTAAAGGTCCTTATTTTTCTTCGTATACCCCTATGACGTCGCCTGTGGCCGGGTCAAGAAAAACCCAGGTATCACCGAGCGGTGAACTTTCCACGAAATCAAAATATACTACCTGGTAATCCTTATTTCTTAAGACACCGTGAGGAAGTATGCCGTGGTTCTGCGCCGCGTCTTTTTCAAGGTACGCGACTCTTTCCTGCCAGAAAGTATTCCCGTCGTCATATATTATGTTTACGCCGTCCAGAGTTATTCCGCCGGCTTCAAGCGCTTTTTCCGCGTTCTCGATCATCTGTTTCTTTGTTATTTCCGCGGCATTACTCTGGTAGGACTGCATAACAAAACATACCGCGAGAAGAACCATTACCATTACAGCGATTTTTTTCATTTTACCTCC
>JBDRAX010000240.1:0-4078 GCA_043823375.1 Candidatus Omnitrophota bacterium | reverse complement strand
GGAAACAAAAAGGCTAAAGCCCGCGGATAATAAAAGAACAGAGAACAGCACTTTGTCATAACATAACTTCAAAACCTTCATTTTGCCTCCATATTAAATTTACAATGAGGTTAAATAATAAAACAGCTACATTGCACCATTTTACCACCTTGAAAAAGTATTGCAACAATAAAAAAATAAACTTTTTCATTGTTTACGACGGCGTAGATTTGTTCTTATGCAAAATTTTTAAGATTAGCGGAGATTGAAGTGTATAGATTAATTGGCTTTTTTATTATCCATGGGTTTATATGAAGGTACTATTTCCGTTATTTTCCTTATAATATTGCTATTATCCATAATAATGGCCAGCCTGCCCAGTTCATTGACCAGCTTGTTCAGTTTCCGAATTTCAAAATCCCCAGGCTGAGCGATAAATATCTTTTTGTGCCTGGTGGATTCATCCTTTTCCGCGTCATGAAGAGTCTCTTCATACAGTTTTTCCCCGGGCCTGAGGCCCACGAATTCTATAGGTATATCTTCATCAGGTTTATATCCTGAAAGGCTTATAAGAGTCCTGGCAAAATCCACTATTTTAATCTGCTCCCCCATATCCAGCACAAATATCTCCCCGCCTTTCCCCATGGCGCCTGCCTGCAAAACAAGCTGGACCGCTTCACCGACACTCATAAAATAACGTTCAGCCTCGGGATGCGTAACGGTTACCCTTCTCTCCTCCTCTATCTGTTTTTTGAAAAGCGGGACCACACTTCCTTTTGACCCCAAGACATTGCCAAACCTGACCGCCATAAATTTGGTTCTGCTTTTTCTGGATTTTGCCTGCAGGATCATCTCCGCGATGCGTTTTGTAGCGCCCATTACATTAGTAGGGTTCACGGCTTTGTCGGATGAAATAAGAACAAAAGTCTCAACACCGTAATGTTCCGAGGCGTAAATTATATTCCTGCTGCCTATCACATTGTTCTTTATCGCGGAAGAGGGGTTATTTTCCATTAAAGGCACATGTTTAAAAGCGGCGGCATGAAAAACTATAGCCGGCCTGAACCTGGAAAAAGCATACTTCAAAATACTTATATCCTTAAAATCCGCCGTTATGATCTCCAGGTCAAGTGAGCTATTCGCGCTTTGAAGTTCTCTTTCAAGAAAATAAAGGTCATTCTCATTGTAATCCACAAGTATAAGTTTCCGGGGGTTAAAACGGGACAATTGCCTCGATAATTCAGACCCTATAGACCCGCCCGCGCCGGTCACGAGAACCACTTTATCGTGTATATAACCTTTAATTTCATTTTCATCGACAGTAACGCTTTCCCTTCCTAAAAGATCTTCGGGCTGTACGTCTCTCAATTTTATTTCAAGTTCTCCGCTCAGGATTTTATATATTCCAGGAACAGTTTTCACTTTGACCCCCGGGACCTGGCAATGGGAAATAATATCCCTGATAACTTTACCTTCGGCCGAAGGCATCGCGATGATTATTTCTTTTATGTCATACTTTTCCGCGAATTTCGATATCTCCGTCCTGTCGCCTAAGATCTTCTTACCGCAAATGGTCATACCTTTCTTGGCCGCGTCATCATCAATAAAACCCACAATATCATGATCCGTATTTTTCGAAAGGTCCTTAAAAACCTGTATGCCTGCTTCACCCGCTCCGATAATGAGCGATTTAATTGTCTTACTGCCTGAAACAGGAGAGAACCTTTCCCTTAGCCCTCTGTTAAAAAAACGTATCCCGGCCACAAAGCCCACGCACAGCCCCCAGTCCAGCACAAATATTGACCGCGGGAAACCCCAGAGCCCCCTGAAAAAAACTATCCCCAGTACAAAGATCATAGTGGAGATCACATTCGCTTTTAATATTTTCCAAAGATCTTCCATACTGACATAACGCCACAGCCCCGAATACAGGTCGAAATAATAAAACACCGTCATTTTGATAAACAAGAGGCCCGGTAAAGTCGACAGAATAAGCCCTGTATACTCTTTAGGCATTTTAAACTCGAACCGCACATAAAAAGCGAGGAAATAAGCGAGCGCGATAAGAACCATATGCGCCAGTACTATCACTACTCGCCTGCTTTTTGATATGATATCTTTGATTCCCATAGACACTTTCCTGTTATTCTCAACCCTTACTTTTATCGATCTCCGATCTCACTATTTCACTATTTGTTTTATCCGGGCACAAGCCTGATCAAGGATCGATCTCTCTTTCGCGAAACAGAACCTGGCCAGTGATTCTCCCGAATCATCATGATAAAAAGCCTCGCCCGGGACTGTCGCCACACCTGTTTCTTTAAGAAAATTCATCGCTTTTTCTTTACTGTTCTCACCCGGGATCACTGTCATATCTGCCAGTATATAATAAGCCCCCTGAGGTACATATGGTTCTATACCCGCGGCCTTAAGCGCTCCGCATATCAGTTCGCGCTTGGCGTAATACTCGTCTTTCAGGGAATCATAATACCCTCGGTCCAGTTTCAAAAGCCCTTCCGCGACACCTATCTGCAGTGGGGCAGGCGCGCAGACATAAACAAGGTCGTTGAAATACCCTATGGCCCTGGCCCATTTTTTATCGCAAAGCGTATACCCTATGCGCCATCCCGTAATGCTGAATGTTTTTGAAAGCCCGGATATGGTAATAGTCCGTTCCCTCATTCCGTCTATAGCGGCGGGAGGTATATGGATGTTATCTCCGTAAACAAAATGCTCATATATCTCATCAGTAAAAATAAACAGATCATATTTTTTAGCGATATCCGAAAGCGTTTCCAGTTCTCCACGGGAAAAAACTTTGCCGGAGGGATTAGCGGGTGTATTAACGATTATGGCCCTGGTCCGGGGAGTAATTTTACTCACGACATCTTCTTTTGAAAATGTCCAATCCGGAGGGTTAAGCCTCACAAATACAGGGACCGCTTCCGTAGCGGCCAATGTACTGATATGATAGCCGTAATACGGCTCAAACACTATAACCTCATCACCCGGCTCCAATAGCGCGAGGCACGTGCAATATAAAGCGCCCGTAGACCCGCTGCTTACTATAATTTCGTTTTCAGGGTCATATCCAAGCCCCGTAAATTTTTCCTGTTTGGATGAGATCGCCTTACGCAGCTCCTTCAATCCGTCATACCGCGTGTAAGTATTCACCCCCGCCTCAATAGCGTTATGAGCGCCGAGCCTCACGGCAGATGGGACTTCAGTATCAACTATCCCCTGAGAAAGGTTGATCCCCCCGACACGGTCACACTCGATCGACATATTGCGTATCTCCGACTGAGTCACGCATTCAGTCCTTTTACTAATTTTCAGCTTACTCATTTTCTTGTCCTTGATTTGTAAACCGCGTATCTGAAGATTCGCCATCCTATCCGAGTCTCCCACAGAACACAGTTATTTTTTATAAGAACTCCTCATAGCTGAAATAACACAGCCGGCTTCTTCAGCCGCTATTTTAACATTCATCAGGAGTGAACATACTTCACGGAGCACCGGCTCCGTCTCAGGATATGAAAGGAATAAAAACTTCAAACCCATACAATACAACTATTTGCTGAAAAATTGATTTATTTATTATACAGTTTTTCGATACCAACTACAAGATTTTTACATCTTACGCGAAACAGCATTCCCCTTCCACAAGCGGAGAAAGTAACAAAAAAGCTAATCAGGCCGTATTATGTAAACTCTTACTATATTTTTCATAAATTTTACGGTAAAAATCGCTGTTCGGTTTCAATGAATATGCTTTTTCAAGTTCAGACAAAATAAGGCCGCGTGTCATATCATTAGGCTCTGGACTCATTATTTTCAGGGTAAGCGCGTAATAAAAATGATATTCCGGTACTGTGGGGCAAAGGTTTACGCACTTTTTAAGTATATGGAGCTCTTTTTTTAGCAGTTTTCGGTTACGATGCCCTTTTTCCTTTTTTATCATTTGCCTTATAAACGCGTATTTTCTCATATAGATATCAACATTATCAGGATCAAGCATAGAAGCGGCGTCAAGTAACCTTATCGCCAGATCCGGAGTAATCCCGCCTTTTTCACAGGCCGAACTCATGCTGTATAACCT
>JBDRAX010000239.1:0-3955 GCA_043823375.1 Candidatus Omnitrophota bacterium | reverse complement strand
ATTCTAATAAGTTCTTTGCGAACAGAATGGCCCATGAGAGTAGATTGCCGGGTGTCATCCTGGAAGAAGTCGGAATCGACGGCCAGCCCGTCTTAATGGAGATCAATAAATAATGAAAGACAAACGCTTACCCGCGGAATTTTTGAGAAGGTTCATAAATGAAGTATTGGTAAAGGCGCGCGTGAGGAGCGATGTGGCCGCATACGTGACCGAGGGACTGGTCCAGACTTCTTTAAGAGGTGTGGATTCGCACGGCGTAAGGCTTATCCCGCATTACCTGGAAGGTGTCAAGAAGGGCAGGATAAACCCTGATCCCAAGTATGTTTTTAAAGATACATCGGCTTCTACCTGTATACTTGACGCGGACAACACTTTTGGCCACGCCGCGGGTATGGAAGCGGCTAAAAAGGCCGTAAAACTTGCCCGGGAAGCAGGGACCGGCCATGTAGCTGTTTGTAATTCCAGCCATTTCGGCGCGGCTGCTTATTACGCGCTTGAGATCGCGCGGCACGATATGATCGGCATGAGTTTTACCAATACCGATGCCCTTGTAAGAACGCATGCGGGGAAGAAGGCTTTTCTCGGGAACAATCCTATATGTTTTGCCGCGCCTTGCAAGGAAAAAAATCCTTTTTGTCTTGATATGGCCACGAGCGTTCTGTCTTTTAACAAGATAAAGCAATTGGCCGAATGTAAATGCGATGTCCCTCCCGGTGTGGGCGCGGATGAGAACGGGGTAGAGACCATAGACCCTATGAAGGTCGTGTCTTTAATGCCCATAGGTGCGTATAAAGGATATGGGCTTAGCCTTGCCATTGAAATATTGTGCAGTTTATTGACAGGCATGCCGTATGGGCCTCACATCCCGAAGATGTTCAAGGCGCCTATGAGCCAGAAAAGGAATTTGGGGCAATATTTTATCGCGATGAGGATCGATTGTTTTCAGGATAAAGAGGTGTTCAAGGAACGCCTTTCGGAGATGATAAACGAGATACGGAATCAACCCCGCATGTCGGAGGATATCCCTATTCAGGTGGCCGGAGATCCCGAAAATAGCGCTTATGCGGACAGGATTAAGAACGGGATACCGCTTAGCCCGGTTGAATATGAGAAATTCTTTACGGTGAGTTCGGAATATGATGTCCCGTTTGTTTCGGCAAAACAGGTAAATTAAGAGGTATTATGAGGATCAGTATCTGTAACATAGCGCAGCAGAGTGACGATAAAAGGACAAAGTTCTCTCCTATCGCCCCGCTTGTCATCATACAGGCTTTGAGGTCTGCCGGGTACACGGCGGAATTTTTCGATATAGACGGTAAACGTCCTTCCGTATCACGGATAAAAGAGTATTTTGAGAAGAACAAGTTCGATGTTGTCGGGATAAGCGCCATTGTGTCCACCGCTTACTGCGCGGTCAAGGAACTGGCCTCTCTTATACGTTCGGTCTCGCCCGATACCGTAATAGTGCTGGGCGGAGGGCTTACGGCGGCAAGCGAGATAATATTGAAATTTACCGATGTGGATTTTTGCGTTATAAGCGAAGGCGAAAAGATAATGGTCAACCTGGTAAAATACATATCGTCAAACGGCGGAAAGATAGATGAAGAGGCGTTAAAAAACATAAGAGGCCTTTGTTTTAAGAACGGTAAAAACGATGTGATCTTTACCGGTTATGAAAAACCGCTTTCTGTCGATGAGATCCAGTATCCTGATTATGGGATCGTCAAGGAATATTCGGATATAAACAACTATATCGTTGATGTCAAGGAGGTGGAGTTGTATTTTAACGAGTTCAAGGCCGACGGCAGGATATTCGGGAAAGACCCCGCTAAAAACAAACTGGCCATAATCGTTACCTCCAGAGGCTGTATACACCACTGCACGTTTTGCCACAGGGCTCACCATGGAATAAGGATCTTCCCGGTCGATAAGGTCATAAAATACATACAGTATCTTAAGGAAGCTTACAACGTGGGATTTATATCTTTTGGCGATGAAAATTTCGGCGCCTCAAAGAAATGGACCGAAGAATTTATTGAGAAAATAAAGCCGCTGGGTATGCTTTACAGGATACAGGGGGTGTGTTGTGAGAACATGAATCCCGAACTTCTGAAGGGGTTAAAGGAAAGCGGATGCTGCGCTATCCAGTACGGTTTCGAGTCCGGAAGCGACCGCATGCTTAAAGTGATAGAGAAAAAATCAGACGCGGCCCTGAACGAACAGGTGGCAAAATGGATGCACGAAATGAGGCTCAGTACCTCACCTGCGTTCATAGTCGGGATGCCGGGAGAATCATACCAGACGATAGAGGAGACTTCCAGGTTTGCCCAGCGCATAACGGAATTCCTGCCGCAATTGTCTACCCTGACCGTGAAATTGTTAGTAGCCCTTCCCGGGGCGCCGGTATATGAATACGCCAGATATCGCGGGTTCCTCGGGAAAAGGCCCGAGGACGAGGAAAAATATTTGATAAGGGTTTCAAACGAAGGCGGCGGTTCAATAAAACAGTTGAACCTTACGGATTATCCTTACTTCATAGTTCAGGGCTGGGTCAGGTGTATATGCTGGTCCGCTTACCACAATTATTATAAAAAACGCGATTATCCGCGTGTCTCCGTTTGGAAACTGGCCTGGAACGCCGTTCAGATACTTCTGAAACGGAAGAAAAAGGACAAGGGGTTTTATACTATGTTTTATAGTTGCCCGTTCATTTATAACCTCAGGTATGTAATAGCGCCGGTCGTGTCCATGGCGATAAATTGCAGGCAGGATAAGAAATTATTTCTTACAAGATTTGTGGAACTCCTGGCATGGCCTTTCAGGAAAAAAATGTATAAAGAACATATTTCGGTACGGCAGTTCTTAAAAGAAAACACTGATTATATGAAAAATTGCGCCCCTTTTAATGTTCAGACCATTAGAATGGGCAGATAGAACGGTGGGAACATGATCTGGATAATAGCGGTTTTTTTCGGGCTGGTGCTTATAGAAGTAATGGCGTATTTTGTATACAGGAACATATCTTTTTTTATGAAGAGAAAAAATGATATCGGCACATTTTCGTCCAGATATTTTGAGGATCCTTTTCTCGGGTACAGTTCCAACCCGGATTTTAAGAACATTTTCGGGGAAAAGATACATAATAAATACGGTTTTAGGAGCGGTGATGACTTTACGGGGCTTGACGGCAAAAAAACGGTCATATATTGCGCCGGGGACAGCTCTACATATTGCAACTTCATAGAGAGAAACAGTTCTACCTGGCCGCATATGCTTGAATGCGGATTGAAAGACGGCGGTTATGAGAATGGCCTTAAGGTCATTAACGCCGCATTCGGCGGATGGACAAGTTATCAAAGCCTGATAAGGTTCTCGGCATGGGTCGATGTGTTGAAGCCAAGGCTTGTCATAGTCTATCACGGCAAGACGGATTTCGCGCCTTTTATAAACGGGGACCTGGGCGAAGATAGCGTGGCCCCTGATTATGCGAATGTAATGCGGTCTCTTGTGTTCGATAGTTTTTCAAAGAGGCTTTTGTTCTTCTCGAAGTTTTCCTACTTCGGGAAAGTCCTGTATTCGCGGTATTTGAATACAAAATATTCGAACATACTGATGTACGTCTATAAAATGAATAAGCAGAAGCAGCTAAAGGAAATAAAAAAAGGCCTGGAAAGAATAAACCATAGGGAATGGGATTTTATATTGTCGAGATATAAAAATTTTGCCGCTATATGCAAAGACAGGAAAATACCCGTTCTTTTTGTAACGCAAAAGATGGTAAGCAGATTGTACGGGCCGTATATGGAAAAGCTTAACCGTGAGATAAGATCGCTGGAATCCCCCGCGGACGGATGTTTTGTTTACGATTTCGGCCGGGAGCTAAAGGACGACGACGGGATACTATTTGACGATATCCATTTTACGGAATATGGCGCGAAAGTTTTTGTGGAAAGGC
>JBDRAX010000238.1:0-4642 GCA_043823375.1 Candidatus Omnitrophota bacterium | reverse complement strand
TTGAAGTGGATCCCGTGAATTTTTACGGGTTTGCCAATTCGGGCCTTGATCTTGACGTTATCACAGGTTTAATGGAGAAAAGAATAAAACTTTTTGACGACGCCGGTATGGATCTCGGGGAGGAAGGAACGCGGGATCTTCTTGTAACTTCTCCGGATAAGGATCTGGAGGAAAAAGCGCGTGTCCTGAAGCAATTCACGATAAGCCTTAAAGCCCCTCTTTTGAGCGCCTGCGCGGATGCGGACAATAAAATCATAAAAAAGACGATCCCTGTTTTACTATCAGGCGGATATGATCTGGACATTATGACTTCTGAAATGTTCGGATATTTTCTATCCGGTAAATACACGGATTTTTTGAAGGATTACGCTCTGAAAAAGTATGGAGTAGATCTATTCGGTAATAGCGCGGAGATACGTGTGGATTCTCCGGAAACTCTCATGGCTTTGAAAGCCCGGATAGAAGAAAGGCTCGCTTTTATAAGCGATTACAGGACGGAAATATCCGATGAAGACGCGGCCGGTATACTCCTTTCAGAGCAGGATCCCCGGGATATACTTAAAGTATTGAAAGAGTCAGGCGTAGCGTTTAAAGCCGGGTTCTTTAAATATACGGCTGATGAACTGGAATATTACATCAATTTTCTTGAAAAGGAGAAAAAACATAAAGGCGCGGAAATAACGCCTGAGCTTTTTGATAAACTTGCTTCCGGCCGAATGCTTATGGAGGAGCGGTCTTTGGCAGTATCGGCCATAGCGTCTCACGGGTTCGGGGCCGGGGATCTTTCAGAAAAGGCTGACGCGAGGCACAAGGCGCTGGAGGAAAAAGAGAAAAACGCTGAGGGGCTTAACGGGGAAGAAAATTTTTATCTTGATGTGCCGCGAAATACGGCGCTATTTCTGGCCGGGAGAAAAGAAATAACCGAACAATTGTCCGTGAAGCTTAAAAAACTTGAAGAAGCCCAAGGCAAAGCGGGCGGCATACGTAAAATATTCCGCGTTCTTTCGCCCGGAGGGTCTGTCGAAAAAGTCAGAAATGAACTCGAAGCCTCAAGGCCGCGGATTAAGGAAATATTTGACAGGTTGTTCCTTGAAGCCGGGAGGAGCCTTGTGGCCCGGGGTATGGATCTATTCAATAAGGACGCTTTTTATAAAGCCCTGGCCCGGATATGGATTTCAGGTAAAAACGGGCATCTCCGGATAGAAAGGCTCAATCTTGAGATAGTACATGAGCCGCGCGGCGCGGAGATTTCAAAAGCGGAAAAAATCCTGCAAGCGGGAAAAACGGGCGAGCGTCTTGAAAAGCTTTTTTCGGCTGAGAATGAAGAAAATCTTACGCGGGAATTAGGCGTTTTTTTCGGGTGGGACCCGATGCCCGGCGCGACAGAACATGGATCATTCTTAAGAGATTTTATGTTCTTAACTGTTTTTAAAGAAACCGCGGCCCGAGCTTTTTATGAACGACTTTCCGCCTCCGGGAAAGATCAGTTTAATGAGAAATTAAGCCTGTTATGCGAAAAAGCTGAAAAATGCCTTGTGGATATAGCCGTGCTTGACCTCAAAACAGCCTGGCTGGCTTCGAGCCCGGCACATAGAGCGGGGCTTAAAGCCGCGGAAAAGGCGCTTGAAGATAAGGCGCGGGAGCTCACTGAAATCGAAAAGGATATTCTCAAACTCATTGATTCGTTCGATGAGTTTGATTTCAAAACTCCGGGCCTCCGGGGCGTAAAGAGCCTTGAAAAAACGCGTAAGATCATTACTCCTTCCATATTTACTTTATTAATAGTTTTATTTCTGTCATTATCCGGTTTGGCCTGCCAGAGAGATATTCCGCGCGAGCAGAATAAAGGCGCCGCGCCTTTTGCCGCGCCGCGTGACAGCGGATCTCCCGATATCGGGGCATCGGATGTCAGGGGCGCGTCAGCCGCCGGAGAAGTAAAAGAAGAAGAGTCCGCGCTGGACGATATATTGTTTAAGTTCACCATGAAATGTTACAAAATCGATAACGCGCTGGAAAAACATAAATCCGGCGAAGCCGCGGATAAGGTGAGGCTTGCCGTAAAAAAACATGTTAAGGAAAACAGGTGGTCGATCATAAGCCTTTTTCTATCGCTGATCGGGATGATCCTCTCGGTTCTTATGGCGATATGGGCGTCTTTTAAAATGCTGCCTTCAAGGCGCGCCGCGGCCTCGGCGCGGAAAGCGGCTTTCAGGGGGAAAACGGCCGATGAAATACAGGCGGGGCTTGATATCCTCGCGCGGAACGGCTGGATAGAGGAAAAGGGCATTAAAAAAGTGCTGGCGAGAAAAAGACAAGTGGAAGTATTGGAAAAACTGCGCGCCCTTGATACTCCGGGACTCGCTTTTTCCGTTTATTTTGAAGCGTTCAAGTGGCTGAAGGCCAATGATATAAGCGGGATAGATCACATCGGGCTTGCGCTAAAGGTAGCTTCCGCCGCTTTACTTGAAGCCGAAGAAGTGCTTAAAAGGCCCGAGGCGGACATCCATGAACTCCTGAGCGCGCGGAGTAAATTCGAAATATTCGGGCCGTCTCTGGACCATGATTATCTGACTAAGATGTTTCAGCTCGATGAGAGGATAAAACTCGCGCAGGATATACTCCGCGCTGAAGCGGTTATGCGAGAAGCGGGGTCTACTTCAGACAGCATGTTCGAGGCTTTGATATTTCTGGAAAATAAAGGAGCGCGGGGCGTGGATTTTCTGGCTTTCCGTAAAAAAGCTTCAGAGAAAGCCTTAAGTGAAGCGGCGGCTGTATTTAACGATAAGAGTTCAGGCGGCGGCGAGAGAGAGGCCGCGCTGGCGAAATTGAAGAAATTCAACGCGGATAACGAAGTTGTAAAACGCGCTGAAAAGATCGTATCTTCGGGCAGGATAATAAAAGAGGCGAGGCGGCTCATAAAAGCGGCGCTGGATGACCGCGATTACCTGAAAAAAGGAGATAGATCCCGTCAGATAGAGGACGCTATCCGTAAACTTAATGTGTATAAAAATGACGAAATGTTTTCCGTGACGGAAGAAGAAATAAAGAAGGCCCTTGAACTTAACATGGTTCTGTCCGCGAGGGCGGATATCCGCGAGAGCGCTGATCATAACGATATCATGAAAGCGATAGAGGTATTGAAAAATTTTCTCGGACTAAGGACGGATCTTTTTATAACGAGCAAAGAAATAAAAGAAGCGCTCGCGAAAGCGAGAAAAACGCGTATTCCCGCTATAATGGAAAGTATCGCCTCAGGCGACGTATCGGATGACACTCTTGAAATACTGATCATGCTTAAAAATGACAACGCGGATCCTGGAACCCTGAGGCGCATGGCGATCGGATATTCGATGAATCTTAAAAAAACAAAGGAAAAGCGCCCTGAAAAATTTGAAAAGATATTGTCCGTGCTCGAATACGCGGGAGGGAGCTGGCTTGAGAAATCGCGCCTGAAATTGAAGGTCCGGGTATTACGCGCGTCGAAAGGAAAGAAAAATCCCGTGGACGCCCTGGGATCATTCTCGGCGTTTTTACTTTTCGGCAGTTTCGCTGTCCTTGCGCCTTATATAGCTCTTACCATAGGGTCTGACCCGGCTCGCGCGGCGTATTACTCCGGTTTTTTCTTTATGACAGCCGGTATTTATCTCGCCCAGTTCCTGGATATACGGATAGGCGTATTTACGTGGTTCCGGGCAATTTTTAGTAAAATAGCGCCTTTAAGAGCGGGGCCGTCTCTCATATCTCAGTTTCAGAAAGCCCGTGACTCCGAAGGGCGGGCTCTCGCGGACGTGGACACGGACGGGAATCTCTCGGTCCGTAAACCGGACATGTCCGAACGCCCCGCGCCCGCGCAGTACTTATACTATTCGCATGAAATCTTTCACATCCTCGGGCTACGCGGCACTTATTCGGACCTTCCCGTATATTTACTTCACGGAAATATTATGACACTCATCTTCGGCGCGCTTATTGAACACATAATTCCGGCGCTCATCGTTTACGGGGTCAATGCTTTGATCGTGTTCGTACTGATTGCGGTACTATTCCATCTATATAAGCCCGGTTTTCCTCCCGACCCGGGATATGTTGGGCGCAGGGGCGCGTATTCCCGGAAAGAGGCGGTTGACAGGATAAACAGCCTTCTCGCGGATTACCGCGAGAATTATAGAGCTTATTTCCTTGAAAAGGTTTTTATGGGCGGAAATATTGAAAAACGCGTCCAATATCTCAGCCGGTGCCGGGAGATCCTGGAAAACGCGGCAGGCATATCCCGTGGGGCTGAACACGCGCGGATATCCATGGCGCTTTCCCGTACGCGCGCGGTATTAAAGGATGAACGCGGGCTTTATGTCAAGCGGCTTATAGAGAGCGCGAGATCGTCTTCCGACGAGAGAGACATGACTTTAAAATTGGATAAAGCGCGGGACGCCCTTTACGGCGAAAAAGACAAAGAACCGGTCTTAGAAGCCTCCTGGAGCGATAAGCTTTCAAAGGAAATCATGGAAACGGAAATATTTTTCTATACAGGAAAAACCGGGAGGCTCGTTAACCTGGCCGGGGAGGAGATCGAAAACAGTTCATATGAAAATTTTAAAATAGCCGGTATAGCGCGCCTGCTTAAAGACGCTGAAAGATCGAATAA
>JBDRAX010000237.1:0-5840 GCA_043823375.1 Candidatus Omnitrophota bacterium | reverse complement strand
ACCATCGCAGGATATAGTCCTTGGGGCGTATTATATTACGAAATTAAAACCCGGAGCCAGGGGAGAAGGAAAAGTTTTTTCAAATGTCAGTGAAGTAATAATGGCATATCAGAATGAAGAAGTGGATAAACTTGCCAAGATCAAGCTCAGGCTCGGCAGAGAAGTATCTCCCGCGCCGAAATGCTTTGAGTGCGCAAGAGAAAAGTCTAAGACAGAGTCAGGATTTGTCTGCAAAAATGAGAATTGTCCAAAATTTGATATAGTAGATTCTTTTGTCGAGACAACTGTGGGAAGAGTTATTTTTAATGACATATTGCCGGAAGGAATGATGTTCTATAATGAACCAATGAACAAAAAGAAGGTCAGCCAGGTTATCTCTGACTGTTACGCTCTAAAAGGGCATAAGGAGACGGTTGAGCTACTGGACAGACTTAAAAAACTGGGTTTTGAAGAATCGACATTGTCTGGAGCGTCTATGGCTGTGGCTGATGTAGCGGTTCCCCCTGAGAAAAAAGCGAAGCTGGGGGTGGCGCAGGCGGAAGTCGAAAAGATCCAGTCCCAGTATCAGAGAGGGCTTATTACCGATGGAGAAAGATATAACAAAATAATAGACATATGGACTCATGTTACAGAAGATGTGTCAAGCATGGTATTCAGAAATCTTGACAGTTTTAACCCGGTATTTATGATGGCTGATTCAGGCGCCAGGGGGTCTCGTCAGCAGATCAGACAGCTTGCGGGGATGAGAGGACTTATGGCGAAACCGTCGGGTGAAATTATAGAAACTCCGATAACGGCAAATTTTCGTGAAGGCCTTACTGTATTGGAATATTTCATTTCAAGCCATGGAGCGCGTAAAGGATTGGCGGATACTGCGCTTAAAACGGCGGATTCCGGGTATCTGACACGCAGACTTGTGGACGTGGCGCAGGATGTTATTATACGTGAGGATGACTGCGGTACTATGAACGGGATATCCGCGATAGCTATTATAGAAGGTGATGAAGTAGTTGTTTCGCTGGCGGAGCGTATTACGGGCCGTGTGGCTCTTGATAACATTGTCGACATTATAACGGATGAAGCGATTGTAAGATCCGGTGAAATTATTACTGAAGACCACGCGAAGAGGATAGAAACAGCCGGCATCGAAAAAATACGCATACGGAGTGTTCTTACATGCGAGTCCCGGAAGGGAGTATGCGCTAAATGTTATGGGAAGAATCTGGCGACTGGGAAAATAGTTGAAATGGGTGAAGCCGTAGGTATTATAGCCGCGCAGTCGATAGGTGAACCCGGTACACAGCTTACGATGAGAACATTTCATATCGGGGGTACTGCCAGCAGAATAATTGAACAGTCCTTTTTTGAAAGTAAGGAAGACGGATTTATAAAATATCATAATCTGCGGTATGTGGAAAGCAGGCAGCCCGGAGTTTTTGTAGTACTTAACCGCAATGGGCAAATAAGCATTAATGAGGCTGACGGCAGAGAAATCGAAAGACAAACAATACCACAGGGGTCTAGTTTATTTTTTCCTGACGGATCGGTTGTGAAAAAAAGACAGAAATATGCAGAATGGGATCCATATATCGTACCTATTCTTGCGGAAATTGCCGGTAAAGTGCAATTCGAGGATATTAAAAAAGACCTGACAATGAAGATTGAAAGGGATGCGGTCACAGGCGCGCGTAACAGGGTCATAATTGATCAGAAAGGTGATTACCATCCGCAGATACTTCTTACTAACGATAAGAATGAAGTTGAAGCCATATATCCTCTTCCTGTAGGGGCGCACATAATCGTAAATGATAAGGAGTCTATTCTCGCCGGAGACGTTTTGGCAAAAACTCACCGCGTGATATCAAAAACTAAGGATATTACAGGAGGTCTGCCCCGCGTAGCTGAACTTTTCGAGGCAAGAAAACCGAAAGATCCTTCCATAATAAGTGAAATAGACGGTATTGTGGAATTCGGAGAAACTAAAAAAGGTCAGAAACGGATAATCATTGAGAGTGAAGGAGGCATGCGCAAGGAATATGTAATCCCGCATGGTAAGCATCTCAATGTGTATCGCGGTGATCGTGTTACCGCGGGGGAACAGCTTGTAGACGGCCCTGTTGTTCCGCAGGATATCTTAAAAGTTTCAGGGGAAAAGAAACTTCAGGAGTATTTGCTGAATGAGGTGCAGGAAGTATATCGTCTGCAGGGAGTACAAATCAATGATAAGCATATTGAAGTTATCGTAAGACAAATGCTGCGTAATGTTAAGATAACAGACCCGGGGGATACGGAATTCCTTGACGGAGACAAAGTAGATAAGAATACCTTCCGTACAATGAACGAAGAGATGATTAAGAAAAAGAAAAAACCCGCGGCGGCTGTGCCCGTATTGCAGGGGATAACGAAATCTTCACTTACGACCGAGAGCTTTATATCTGCGGCAAGCTTTCAGGAAACAACACGTATACTGACTGAAGCGGCATCCACAGGAAAAATTGACAGTTTGGCAGGATTAAAAGAAAATATAATCATGGGGCACCTTATCCCTTCAGGTACCGGCTATATAGATCACCGCAAGATCGGGCTCGACAGAGAAATACTTAAGTCAAATGACAGCGATAAGGCTGAAAAAGAAATAAATGTGAATAGTTCTGAGGATACTGAATAAATACTAAACAAGGAAAAGGAAAGCTATGCCTACAATAAATCAGCTGATAAGGAAAGGTCGTAAAGCGGTAAAGGATAAAAGCGATTCACCCGCTCTTAAAGGTTGTCCGCAGAGAAGGGGAGTTTGTCTGCAGGTTAAAACCCGTACGCCCAAAAAACCTAACTCTGCTTTAAGGAAAGTCGCCAGGGTACGTTTAACTAACGGGATGGAAGTAACAGCGTATATTCCTGGTGAGGGACATAACCTTCAGGAACACTCTATTGTTACGATAAGAGGCGGCAGGGTAAAGGACCTTCCGGGCGTAAGATATCATATAATACGTGGAACTCTTGATGCTTCTGGCGTTGAGGCCAGAAGAAAAGGGAGATCAAAATATGGGGCAAAAAGACCAAAACAATAATATAAAAGGGAAGAAAGAACCATGAGAAGACGTAGAGCTGAAAAGAGAGAGAGTTTGCCGGATCCAAAGTATAAAAGCAGAGTGCTTGGTAAATTTATCAATATGGTGATGATGCGCGGTAAAAAATCTATCGCGGAACAGATAGTTTACAAGGCGCTGGACAGTATCAAGGAAAAGATTAAAGACAAAGATTCTATGGAAGTATTTATGCTCGCCGTAGATAACGCCCGTCCATTACTGGAAGTGAAATCGCGCAGGATAGGCGGCGCGACTTATCAGGTGCCGATTGAGGTTAAACTTGAAAGAGGACAGTTTATGGCGATGCGCTGGATAAGGGATTATGCCAGACAGCAGAAGGGGAAGCCTATGGATGAAAAACTGGCCACGGAAATAATCAGCGCGTACAAAAAAGAGGGATCAACAATCAAGAAAAGAGAAGATACACATAAAATGGCTGAAGCAAACAAGGCGTTTGCGCACTACAAATGGTAGAAAATAACATTAACAGAAGAAAGTAAAGAATAGAGAACAGTATTATGGAAAATATTAAAGATTTGAGAAATATCGGGATTATAGCGCACATTGACGCGGGTAAGACAACTACTACTGAAAGGATACTTTTTCATACCGGTAAAATACATCGTATGGGGGAAGTCCATGATGGTACCGCTGTAATGGATTGGATGGAGCAGGAGCAGGAAAGGGGAATTACAATTACCAGCGCTGTTACAACCTGCAACTGGAAACAAAATAAAATCAACATTATTGATACGCCGGGACATGTAGATTTTACGATTGAGGTAGAGAGGTCGCTAAAGGTTCTTGACGGGGCCTTGGTTGTTTTTTGCGCGGTAGGCGGTGTACAGCCCCAGACAGAAACGGTCTGGAGGCAGGCGGACCATTACGAAGTTCCAAAAATCGCCTTGGTAAACAAAGTTGACAGAGTGGGAGCTGATTATTTTCGTGTGTTGATCGAGATGCACAAAAAACTGGGAGCCAATGCTAACCCTATACAGATACCGATAGGGAAAGAAGATGATTTCCGGGGAATTATTGATCTGATCACATGCAAAGCGTATATGTTTGGTGAACAGGGAGATCTTGGAGAACTGCTGGAACAGGATATCCCGGAAGATATGAAAGATGTCGCAAGCCACTGGCGGCATAATCTTATCGAGAAATTAGCGGATGTTGACGATGAAGTGGCAGAGATGTATCTGATGGATAAGGGGATATACCCGGATCAGCTGAAAGCCTTTATTCGCAGGGCAACGAACAGGAACCTGTTTGTCCCGGTGCTTTGCGGGTCAGCTTTACGGAACAAAGGCATTAAATTAGCTATTGACGCGATTTGTGATTATCTGCCGTCGCCTGAAGATGTGAAAGCTCCGAAAGCTATTAATCCGGAAACAAACGAAGAAGTTAAAATAGTGCCTGACGAAAATGCTCCTCTATGTGCGTACGCATATAAAGTTATGAATGATCCGTTTGTGGGAACAGTCACGTTTACAAGGATATACTCCGGGAAGCTGGAAGCGGGAACATATGTGTACAACACGACAACCGCTACTAAGGAAAGAATCGGTAAGATCGTTAAGATGCATGCGGATCAGCGCGAAATAATCCAGTCAAGCGGACCGGGACAGATCGTAGGGGTGGTAGGATTAAAAAATACATCAACCGCGCATACTTTGTGTAACGAAAATAATCCGATCACGCTTGAAAGAATTGATTATCCTGAACCGGTTATTTCTATGGCGATTGAGCCGCAGACAAGAGCTGATCAGGATAAGCTTGGTATGGGGCTTAGAAAGTTGGAGAACGAAGATCCTTCCTTCAAAGTCAACTATAATGAAGAAACCGGGCAGACGATTATAAGTGGTATGGGAGAACTCCATCTGGAAATAATCGTTGACAGACTTAAGCGTGAATTTAAGGTCGGTGCTAATGTAGGTAATCCACAGGTAGCATATCGTGAAACAATAACGAAGTCCGTTGAGGCAACAGGGAAGTTCATCCAGCAGACCGGTGGTCACGGGCAGTACGGACATGTTGAAATTAAACTTGGCCCGTCGGAGCCGGGTGAAGGAGTTGTTTTTGAAGAGGAGATAAAAGGCGGATCAATTCCGAGAGAGTATTTTAAACCGATCGAAGCCGGCATAAGAAACGCGGCAAAAACAGGAGTACTGGCGGGGTACCCGGTAACTGATATTAAAGTTGTACTTTACGATGGTTCCTATCATGACGTGGATTCCTCTGAATTTGCTTTCAGCAACGCGGCATCTATCGCGTTAAGAGAGGGTATGCGCAAAGCGCAGGCTATTCTTTTGGAGCCGATAATGAAACTTGAAGTAACGACCCCGGACGATTATGTCGGCGATGTTATAGGTGATATGAATATGCGCCGGATCAAGGTCGAGAACATCGAGCAGAAGGGAACAACCAAGATAATTACGGGTGCTGCGCCGCTTGCGCAGATGTTTGGTTATTCAACCGCATTAAGAAGCTTGACACAAGGGCGCGCAACGTATACAATGGAGCCTTCTTTTTACAAAGAAGTGCCTAGGGATATAATGGCGAAGATTGTTGATAGGAGCGGATCTTAGTCTTGATGTTGAACTATAATAGTAATTATATTTATTATTAAAATTTCAGGAGGGAATAATGGCCAAGGCGAAATTTGAAAGAACAAAGACGCATTTAAACATTGGTACAATAGGGCACGTAGATCATGGAAAGACATCATTGACATCGGCGATAACGCTGTATTTG
>JBDRAX010000236.1:0-8348 GCA_043823375.1 Candidatus Omnitrophota bacterium | reverse complement strand
CGTCAAGAATTGGATATGCTAAATAAAACTTTCGCATATTCGTCAAATTCGTAAAATCAAAGCCCATGCCAAATTCATCTGAAAGTCGATGGGACAAATCTTCTATTGTTTTCTTTCCATATCCGGCGCGCTTCTTGCCTTTCTGTTCTTCTTCGACAATTTCTTTTCCGATATGCCAATAGGCTAAAACCATCTCAGTATTAACAGCGCGGGCGATATTGTTTCTTGCGTTCTCGATAATTGCGCGGATTCGTTCGTACGCATTTGTTTTATTATTAACTCTCTTTTTGGCGACACTTCGAGAGCTTTTTTGAATAGCTTTTTTTCGTGGCATCTTAGCAATTCCTCCTGCTCTTAATAAATTCTTCCAAGTCTTCCGGATTGATTTTCCATTGGCCGATCTTCACGGCTTTAATTTCCTTCTTGCGTATTAAATCCCGAATCCATTCATCGGTAAGTCCAAGTTTTTCGGCTACTTCAGGCACGGTGAGATACTCTTTTATGTTTTCCATAATTTTACACCTCGTGGAGTTATTGACTATGTATTACCATATTTAAAACAGCATTAGTCCCTATTTTAGTGCTATTAAACCCTGTGGTCAAGCAAAATGCTTATAAGCATTGAATTTGAGATAATACCGAATCCGATTTTTGATATACTCAGAATGCCGGATTACGCAGGTGATTTATAATACCGCCCAGCTGATATATCATTTTACACGGCAGAGAGCTCAAAATAATTGAATTTTGCGGCAATTTAATCGATTCCGGCGTTAGCTATGAAATTCATTATGGCGTTGAGGGATATCCCAAGATTCGGCTTCTTTGCTGAAATTTCTCATATTTATGATACCTTTATTCTTCGGGGTTCACGTCCACAATTACGCTAATTGTGGGCTAACCCGCATTTCTTTAATTCTTCGACGGCCTGTCGTTGATTTACAAAACTTTTCCTTTTGCATAGCTTCTTTAAGTGTTCCAAATTCTTCTGTATGAGTTATATTATATGGCCGATATGGTCGTGCTGCTTTGACCCTGCCTGCATTATGCAACGCCAGACGTTTATTGACATCGTCGGCAACGCCTGCATAGGTTCGTGTTTTTGCTTCATTGAGCAAAATATAGACGTGGCACATGCTTGTCCCTTTTGGCAAGATCTCGCCATTTTTCGCTTTGCGAAAAATGGCGGAGAGGCAGGGATTCGAACCCTGGGTACGGTAAACCGTACACTTGCTTTCCAGGCAAGCCTGATCGGCCACTCCAGCACCTCTCCGTGATATGATATTTCAGGGGGTAAAATTTTCTATAGCTTCGGCTTCCGTTGGATAAAGACTGATGATCGTATCTGTTTTTGTTATCTGAAATACGGTAAAAGCCTCCGGGGAAAGGCCGCATATTTTTAACTGGCCGCCGTTCGCCTCCACTTTCTTAAAAAAAAACAGCATGATCCCCACTACTAATGAAGAAACAAAACCTACTTTAGAAAGATCGATGATAAACTTTTTATTTTCCGGAAGAACCAGATCACTCAACTGTTCTTTTATGGATTCGGATTCCTGAAGAGTTATCTCACTGAAATACAAACGGATAATATTTATGCCGTTTCTACTTTCATGCTTTAAGAGGCTGCCCATGATTAAACCCTTTTTGAGATTACTTTTCAAACATTAGCTATATTATCCACTTCTCAGCTTTTTTGTCAATCCGTATATACAAAGAACTCCGCGCCCGGCGAACCTTGTATCCCTGGCCTTCCGCGCCGTTTTCCCCGGAGCTATATTTGCTTGGTTTTCTCCCGAAAAAATGCTACAATTCATTTCTTACGGAGAGGTGGCAGAGCGGTCGAATGCGGCGGTCTCGAAAACCGTTGGGCCTCCGGGTCCCGGGAGTTCGAATCTCCCCCTCTCCGCCATTTTTGGCTTTGCCAAAAATGGCAAAGAATCGAAATTCGACGGGATTTGACCGTGGATGATTTTCGATTCGTTCTATTTTCTATTGCTCTATTGTTCAAAACCCAATCGCCGTAAATCCTCTATATTTTTCCGTGAATAAGACAATTTTTCCGCCAACGCGTCAATTCAGGAGGCGTTTCAGGGTTTCGAGAATGACTTCAGGGCCTTCCACTTTGCAGATGAACGCGTCCGCTTCCCGGGCGAATACGGAATGCCTGTAATTTGTATAGCCGGTATATATGATGATCTTTGAGGCGGGTGAGATCGAGCGTATCGTGTCAAAAATACTTATGCCGCCCTTTTCCGGCATAATGAGGTCCAGGATTATTACGTCTATATCCTGTTCCTTTTTAAGATATGAAATAAGGCTGAACCCGTTATGCACTGAGTCGACCTCATACCCTTCTTTTTCGAGTATGGTCTCCAGTATTTCACAAAGGTCTTCATTGTCTTCCGCTATGACTATTCTCTTTTTTTCTTCCATTTTTTAAGCGCTTTCTCTTCTGTACAAAGGAAGTAATATCCTGAAAATCGTACCTTCACCGAGTTCCGTGTCGAACTCAATGGTTCCGTCGTTGTTTTCAACCATCATTCTTGCTATAGGCAGCCCCAGCCCCGTTCCTTTGGGTTTACTGCTGTAAAGGGGCTCGAATATCAGGCCTTTTTCATCGGGAGGTATTCCCGGGCCTGTATCCTGTATCTCTATGCACGCCTTATTATCTTCAACACTGGCCCTGAAAGTAAGGACCCCGTTACCGTTCATTGCCATTATTGCATTATTGGCTATATTTACCACGGCGTGCAGAACCTGTTCTTTGTCTATTTTTATTACGGGGATCTCGTTAAATTCTTTTTTCACTTTTATCATTTCCGGAATGTTTATAGAAGATACAGCCGCGTCGATTACATCCCTGATATCGGTTTCTTCCAGTTCCGGAGCGCGTGTCTTGGCAAAGCCCATTATATCATCGATTATTGAATCTATTATATTTATTTCTTTCCTCACAATGTCTATATACCTCGCCACTTTTTCATCATTTTCGTCCTTGAACCTTTTTTCAAGGAAATACACCGCGTTCTTCAAAACAGCGAGCGGGTTCCTGAGTTCATGAGTTACGCTTCCTGAAAGTTTCCCCAGAAAAGCCAGCCTCTCACTCCTGTGCAGTTTCCCGCTGATATCGAGAAGATCTTCCGTTCTCTCCCTGACTTTATCTTCCAGGTGATCCCTCGCTTCTTTGAGCTGTGAGCTCATTTCGTTAAGGTCCTCTATCATGAAAAACATGGATTTCTGCGTTTTCCTTAGTTTAGATATCTGGTCTTCGAGATCTTTTTTAACCTGCGCGAGTTCGAATTCTTTTTTCTCGATATACCCCATCGCGGCTCTTTTGATATATTTATTTTCCGCTACTTTCTTCTTCAGTTCCCTCGCTATATTTTCAAGCTGCCTGGTTTTGACCTCAAAAGTATTACGTGAATCTATTATCCTGTTCTCCCTGTCTTCTTTCATCTTAGAGAAAAGCCCTGTGCTATATGACAATAAGACAAAAACAGTGGTTACGACTACGACGTTTGTACACAAAATATACCGCAGGCTATCATACGAAGCCAGCTCCAGAACGAACTGCCTGTGGTGGGAGATAATGCCTTTATATTCCAGGTATATAAGCGTCAGAAAAGAAAAAACGATAAAAGCGGTGACCAGCATACCCTTGCCCCTTCTTAACAGCACATTCGCGTATACCAGGTCCACCAGATAAATAAAAAAAGATATCCATTCCGCGCCGCCTATATAATGCGCGACACCGGTAGCGTAAATAACCCCAAAGAAATAATAACTGCAGTGCGCGTTTTCGAGGCTTCTGATCTTCCTGAAATTTATAAGCCGGAAAACCCCAAGATAAAACACGCTTGTCAGGAGCCATATCCCGAAGACCATAAGCACCCTGTCGGGTAAATGTATGCCCAGGAAGTTCTTCAGCACAGCCAGGCAGACAAAAGCCACAAGGATATTTAAAACCCTTATCTCGAAAGAAGTATACAGGAGCTTTTTCTGGTCCTGTATATATTCCGCTATGCCGGACATCGTTTTCTGGTTCTTAAAGTCTTCCTTCATGTTTTTCTTTAAACAGTTTTATCTGCCCTTTAAGCCTTTCCGTCTCGAGCCGCAGATCTTTTATCCGTTGCTCCCGTTCCACCGAAGCTTTCCAGAACTCTTCCAGTTCTTTTTTCCGGCGTTTCTGTTCTTCTCTGTCGTGCACGAAAGAAGAGACATCTTTAACAACCGCCATGGCCATCGTTTCTTCTTTTATCTCCACCAGGCTCAGAGTCAAAAGTACTTCTTTATAGGTACCGTTTTTACATACAACGACTGTCTCCATTCTTGAGGCCCCGGCAAAAAGCAGATCCTTCCTGCATTCTTTCAGGTCGCTCCGCCTGTACGGATGGAGCAGTTCCTCAAGCGGCACGTTTTTAAGCTCCTCGCCTGAGTACCCCGTTATAACTTCTGTAACGGGGTTAACTTCCTCCACTGCAAAATTCTCCAGGCCGCATATAATGACCATATCCCCTGAATGCCTGAAAAGCTTCTCATATCGTTCCTGGGATTCTTTCATCCTCTCATATGAAAATTTTTCTTCCGTTATGTCCTCTATGACAATCTCCACGATTTCGTTATCCGTAAAGGTGTTTTTTACAAGATACGAATTAAGCAATACGCACTTGTCCTTTCCTTTCAGCGTTTTAAAAAAATACTCACGGTTCCTTATCTCTCCTCTCAGCCTGAGATGATCTATCAGAAAATTATTCTCCTCAATGTGTATTACGAGTTCCTTTATGGAACGGCCCTTAAGCTCCGCCGGCTTAATGTCAAGCTCAAGTATTTTTATAAAACCCGCGTTCACGTCAAGCAATATGCCGTCCCTTGCCCGGCACCGGCAAAACCCGATATTACTATGCTCAATGACCCTGGTAAAAGTTTTTGTGCTACATATGTGTTTGAAGCACCTGCACAAAAATAAGATAAGGAAAAAAAACGTAATTACATTAGATATGATCAAATATTCCATTTTTATGCCTCGCATAAAGGAGAAAAAAGTGCCCCGTTTTTATCCAAAGTATACAGCATTGAATCCCGCATGGCAAACTATCTAAGTGTAATTAAAGTATAACTATCATTATATTTATGATTAGATAATATACTCTCCGATTTGTTATTTATGTCGATTAAACACGAATATTACAGGCAAATATTATTTCCATAATTTTTTCTTAACAAAAAAAATTCCTGTTCAGCTTACCCGTAACATTGTTTTTTTATTAAATCTTTTTAGTAAAAGAACTTACAGTCCGGTCGAATCCCTGACAAATGCTTTTCATTTATACTTTCTGATATTCCCGCAAAAAGTTGACTTTCGTTTTTTTTATGATATACTTCAAATAGAAATAAAGAAATATTGTTCTTTAGGATTTCAGGGTCTTTTATAGCTTTTCTCTCCCCCTTAAATTCATCAGACTATAAGGTGAAAGAAAAGCTAATTTTAAAGCAACCGCGTATATGGTTGCTTTTTTGTTTCCGTTCACGCGTTTTCTCTTTCGCATGAGAGAATAGCTTCCATTTTTAAGAGATAAAATTACACAGTTAAAATTGGCTCTGACCGAACCTTTAACGCGATTATAAAAACAAAACAGCAAACAAAACGGTAAATTCTAAGTCCTCTTTTCAGAACCGGTACGCGCGGCCTTACGCGAAAGCGGCGCGTCAAGCCACTCCCAAAACCACCCGCCAACCAAAGCCCGTCTGTTCGTTTTCGCGATACCTCCGGCGGGGACAGTTCTAAGCACAATTTCGGGGACAGGTTTGACTTTAAAGTTAGAACCGTCCCGGTTCTAACTAAAGATCCTCTTTCGAGTGGATCATAGGCACGAATCTGACAGGCAGTAAAGATTTTGTTTCATATCCGGCAGATGTTTTCACGATCAAAAGCAGTTCCTGAAAAAAAGACCCTACGGGGACTATCATCCTGCCGCCTGTTTTCAGCTGTTTGATAAGCTTTTCAGGGATCTCAGGAGGAGCCGCGGACACGATGATCGCGTCAAACGGAGCATATTCCGGCCAGCCGTTATACCCGTCCCCGCATTTAACAGTGATATTGCCGTATCCCATGGCTTTTAATCTTTCCTCCGCCGGATCAGCGAGCGGCTGAAGTATTTCGATCGTATACACATGTCCTGCGAGCTCCGCAAGGACAGCGGCCTGATATCCGCAGCCTGTGCCTATTTCAAGGACTTTGTCCTGCTTTTTTGTTTTCGCGGCTTCCGTCATAAAAGCCACGATATAAGGCTGTGAGATAGTCTGTTCCAGCCCTATGGGGAGCGGCGTATCCTCATATGCCATATCAAGAAGATCCCCGGGAACAAAGAGGTGCCTTTCAACTTTTCCCATAGCCTGAAGTACTCTTTTATCGCGGATGCCCCTTGGTTTAAGCTGGGACTCGACCATACGCTCTCTTTTCGCGGAATACATATCTTCCTCCCCTGTTACCGTAGAACACGCGTATACACAGGCAAGCCACAGTAAGACAGGACCGGCAATTTTTTTTAATACTTCAACTCCCGCTGTTTTCATTTTTTCTTTTTCCTGCCGGAAGCAAGTTTTATCCCGATCCTGCCGGTTTTCTCCCTTAAGATCCTGGGAATGTTTTTTTTCCTCAAGGTTATCCGCTCTCTTCCCATACCCGGTCACTTCCCCCTTACGGCTGTACTTCCGTCCTCTTTATTTTTTGATCACGCGGTTTCCCGCGCGTTCATCAATTCGGTTATTTTTCTTTTATATCTGGAATAACAGATCTCCATAATTTCGTCCGGGTCTTTCTTCTGTTCAAGCAGGAGTTCATAACAGAGGACCAAAAGGTCTCCGACCTCAACACTGAAATGGTCGTCCCCGTTACGGTAAAGTCCGTTTATCTCACAGGCATGTTTCCCGACAAGGCCGAGAAGTACTTCCGTATGGTCCCTGCCGTACCCGTTATACCGCGCGGATAACCCGTGTATCTCCTTTATGTTGTTTTTAGCGTATTCCGTTATTGACGCGTTCATTATTTTGTTTTACTCCCGGGGTAAACCCGCTTTTTTATCCGCGCGCCGGCATCTTCAGACACATCAAGTATCCTGCCGCATACTTCCATAAAATCTTCGGACACACAGTTATAATCCACGATCCCCGACAAGAGATCGCTTGAAGAATTAAAAGCTATTGAATATCCCGCTATTTTCAGCATCGGGATATCACCTTCCGAATCCCCGACAGCTATCATCTCGGCCGGTTTCAACCCGAAGCGTTTAAGTATCTGTTTAACCGTCTTTCCCTTGGCTCCATGGCTTATATTTATCCTCACGCCGCCTGTCAGTTTTCCCTGGCGGACAACCAGCCGGTTCCCTGTCACGTGATCAAAGCCAAGCTCTTTCCTGACACGTTCGGCGGCAAACTGGAGCCCTGTGGAAACAGCCGCCAGTTTAAACCCTTTTTTCTTGAGTATACCCACGGCCCGTTTCACGTTCCGGGAATATCTCACGCTCCTGAAAGCGTCGTGTATCTTACGTTCAGACATACCTTTCCAGTGAGCGGCGTCAAGCTCGCAGAACCTTCTGTAGCTTATCTTCCCGGCGAGGAACTGGTCCTGGTATTTTTTTGCCAGCGCGTCCCAGAGGCCCAGCTTTTCGTGTATGTACCGCCAGCTTGATATATGCCTCGTAATAGTCCCGTCAATATCAAACACTATTATTTTATATTTCACGTTTCTCCGGAAATTTTTTCCGCGCCGTCTGTACCCGTTTTTTTTCGGAAAGACCCCCGGCCGCGAGCTGGCCGCACGCGGCGCTGATATCTTCTCCCCTTGACCTGCGCCTTGTCACGTTTATCCTTCCGGCCCGCAGCCTGGACTCGAAAAAGTCTATTGTTGCCGCGTCGGACCTCTCATACTTCCCTTTGACGCCGGCGTTATATACTATCAGGTTTACCCTGGCTTTTATCCTTTTCGCTATTTTAATAAGCTGGTTGGCGTCTTTCCCGGAATCGTTTTTTCCTTTCAGTAAGATATATTCAAGAGTGATAACCCTTCCCGTATTCTCATAATATTCGATACAGGCGGATGTCAGGGCGTTCAACGGATATTTCCTGTTAACAGGCACAAGTTCATCCCTCAACGCGTCATTGGCGGCATGGAGAGATACGGACAGCTCTACCTGAAGGCCGAGGCCTTTCAGCTTCAAGATGCCGGGTACGATCCCGCACGTTGATATGGTAATTTTCCGGGCCCCTATGCCCATGCCTTCTCTGCTGTTGATCACATGTATCGCCTTTATGAGATTTTCATAATTATCAAGCGGCTCTCCCATACC
>JBDRAX010000235.1:0-16248 GCA_043823375.1 Candidatus Omnitrophota bacterium | reverse complement strand
TTTCTGTAGATCAAGTGAATAGATATTATAAACTCAAAGGAATGATCTGTTAAGACCTTTTTAAGAGACACACGCCGCGCCTCCCTGTCACGCTTCGATCCATTTTTCATACCACATCTGGAATACGAGTACCGCCCACAGTTTATGCACCGATACATTCCCTTTTTCCCGGTATTTCTTAAGCGAGGCGGATACGTTACGGGCGTTAAAAAAGCCGTGAGCGTTCAATTTATCTTCCGAAAGATAGTTTTCGAAAAGCGCCCTGAGGTCATCTTTAAACCACTCGTAAACAGGCACGCGAAAACCTTTTTTAGGCCTCATGAAAAATTCAGCCGGCACATAATCAGCGAGAATGGACTTGAGTATTTTCTTACGCCATCTGTATTCGAGCGGCAGGCTAAAAATATACTCGCAGACCTTTCTGTCCAGTATGGGCACTCTGACTTCCAGGCTCGCGGCCATTGACGCCCTGTCTACCTTAGTCAAAAGATCATCCGGCAGATTACACGTAAAATCCCTGAGCATGGCCCGCTCGGCGTAATTTTTCCTCACATTGTCGTCCGGAAAAAGACTGCTGAAAAAACCGTCGTCTTTATTCAATATTTGCCCTATCTGTTCCGGGTTCCAGTAACTTACCAGAGACGCGTATGTCTGGCTGAACCCGCGGCTTTTGAGCACAGCTCTCAGTTTGAATATTTTATCTTCCTTTATCAGCGGGATCTTTTCAAGTCCGCGCGTAAGATCCCCTATTTTCCTTCTCGCCCATCCCGGCACCATGCAAAGCGCCTCGAGCGCGGCTATCTTGGCGTACCTGTCGTACCCCGCGCACAATTCGTCGCCGCCGTCTCCGGACAGGCAGACTTTCGCGTGAGCCCTTGAAAGTTTCGACACAATGTACGCGGGTATGCCGGAACTATCGGCAAACGGTTCATCGAAGATCTTAGGGAAATTCCTTATTACGTCGAAGGCGTCGGACGGCCGGCAGATGAATTCCGTGTGTTCAGTCCCCAAATGATCCGCAACTTTCAGCGCCCATCCGGATTCATCGTATTTTTTTTCCCTGAACCCTATGGTGAAAGTCTTGAGGTTTGAAGGCATGTTTTTACGTAAAAGCGCCGCTATCAGCGTGGAATCCACGCCTCCGCTTAAAAAAACCCCCACAGGTACGTCCGCTATCATCCTGTACTTGAAAGATTCTATCAATAGCTCCCTGAGGGTTTCCTTCGCCTCGCGGAACGATACTTTACTCCCCCGTCCCGTCGCATAGTCACCGGCAGACCACCACTGTTTTTTTACGATCCCGCCGTCCATGCCGACTTCCAGGAAAGACCCGGGATCGAGTTTCCATGTATCCCTGAAAATGGTACGCGGCCCCGGGATATAGCCGAAAAGCATGTACAGATAGACCGCTGAAGGGTCTATTTCTTTTTCAAACCCCGCGACTGCCATGAAACTTTTCAGTTCAGAAGAAAAAAAGAATTTACCACCCCTCGAATGGTAATAAAGCGGCTTTATGCCCGCGTGGTCCCTGAATATGAAAAATTTGCCTTCCGGTTTATCAAGCACCGCGAAAGAAAACATCCCCCTGAATTTATGGACGCACTCCGTACCCCACTCCATGTACGATTTCAATATTACCTCGGTATCAGAATGCGAAAAAAATACGTACCCCTTTTCCTCGAGTTCCGTTTTTATTTCAGCGAAATTATAAACTTCACCGTTATATACGACGCAGCGCTCTTTTTTTTCGTCATACATCGGCTGATGCCCTTTTTCGGAAAGGTCTATTATGGATAGACGGCGGTGGACGAGGTCAACGCGCCGCCCTTTAATATCGATACTTTCCCTTCCTTCATCATCAGGCCCCCTGTGGGCGAGGATATCGGATACCGCCCGCAGGCCGCGTTCATCAAGCCCGTTATCTGTGATAGAACCGAATATTCCGCACATGATCTAAAACGCGCTCCATTCCCGTAAAGGCATCAGTCTTTATCCTTGTTAGCCGATATATACTCTCTGAGAGAATCCTCCCATTTCGGCATGTTATTGATCCCCAGAAGGTCCAGTTTATAATTCCGTATTTGTTCCGAACATGCCCGCGGCGCGGGCAGCGGGAATTTAGCGGAGGTTATCGGCTCCACGCTCACTTCGCCTGAAAGCCCCATGTACTCGACTATTTTTACGGCTATGTCATACCTCGTGCATCCGCCTTTATTCGCGAGGTGATAAGTCCCGTACCGGCCGGTCCCTATAAGGCTCATGAGATTAGCGGCGAAATCTTTCGTGAAAGTGGGGCTGCCCGCTTTATCGAAAACCACTTTCAGATGTTTTTTACCTTCCCGGACCTGGCGTACGATCTTATAGACGAATTTTTTATCCAGTTCCCATCCCCCTACCATCCAGCCCGCTCTTACGATAAAATACTTCGTGAGAATGCCCTTCACAATATACTCCCCCTGGAGTTTACTGTCGCCGTAAACGCTTACAGGGCGAGGTGTATCGAATTCAGTGTACGGATATCGTTTTTCGCCTCCGAAAACCGCTCCGGAACTTATATAAAGGAGTCCTGTGTTATTTTGGGCGCACGCCAGGGCAATATTTTCCGTGCCGAGCGTGTTCACCATATACGCCCTGTCAGGCTCCTGTTCACAAAGATCCACATCAGTCTCGGCGCCCAGGTGAAAGACAAAATCGGGTTTAACCGCGCTTATCCGCCCCATGACTCCGGCAGGATCGGTCACATCGAGCGCTTCGATATCAGGAAGGCGCCGGTTAACGTCAGTCTGTATCACCTCGTGTTTACCATTCTTCAAGAGTACCGGTATTATCGCGTCAGCAAGCATGCCTGCCGCGCCCGTTATAAGTATCTTCATATAACTCCCTTCGTTTTTTCTCCGCGCGAGATGAAAAGACGCGCGGGTTATTTCAGCTCCGTGTATATTTCAGTTTTATTTTGTCGTCCGCCATTATGGCCGTTACTTTCCGCAGATCATCCGGCGTATCCACACTGATATGAGCGTTGTCTACCGGAACGGCCCTGATCTTATAGCCGCGCTCCAGGATACGGAGGTACTCGTTGTATTCTATCTTTTCCAGCGGCGTCTGGCCCCAGGAAGAGTACCGCAGCAGAAAATCTTTTTTAAACGGAACGATAAAACACATTTTCCACATGGTTTCAACACACGTCCTGGCATTACTCGGCAGGTCAGCGCGGGAACAATACATGATGTTATTATCGAGGTCCAGTACGGCCTTTATGTCGGATATACTGTCCTTCTCAGTGTAAGGAGTAACAAGAACAGACACGTTAACCCCTTGATCCCGTATAAGCGGGTCTACGGCCCTGTCGATATGTTCCGGGTCAAGAAGCGGCTCATCTCCCTGTATGTTCACGATTATACCCGAATCCATATCGCGGGCGGCTTCCGCTACGCGGTCAGTACCTGTCTGGTGCGCCGGAGAAGTCATAACGGCCTTCCCCCCGTGTTTTATCACAGTATCAAATATCGCGGCGCTGTCCGTAGCGACGATAACTTCGTCAAGGCGCGAAGACAGAGACGCGCGTTTAAACACATGTACTATCATGGGAAGCCCTTCGATCTCGGTGAGAGCTTTCCCCGGAAGCCTTTTGGACTCCAGCCTTGACGGTATTATGCCTGTAACTTTCATCACGCCACCCCTCCTGTATGCTGAATTCCGTTAACTGCCGCCATATTCATGCCGCGCGGCGCGGCAGAACGCTATTCGGCCGCCGCGCCGGTATCCCCGGATAAACCGCCGGAATATATTTTCTTAAGCTTTTTTTTCAGTTTTTTTATCAGCCTGAAAACGAGAAGATCCAGCCGGTAAAAATATTCCCCGCGGGAGATCCTCCACAAAAGTATTTTCCGCGCGGCGGCGTTCATAAAGCCTCCGGCCCCGCCGGGTTTATAAAGATGCCACACGAACATTGATATATAGTTATTCATGGTTTCGCTGTATTTATCAAAACCTTTCCATGTCCAGCCCTCGCTGCCAACCATTATCGAGCCGTCGCTGTTCAGAGAACCTTTCCACCCTTCGATCGAATCCGGAAGCTTGATCCCGTATTTCTCAACCATCTGCCTGAATATCGGCGAGCCAGGATAATATCTGTAAGTAAAAGGCCCCGCTATGTCGGTACCGGGATTAACGCGAAGAAGCTCCGCGCAGAGTTTATATGTAGCCAGCGTTTCCTCTTTTTTCTCTCCCTCTATACCCGCGATAAAAGAAAAACGGGGTTTTATATTGACCCGGGCGATCTCTTTCGCCGCGAGCAGGATGTCCTCTTTCTTTATGTCCTTAGAAATATAATCCAGTATCCTCTGTGAACCGCTTTCAGCGCCCATGGCAATGGACCTGATCCCTATTTCCGCCATCTCAGGCACCAGTTTTCTAAACCTGTCAGAATTAAAATATGAAACACGGGTCCATATCCTTCCGTAAAAAACGGTTTTCTGTTCTTTGACAAGGCTGATGAATTTCTCAAGCCTGTTTTTGTTTATGCAGAAATCTTCGTCAAGGAACAAAAAAGCGTTCGCCCCGTAAAGCTCCTTAAGCCTTTTTATTTCGGCTATGATCGATTCTGCCCCCCGGGCCCTGTACCCTCGTTTCAGGATAACGTTTATACAAAAAGCGCACCTGAAACAGCATCCCAATCCCGTCAATATGGGCATAAGCCTTATTTTTTCACCGGGGGAAGGCCGTAGCTCCCTTTCATACAAGCTTGTGGCCGAAAGATACCGCTCAACGTCAATAAGGCTGAAATCGAAATACGGCAGTTCATTAATATCATCAAGTTCCCGCGGCGGAGTGATCTTAACCTTACCATTCCCATCCTTGAACGCAATGCCTTTTACTTCATCGTAGCGCAAAGCGCCGTTAATACAGGACATTAATTCCAGGACGGTACGGGAAGCTTCGTTAATTACCGCTATATCTATGTACGGGTTATTAACTGTCTGTTCGGGGAACAACGTAGGGTGGGCTCCGCCGAAAACGACCGGGACATCTCCGTGTTGTTCTTTTATTTTTTTTGCCAGGCCATACGCCATGATTACCTGCGAAGTCATAGTTGAAAAACCCACAAAAGCCGTATCCCCGGAAATACCGCCGAGAGCCTTTTCCCTGTAATCCGGATCCACCGCCCCGTCTATGAGCCGGACATCATAGCCATTTTTCTTGAGTATTGTACCGATAAGCATGATACCCGTCGCCGGATAAAAAGAACCCGGCTTATCGTATTTATGCCCTTCTCCAGGCGGAAGGTTCACCAGGATTATCTTATTTTTCTTATTTTTCATAGCGCCCGAATTACAGTATTTTAACATCAGACAGTTTTTCCGCCACATACGGAGTAAGCCCGGAAAGAACGTCTTTCCCTGCCAGGCCGCCGCACAGGCCTATAGAGGCCTTAAAGCCGGCGTTTATACCGGCCTCTACGTCAAGGCCGGAGTCCCCTATCATCACGCACTGTGAGGGAGGGACGTTAAGCCTGCCGCATATCAGTTCAAGCATATCCGGATACGGTTTCGAGCGCCTTACTTTATCGGCGCCCGCTATCATGTCTATCAATTCGTAAATACCCAAAAACCGCGCCGCCAGAGCCGCCCTGTCCGTCCTGTCAGTAGTGGCTATGGCTGTTTTCACCCCGGCCTGTTTTACCGCCATGAGGAGTTCTACTGCCCCGTCAAGCGGCCTTATCAGTTTATCGAAAAGTGATACGGACAGTTCATCTACCTCTCTAAAAATACTGGCGCACACAGGCTCCGTGTCAGCTATACCCAGGAGCGCGAGATAATCTTCCGCGGCCTTCTGTACTATGCCCCTGGGAAGGAGGCCCACCGGGCCTTGCGGTTTGAGCCTCCCTCTGTTTGTATCTATACCCATCGAGGACATCAGGGCTTCCTTATGGCCTTCACGCGGCAGGCCGTAAAAATCGCATATCCTGCCGGCCCTCAGATCCACCATACCTGACCAGTAAACATAAAGGTCCATGAGAGTGCCGTCCTTGTCAAAAGCGAAAAGCCCTATATCTTCTATAATTTTACCGTTAACGCTTATTGTTACCATACAGGTTCACCGATATTGTCTCTTACAAGTTTTTCCGCTATTGATACGGATCTGAGTATCTCTTTTTCATTATCCATAAAATCTTCTTTCACGATGGAATCCTTAATTATATTACGCGCGAAAGTGCCTATGGAAACCCCGTGCCACCTGACCCCGCACGCGTCCGCCAGGCGGGTAGTCAGGCTGTTCGTCCCGCCGGATAAAAGCACTTTTACGTCTATTTTGCTTTTCATGACTATATCCGCGATCGCCACCGCCTGGAGCGTAGTATTGTAATCGTCTTTCCCGCCGCTCATAGGTACACCGTCCGCCTGCACGATAAAACGCCCGGGCGCTGTTTCCCTGGCTCTGCGTATTCTTCTCCTGAGCTGTGAATCCCCGAGGTGAAGGCGGTCCAGGCACATACTCACATAGTTATCGCTGATAATATCATTTATCATATGCCATTCATCGAAAACCGAATCCGAATCAGGCACGGCAGCGTGCAGTTCCATCTGTTCCGCGCCGCGCTTTTCGCACTCACGGAGAATTCCCTCAAGATCCCTGTCCCTGTGGTAGAATCTGACAGCCCCGTAGCCGCACGCGGATTCACAATTGCCGCATCCTATACACTTATATTCCATGACCTCGAGATCCCCGTTTATAGCGCCCGCGGGGCATTCATTCACGCACATCCCGCATTTTACGCATTTATCGGTAATAAGCGCTTTCCTTACATGCGGATCGCCCTTCATCCCGATGCTCACATTTATAAACGGACGGGTAGTAAGAACGCGGCCGTTTTTTTAAGCCCACAGAAAGGCTTCATCGATCCCTTTCGCCGCGTATTCCACGACGCCGGCGTTAGCGGAAACATCGAAACACTTCGCGCCGGCTATCGCGTAAACAAATACAAGTCGCCTGACTTCTTCCCTGTCTTCATTACCCGCGCCGCAGACAAGTTTAAACAGCTTTTTCCTGTCCAGAAGATCCGTCATCAATTCATACCGTGTCATATTATTTTATCCAGTTATAAATACTGTTGTAAAAAGATTTATGGTTGGTAGGCGTTATGATATGCACGCCTTCCCTTCCGATACCGGAAAGGTACCTGTCGATACCGTTAAGAAGCGCTTCATTCCAGTTATGTTTCTGGATAAGGGCCCTGAAATTTTCCGCTTCGTCGGATTCGTCATAAAAATGCACATTATTCGAAAGAAAGTTTTCTTTGCTTTTATAGCCGTCCATACCGGCCACGAAAATACGTTTCGCGCCCATTACGATCGCGACTGCTATCAGCAGGATAGATACGGTCCTGCAGTTCGAAGTAATAACGTCATTTTTTATATCAAAGGCGCCTGACGCCCTGTTAAGATGCACTATACGCTCATAGCGCCTGTCCGTATATTCATTTATGAAATCGCCGTCAAACGAGCTCGACAAAAGAAGCGCGGAGGAAGGAGCCACCTGAGCGACATAATTAACAAAACGTTTCTTGTTGCTGAACGCGTGATAGTCCGGGACAAAAAGATCCCCCAGATAATTCGCCCCCAGGATCACCGGTTTATATTTAGAGATGAATTCATTTATTTCTTTTTTATACTCCTTGAGGCTCGGGCCGGTCGCGAGTATAAGGAAATCCCTGCCCATGTGCCTGTCCTTATATCCCACCGCATATTTTTCAGCGAGATCGCGGAGCTCCGCCGCGTCATGGCCCTCGTCTTCCCCTGATCCCGCGCCGCCTATGAAACCGCTCGCTATTACCCTGTCCATCATTTCTCTTTTAAAACCCACGGGCTTAAGGCTTTTTATTATCTCGAGAGTTTTAACCATATCTTCCACATTATATTCTTTCAGTTCGACAAGCTCCCTCGCGTAATCCGGATGCACCTCCAGGATCCCGGAAAGCATATACGGCAGGCTGTATCCCCATCCCAGCGAGGCTTTTATCCCCGCGAAATACCGGTCTATGAGGTCCATAACAGGCATGGAATTATACTTTTTATTATCGAGCGTTTTTTCAAGATACGCGATAAGCGCCTCAAGAGGAAGGTTCCCCGAGCCCCTGCCCATCCCGTATACAGTGCCGTCAACTATGTCGATATGGTTCCTTACGGCTTCCAGTGTATTGGCAAATCCCATTTGGAGGCTGTTGTGCGGATGAAACCCGGTCTTTTTTCCCGTTTCTTTTAATATTTTTATATATCTGCCTATATCCTCCGGGAACAGAGACCCGTAGCTGTCAGCGAAATATATGTAATCTATCCGGCCTTCCGACAAAGGCCGGATAAAACCGGCAAGCTCTTTCTCCGAATACCCCACAATACCCATGAGTTGTATGGACGTCATATAGCCCAGCGACTTAAGCTTACCGCACAGATCGATGCCTTCTATTACATTGTCCTTATGACAGGCCACCCGGTACAGTTTTACCGCGCTGTCCTCCGCGCGGGGTATGCCCGCTATATCGGCCCTGGCAAGGTCAAGCATCAATGCGATAGAAACGCCCGAAACCCCTTTTACGAGGTCCGCTATCATTTCTTCCGTAACGGAATACCATATGCCCCTGTCTTTTTCTTTTTTGTTCCTGTACCCTATCTCTATGAAATCAACGCCTGTCTTAGAAAGGCTGCGGTATGTTTCTTTGACCATACGCGCGTCAAAATCCCAGTTGTTCAGGTAGCCCCCGTCCCTTATGGTACAGTCCAGTATCTCGAATTCACGCGTATCCCGCCTATTCATGACACCCGCCGTTTTTGCCGCTGAAGCTGCCCATCACGCCTCTGTACGCCCGCTCTATCATAGCGGAATCCACCATATACGTTATGTACCTTACCCCGCACTCGACGAGTATATCCAGATATTTCGAACTGCCCGCGTAAGACCCACAGGCAAGCCCTTTGCGCTCCGCGATCTTAACGCATTTTTTTATCGCGCTTATTATTTCAGGAGCATCCACTTTTCCCGGAGCGCCGAGAGACTGTGACAGGTCGTACGGCCCGACAAACACCACGTCTATCCCGCTTACGGCGGAAATATCATCAAGGTTGTTAACACCTTTTTTTCCCTCGACATTCACGACGACGATTGTCTCGTCATTAGACCTTTCCGTGTGCCCCGCGGCCTTTGTCCCGTACCCTCCCGCGCGCGTAAAAGGGGTAAACCCCCTCGCCCCCGCGGGATAATACTTAGCGGACCCCACCACCCGGGCGGCGTCCGCGGCCGTGGATACATGCGGGACCTGTATGCCGGAAGCACCCGTATCCAGCGCCCTCAGGATAAGATGAGGCTCGTTCGCGCTTACGCGTATCAGTGAAGGCGTACCGGTAACGTCAAAAGCCCTGACCATGCCTTGTGCGGTCTCCATGCTTACCGGCCCGTGTTCAGCGTCGATTATCGCGAAATCTATACCGCTTAAGCCTATGGCTTCCGCCAGGGAAGGCGACGGTATTCCGCACCATGTTCCGAGAAGCGCCTCGCCGTTCTCAAGCCGCGCCTTCATATTTTTTCGTTCTTCCGCCATAGGTATCTCCTGTTTTTAAGATCCGTATTGTCAAAATTTAACCACAGAGTTCACAGAGGTTCTTTAAATTAAAACTCTTAATTGATACTTATCTTGAGAACACAGAGTTTGTCTCTCCCCGAGTATTAATCCCTTCTGTGGCCCCATCCGAACCTTCTTTCTTCTCATTTTTTTCATGCGATTTTTACACTACCTTACGATCCGCGGATAAGATCCGGGATCTTTACCGTTTCCTCATCTTTATATTTATAACCGTCAAAAAGATATTTTAACTCATTCCTGTCCCGGGACAAATGATTTTTAAGTATCCAGTTCAGGGCCGGGATCAGATCCTGTTCTGAATCCACGTTGTATACTGCCGACAGTGCCGTCCCCTGAAGGCTCGCGGCGGTTATTCCGGCCCCGTTAATATGCCGGTACCTGCCGTATTTATTGAATAAGAGGACCGGTATATTATTCTGCACGGCCTCCTCCATAGTAGAGGAAGAATAACTCACAAGAAGGTCCGCTATTGAAAGATAATCCGCGAAACTGCCTTCCGAAGCTATATAACAGGAATCGGATACAGGCAGTATTTTCTTAAGCTCTTCCGTGCCCAGCCCGTCTATCACCCTGTATCTTATGATAAGGCGCGCGTTCTCGATCTTATTCACCGCTTTAATAAGGGCGGCAATGCCGTCAACATACTCATCTATCGTCTCATAATTCAGGAATCTCTGCGCTTTACGGTGTTTAGGCGTACCCGCGTGAAGTATTATTTTTTCACCCCCCGGAGCGTACCGCCGCCTTAAAAGCCGGGCCCCTTCTCCAGGACATATTTTCCTGGCGAAAATAAGCGGGCCCGTAACGACAGGCTTACTTTTCACTTTTACATCCCGGATAAAACCCTCGATCAGCGGTGTCTGCATAGCGAGATATTTATACGGGGTATTAACGATGCCTATGGCGTTCTCTTTCCATTCCTTCAGTGAATATTCATCAGGTACGGATGTAAATGAGCCATGCGGTATCATCAGGGAGGGGATATCTTTAATACCGCACAATTCTCCGATAACGGATGTCATGCATCTTGAATGCTGCGACATGACAAGAAGAGGCCTGTTCTTATCGAGAAAACGGTTTATATTGGCGGCCTGGAAATACGTCCTGTCTATAATTTCAGGAACAAAAGCTTTACGGTATTTTTCCCCGAGCCACAGAGCCGGGGATACGCCTCTGTATGATATCTCTTTCACCCATTTCTCGATCTCATCGCTTAGAGATCTTTTCTGTCTGATAAAGTCCGCGCTTAATGGGACTTTCCTGTCCGTATTAAAAAAAAGATATCTGTACGGCTTTCCCTGCGCCGTGCCGTTAGTTAACAATATGTCCCTGGCTTTAACTTTTCGCGAAGGGCCCAGAAACGCGAGGTCATACTCACCGGTCTCTTTCCGTATATCGCAGAACGCCTTCTCGATGTCATGGCTCTCGGAAGGCACAAGTATCATGTTCCTTCCCGGTTTTATAAGCAAACCGGCTAAACGGCAGAAGATCGCTCTTACCAGGCCGTCACCGCGACCGGCAGGAAGAGATTTACCATTTCTCCGGCCTATGCGCACAGGTATCCCCTCTATATCAGTATTTTCCCTGGAGCATACCTGGCGCGCTATGTCATAGAGGTATCTTTCCCCTTCCTCTGTCCACAGGCTTTTTTCGGCCCTTATTTTTCCCGCGTCCGGGCACATGACCTTTCCGGGCCGGTACATTGTGACCGCGTTATAAAGGACTTCTACGCGGTACAGCCATGTTGATAGGTTTCCCCGGAAAGAAAAAAGCAGGGTCTCCGTATAGCTCCCTTTTACGCCGGTCCGGTCAGAGATCGTTCCAATGGCGCGGAACCGAATCGAATATTTTTCAAGTTCCGCCAGAAGCTTTTTGTGTGAGGCCGCCGGGCAAAAATGAAAACTGTCCGCGCATTGGATCCCGTGATCCGCCATAAACGCCTTTACCACAGGGTGAAAACTTATTATCAGATCTTTCCCCGCACCATGACGCGCTCTGGCGGAGCGGCTCTTCAGGTAAGCCTTCGCCTCATCCACGAACTCGAGGAATACAAGGTTATCTATTTTTCCGGTGTTTTTTTTCATAAAACCATACCCTTTAAATCTCGATCTCCATATCATCCCGCGCGGCGCAGACAGCGGGAAAAATTTTACGCGCTTCATCTTCCGCCGTTTGCCGCTCTTCCATGGTACGGTAATTCTCAGCGTCAAAATGTACCAGGAACAGCTTACGCGCGCCTGAGTCTTTCGCCAGACGGGCCGCGTCCTGCGGGTTCATATGCGGCCATACTGTATTTACTTCCCCCGGCTTCAGCGCGCATTCGGTCATCAGCACATCCGCGCCTTTCGCGAGATCCACCGCGGTATCGCAGAGCCCTGAATCCGTGCACAAGCTTATAACTTTGCCGTGGAGATCGAACCTGTACCCGAAACATCTGGAAGAATGCTTTAACTCTCCGCATTTAAGCCCGAAGGGGAAACCGGCCTGTTCACCTTCATCCATTTCCACCACTTTAACAGAAAAAGGCAGGTCTTTTATAGCCATGGTATACGGCTGGCACACTATATGATCCAGAATAGCCGCTCCTCCCCTGTAACAGCAGATAGTCACGCCTTTGCCAAAACGATATTTATTAAAGATATGAAACCCGCTTATATGGTCCAGATGAAAATGGCTTAAAAAAATATAAACAGGTTTCTTTTTTACGTCTATATACCTGTCAAGCTTGTGGATACCGTCACCCGCGTCCATCAGGATCACATAATCCGCTGTCTCGATCATAACACATAACGTATTCCCCGTCCCTGTGGTATACCACCCGTTAGTTCCCAGGAATACAACCCTTATCTTACCCATTTTTCTCTCCCCGATAACAGTTCTACCATTCATTGACCCAGTTCCTGGGCTTTTCACCGTCAAGGACCCTTTTAGCCTCAAAAGCCGCTTTTGTCCTGAGCTCCCGCATACCCTCAGGCGAATGGTACGCTGAATGCGGTGAAATGATCAATCTGCCTTCCAGCCATTCTTCCCTGTTTTTGTAATCCACGAACAGGCTCTGCGTGTCATCCGGCGGCTCGACAGAAAACACATCCAGGCCTGACGCCCTGACAATGTTATCCTTCATGGCGTTCTCAAGAGCGTTGAGTTTTACAACGGGCCCCCTGGCGGTATTAATAAATACCGCGCCTTTTTTTACGTTGCTGAAAAAATCCTCATCCAGCATTTCATAAGTCTCCCCGGTTAAGGGCGTATGCACGGAAATAACGTCGGAAACCCTGGCGAGGTGGTTCAGCGAATCCATACGTTCCGCTCCCAGCACCTTGTCATACCCCTCTTTCACATACGGGTCATAAAAAACGATCTTCATCCCGAAGGCCTTCGCCCTGAGAGCCGCGGCGCTGCCTATCCTCCCCAGCCCGATCATACCCATAACCTTATCTTTAAGCCTGAATGTCAGGCCGCTTTTCCTGTCCCATTTATTTTCTCTTACTCTTTCCTGATATCCTGGAAAACCCCGCACAATGGAAAGCAGAAACGCGATCGTATGGTCAGCCACCTCGTCGGTGCAGTAATCGGGGATATTGCACACATACATATCCCTGCGGGCGGCTTCCTCGATATCAATATTGTCATATCCTATACCCGCCCTTACGATAACCCTGCATTTTTTAAGTTTAGCGAGAAGGCCTTTTTCATACCGCAGGTTGTCATACACTATAAGCGCGTCGCTTTCACTCCACACTTCATCCGGTATCTGCCCTTCCCGCTCGGCAAGGGCGGCTATCACCCTGCTCCGGGGCCCGAAGATCTCCTGTTCTATATCCGCGGGCGGGGTTATGTGGTCAGGTATTAGAATCTGATATTTGAAATTATGCTCCATCATTTACCGCCTTGTACATTTTTTTCGCGAGATCAAAATCATCCGGCGTATCCACGTCAACGGACTGGACAGCCGGTACTTCGAACAGATAAGGTTTGGGTCCGAACCAGTATTTCCATTTCCGCATATCGCTTTTCAGGCCGATATAACAGGCTCCGGTAACTTCATAGTATGTCTCAAGCTGCTGCGAATACGGATGCCAGTAACCGGGATTAAAATTAATTCCCCTCCCGAATTTATTAAGAAAAAAAGATTTCTTCGGCAAAACAGCGACAAGGCTGTCACACTCGCCCTCCACAGCGAGAAATGTGTCTACCGCGCGGCGGAATCCGCTAAATAGCGGGCTTGTTACAAGCGCCCACACCACAAGAGGGTCTCCGGGGATGGTCTCCATGATATGCTCGACGACATCCGCCCAGTACACGTCCGCCCGGCACATCGCGCTATCGCGCCTGAGGAACTCTACGCCTCTTTCCCCGGCTATTTTCTCGGCGTTAACGCTGTCCGAAGATATGTATATATGGTCAAAACACTCTGCTTCCTTCAGGTGGTTTATTTTAACATCCAGAAGCGATTTACCGTCAGCGAATTCGATAAAATTTTTTCCCTTAACCCGCTCGGACCCTTCCCTGACAGGTATGATCCCGACTATTTCTCTTGCCATTTTTCCTCCCATATTGTTCCTGCCCTTTCACGCCGCCATCTCGGGCGCCGGAGCGGGTTTTCAGTTTAAATTAGCGTTCCCGTATATTTTATTTTTGGGGATACTGGGAAGCCTGACCGCCAGTATCGTTGTCTCTTTATATACGTTGACGATCCTCTCATTATTCCCGGGATTAAGCATATAAAACATTCCCGGAGTCATCATATGGGTGTCGCCGTCTATTTCATATTCGACTTTCCCGCTTAAAACCAGCAGGAATTCGAAACTGCATAAATGATGATGTATGTCTTCTTCGAACCCCTCGGGGATAGTTTTAAAACATATCTCTACATCATTACGGTGGAACACCGACCCTTTCGGGTAAAAATGCCCGCATATCCAGCCCCGCATATCCCCGTTGATCACTTCATTGCTCAGATTTGAAACGATATAATTCTCGCCTCTGGCTATCTGCGCCCTGCCTTCAAGATTCTGTATGATCTCATCAATCATTGTTCTCTCCTTTTTATCCGGCGCTTTAGCGGCCGGATCTTTTTTATTTGTAATACGGAAATATTTTATCCGCGAAGAGCCGTATCCCCCGGGCGTCAGGATAATCCATGAACCACAGCATGAAATGTTCCACGCCGCTTTCCACAAAAGAACTTATCTGTTCCTTTACCGCGCCGGGCGTACCTGTCAGGAACTCTTTTCTAACGTTCTCTCTCGAGTTATAATCCGTCATCTTCGGGTTTGTGGCCTTGAGCTGTTCCAGAATGTCGCCGTCGTACGAATCATTCAGGCCTGCCTTCCCGGCGAAACGGTCAAGTTCCCGCTCGACATCATCTTCGGTCTCGCGGATAAGCACCTGCGTTTCCAGGGAAAACCCCATGGTCGAGATATCCCGCCCCTGTCTTTCGCACTCTTCCTTTATAACACGGGCTTTTTCCCTGAAAGCTTCCAATGAACACGGCATAGAATTGAATACATCGGCGTATCTGACAATATTCCTCACCATCGCGGGATTATTAACTTCGCCCATCCATACCGGGACTTTCCCTTCCGGTTTAGGATTGCAGACAGCGTTTTTAACTTCGTAATACCTGCCCTTGAACGAAAAAGGGCTCTCCTCAAACATTCCCTTTATTATCCGGAGGCCTTCGGACATCATCTCTATCCGTTCGTTATCGTCCTTCCCGAAATTCACCCCATAAGCGTCAAACTCGGCTTTCCTCCACCCGTAATCATAAAAAAGCGTGAACCTGCCGCCGGATATGCGGCTTATAGTGGCAAGGGCCTTCGCTGTCATCGCGGGGTTCCTGAAATTATTCGATAAATGTATGGGGATTATCTCCATCTTTTCCGTTATGGCCGCGAGGGCGCTCATAGTCGATACACACTCCCATATCTCACCGCTTCTTCCCAGAAAAACATGATCCGCCACGAACAATGAATCATATCCCAGTTTTTCGCATAAAAGAACCGTATCTTTTATCGAAACCCAGTCCAGTTTTTCATACGCCGGAGTCCTGAACGAAAGCATCCCGGGGTTGGCAAAAACCGGAACGCAGAACCCGAATTTGACCGTCTTCATATCTGGCTCCTGTAAGCGGCAACTCTCTCATTTCTCTCTGAAGAGCCGTATTTATCATCAACGCCCGCGGCCTTATCTGTCTTTATTCTATCTGCGAGTATGCCGCTCAAGACTTCCGCGCCCTTCAGGTTAACATGCCATATATTCTCATATTCGTCTTCCTCGTTTATCGACAACTGAGGATCAATGATTATCATGTTCGGATATTCCTTTTTGAGATCCGACAGGTATTCCCTGTATTTCTCCATCGCCCCGTATTTTTCGTCAAGTTCATACCAGTCAGGCGGGCGCGTGGGTATCGAATAGATAACGGTCACCCCACGTTCACGAGCCATGTCCAGCATGGCCCTCAGATATTTATCGAAAAAGGCTGTCGCTTTGAAATCCGAGCCGTTCCAGTTGTCTTTCGCTTTTTCGTGGTATGTGGCGTATCCCTTGTACAGATAATACCCGTTCCCATCGTGTATCTTACTGATTATCTCTTTTTTATCATGCCT
>JBDRAX010000234.1:0-8790 GCA_043823375.1 Candidatus Omnitrophota bacterium | reverse complement strand
AGTCCCTCCGGGAAAGCTTCCTTTTGATATAGGTTTCCTGGTGCAGAATGTCGGGACTGTTCTTGCCGTATATGAGGCGGTTTATCTTGATAAACCCCTTATCGAAAGGAGCCTTACGGTTTCCGGGGATTGTCTTCACCGGCCGGGGAATTTTATGGTCAGGGTAGGGACTTCGATAAAAGACATCGCGGATAATTATGGCATAGAGCTTTATAAAGAACCGGCGAAAGTTATAGTGGGCGGGCCAATGATGGGATTTTCCCAGCCTCACATGGATTCGGCCGTGCTTAAGAGTACTTCCGGGATACTTTTTCTGTCCGCTTTTGCCGCTAAGAGTTTTGATGAAGAGCCCTGCATAAGATGCGCGAAGTGCGTAGATGTCTGCCCAATGAACCTTGTACCGACGGATATTATGAGGAACGCGAAAAAGAACCTGTGGGGCAGTATGGAAGAATTATATGTGAGTGATTGTATGGAATGCGGCGCGTGCGCGTATATCTGCCCGTCCCGTATACCGATCGTCCAGTATATAAAATCAGCCAAAGCGGCGTTAAGAAAGAAATAGTATATGAAAAAGCTTACAATAAGCGTATCTCCGCATTTTTACGCGCCTCAAGATACCCGTTCTATGATGAGGGGTGTTTTTTACGCGCTGATCCCCTCTGTCGCGGCGGGGTTATGGTTTTTCAGGGGAAAGGCGGCCGCGGTTATTTTATCATGCCTGGCCGGATGCCTGATCACGGAATATCTGACGCGGAAACTGCGGGGAAAACAGGTTGATATAGGTAATTTCAGCGGTGTAGTAACCGGCATTTTGCTCGCTCTGGTGCTTCCTCCCGCGATCCCTTTATGGATGGCTTTTCTCGGCGGCGTATTTGCCATTGCCCTGGGCAAAGAAGTTTTCGGCGGGCTTGGCCGGAATATTTTTAACCCGGCGCTTCTGGCAAGGGCTTTTCTTATGGCGGCTTTTCCTGTCGCGCTCACTACATGGACAAATCCTTTTACCCTGGACGCCGTTACGACAGCGACTCCCCTCGGGCTCGCGAAATTCGATTCAGCGGCTACGCCGTACCTGTCCCTTTTTCTCGGGAACGTGGGAGGCTGTATAGGAGAGACTTCAGCTCTGGCGATATTGGCGGGACTGGCGTATCTTTTGTATTTTAAAATTATCGACTACAGGATACCTTTAGCGTACACGGGTACTGTTTTTGTTTTTTCAACGATATTGTATTTCACGGTACCTGGAGAAATGACACCGCTTTTTCACATTCTTGCCGGTGGTTTTCTTCTCGGGGCTGTTTTTATGGCAACGGATCCCGTAACTTCACCTGTCACGACTAAAGGTCGCTGGATCTTCGGTATAGGCTGCGGCCTGATCACAATGATAATAAGATTATGGGGCGGCCTGCCTGAAGGTGTCATGTATTCCATACTTTTTATGAACGCTCTTACTCCTGTATTGAACAGGATCACACGGCCCGCGAGATTCGGCGCGGGAAAGAACGGGAAATGATATGAAGAACATTTTAAACGGCAGTATAGTGAGGATGATAACGGCGTTAACGGTTGTAGGCGTTATTTCCGGGGTTTTCCTGGTTTTCGTGTACAATTATTCCATGCCCAGGATAAAAATAAATATAAGCAGAGAAACGGAAACCTCTATCAAAAATATTTTCCCGGAGGCGGATAAGATAATACCGGCCGCGGAAAAAGACGTTTATACCGTGGAAGATAGTTCGGGCGCTCTTCTCGGGTACGCGCTTCTGGCGGAAGGCAACGGGTATCAGGGGGTCATTAAGCTTATTGTGGGAGTCAGCCCTGATCTTACCAGGACGCACGGGATGGAAGTCCTCGACTCGCAGGAGACACCGGGGCTGGGGGCTGAGATCGCGGGTGACAATTTCAGAAAACAGTTCCAGGGGCTTGATATCACGCGTGATATCGAATATGTGAAAAATCAGAAGCCGCAGAAACCGTATCAGATAGAAGCGATCACCGGGGCGACGATCTCCTCCCGCGCGGTAGTGACTATAATGAACAAAAGGATAGATGAGGTCAAAAAGGCCATGCTAAAATAGGCCTCGGGAAGGCTGTTTCACTTTTCAGGCGATGAGAAGGGGAGAAAGAAAGGATATAATGATAAAGGATTTTGTGAAAGGGCTCTGGAAAGAAAACCCTATTTTCGTGCAGGTCCTGGGTATGTGCCCCACGCTCGCGGTAACAACAAAAGCGTTATTCGGGCTGTCCATGGGGATGGCTACTACTTTCGTGGTCGTCTGTTCCAGCGTGGTCATATCGCTTATAAGGCGCTTTGTCCCGGACCAGGTCAGGATCCCGATGTTCACGGTAATTATCGCTACGTTCGTAACTGCCGCCGATTATTTTCTTAAAGCTAATTTTTTTCAGATAAGTAAAGCGCTGGGGCCGTATGTGCCTCTCATAGTAGTTAACTGTATTATACTGGGAAGGGCCGAGGCGTTCGCGTCCAAACACGGGCCGGCGAAATCTTTGCTGGACGCTCTGGGGATGGGGATAGGCTTTACATGGGCGCTTATCATTCTCGGGTCTGTCAGGGAAATACTCGGCGCGGGTACGCTTTTCGGTTACAGGATCATGTGGCAGGGGTTTACCAACTGGATCGTTATGGTACTGCCCGCGGGCGCTTTTATAACGCTCGGGCTTCTGGTGGGTTTGTTTAAGATCGCGGACGCCAGGATGAAACGCGGGGGATGATCCTCACTTAAGAAGGGTTCGGGAAAACATGATAAAAGAACTGGTTCTGGTTTTGATAGCGGCAAGCATAACAAATAATTTCGTATTGGCGTATTTTCTGGGGATCTGCCCTTTTATAGGAGTTTCCAATAAGATAGACAGCGCTATCGGGCTCGGGACAGCGACTACATTCGTAATGACAATGGCCGCGACTGTCACATGGCTCATTTATCATTACATACTTGTGCCGTTTAACCTGGTTTTTCTGCAGTATGTCACGTTTATTATAGTAATAGCGAGTTTTGTGCAGTTTGTCGAAATGGTCATAAAAAAGGTGTCGCCGCAGCTGTATAAGGCGCTGGGTATTTTTCTTCCGCTTATAACAACCAACTGCGCTATACTCGGGCTTACTTTATTCATGGTTTTGAGGGATTACGCGTTTCTGGAATCTGTTGTTTTCGGCCTTGGGGCCGGTATAGGTTTTACGCTCGCGCTTGTTCTTATGGCGGGTATCCGGGAAGACCTGGTTTTCGCCGATATACCGGAGCCTTTAAAAGGTACGGGGATCACTTTGATATTAGCTGGCATGCTGGCGCTCGCGTTTATGGGGTTCGGCGGCATAATCAGCGGATAGGGAAGATATGGATAATTTGATGTTAGCGTCAGTATCGAGCATGGCGGGCCTCGCGGTCCTTTTCGCGGGAGTGCTCGCTTTTGCCGATAAAAAACTCAGGGTGGAAGAAGACCCTAAGATCACGGAAATAAACAAGCTTCTCCCGCATGTTAACTGCGGGGCATGCGGGTATTTAAGTTGTCACGACTTCGCGGAACATATTGTTACGGAAGGGGCGGATCCCGCGGCTTGCCGCGTCCTGGGAGAGGAAGCCAGAGAGGGATTATTCGCTCTTCTTGGAAAAGACGGCGGTGAACATTACCCGCTTATCCCGCTCATCCAGTGCGCCGCGAAGTCCGCGAATAAGGTCCCTTCCGCGGAATATAAAGGCGTTAATACCTGTCTTGCCGCTGATCTTGTTTTCGGCGCTGGAATGGAATGCGAATATGGATGCGTGGGCCTGGGGGATTGCGCGGCGGTATGCCCGTTTGACGCCCTCCACATGAAAGACGGCCTGCCTGAGGTGGACCAGGATAAGTGTACAGGATGCGGCAAGTGCAGTACGGTTTGCCCGCGTAATATCATAAGCATGGCGGAAAAAAAACATGATAAGCTTTTCTATGTAGCGTGCATGTCGCATGACAGCCCGCTCAGAGTAAGGAAAATATGCGGTGTAGGCTGTATAGGCTGCGGTATATGCGTCAAGATGTCACCGGAAGGTTTCTTCAGCCTTACTGACGGCCTTTCCAGGGCGGAGTACGAAAAACAGGATAAGCAGGAAGCTGTGAGGGCGGTAGCGGGTAAATGCCCTACAAAGGTAATAAAAGAACTTTAATCTTCGGGGACGATATGAATATAGCGGTGTTTATATCGGGAAACGGGAGCAATCTCAAGGCCCTTATAGACGCGGAGTCGGCAGGAAGGCTCGGCGGAGGCAGTATAGCGCTGGTTGTAAGCGATAAACCCGGCGCGTACGGCCTTGAGAGGGCGCGCGCGGCGGGCATAGAAACATGCGTGCTCCGGCCCCGGGAGTTCAGCTCACGAGAAGAATATGACAGGGCGGTGCGCGTGGAGCTTGAAAAAAAAGAGGTAGGGCTCATAGCCCTCGCCGGTTTTATGAGGATACTGAGTGACTCTTTCGTGGATGAATATTACGGCAGAATGATAAATATCCATCCTTCTCTGCTTCCTTCATTTAAGGGGGTACAGGGAATAAAAGACGCGTATGAGTACGGGGTTAAGATAACGGGCGTTACTGTGCATTTTGTTAACAGGGAACTTGACGGCGGGCCGGTGATCTTACAGGAAAGTGTGCGTATCAATGAAGACGATTCCACGGCGTCCCTTGAGGAAAAGATACACAGGGCGGAACATGAGATATATCCGGAGGCGGTCAGGCTGTTTGTCTCCGGCAAGCTGAAGATCGAAGGGAATAAGGTCAGGGTTTTAAAGTGATCCCGGACACGGCGGGCGTTTTTTAACGCGGCGGCGAATATAAACTGATAATTAAGAAAAGGAGAGAGAGATGTCTATGGAAATTAAGCGGATCAAGGGCAGGGAAATAATGGATTCCAGAGGGAACCCCACGGTGGAAGTCGATGTTATTCTCGCGGACGGGTCTCTGGGAAGAGCGGCTGTTCCGAGCGGAGCTTCTACCGGAGAACATGAAGCGGTAGAGCTCAGAGACGGGGATAAGAGCCGTTATATGGGTAAAGGCGTTACTACAGCCGTGGGCAACGTGAACGGTGAGATCGCGAAAAAAGTCACAGGCATGGATGCCGCGGATCAGAAAGAGGTCGATAAAGCGCTTATCGCTCTTGACGGTACGCCGAATAAGAGCAGGCTTGGGGCTAACGCCATACTCGGAGTTTCCCTGGCCGCGGCTAAAGCGGCGGCAGTGTCAAAAGGTATGCCTCTTTTCAGATATATCGGCGGCGAGGGAGCGAATATCCTTCCTGTTCCCATGATGAACATTCTTAACGGGGGCGAACACGCGGATAATAATGTGGACCTCCAGGAATTCATGATCATGCCCATAGGCGCGCCTTCTTTCAGGGAAGCGCTCAGGATGGGTTCTGAAGTTTTCCATAACCTTAAAAAAATACTCGCGTCAAAAGGCCTTGCTACTTCCGTGGGCGACGAAGGCGGATTCGCGCCTAACCTCCAGTCGAATGAAGAGGCTGTGGAAGAAATACTTGCCGCTGTCAAGGCGGCCGGGTACGAAGCGGGAAAAGATATTTTTATAGCGCTTGACCCGGCTTCAAGCGAGTTCTTTAAAAACGGCAAATACATACTGAATGCCGAGGCGGACAAAGAAAAAACTCCGGAACAGATGGCCGAGTTTTACGCGGATTGGACAAAGAAATACCCCATAGTATCCATTGAGGACGGCATGGCGGAGGATGACTGGGACGGGTGGAAGATATTGACCGAGAAGATCGGATCAAGAGTTCAGCTTGTAGGGGATGACCTCTTTGTTACAAATACAAAGAGGCTTGAACAGGGCATAAAGAAAGGCATAGCTAACTCGATCCTTATCAAGGTAAACCAGATAGGGACTTTGACCGAGACTCTCGAAGCCATAGATATGGCTAAGAAGGCGGGTTATACGGCGGTAATGTCCCACCGTTCAGGAGAGACGGAGGATACCACTATTTCGCATCTGGCGGTGGCAACCGGAGTCGGGCAGATAAAAACCGGTTCTACCTGCCGGACAGACCGTATCTGTAAATACAATGAACTTTTACGAATAGAGGAAATGCTCGGAAAAGAAGCTGTATACGGCAGTAAAATATGGAAAAAAAGAGGCTGATATTATGGGTCGCCGGATCCATCTGCGCGCTTTGCGCGGCCTTTCTGCCGGGTTTTTCGGAACTGAACAGGCTTCACAATCAGAATGAACAGCTTCTTCAGCGTGTGCGGCTTCTGGAAGAGCATAATGATAAGTTAAAAGGGCAGCTTTTTAAAATGAAGAATGACCCGAATTATGTGGAGAAAAAGGCGCGGGAGAAGCTGGGCATAATAAAGAAGGGCGAAACAATTTACAGGCCGTCTTCAAAGGAAGGCGAGCCGGTAGAGTAACATACAGAGGGCCGGTACTGTCCCGCGCGGGGCGGTATCGGCCCCGCTGATTTATGCGTATACTTGATCAGAGATTCAGGCATAACAGAAAAAAATATCTGGCCCAGACGCTTTTCGGCGGCGCGGCAGTTGTATGCGCGCTGCTTCTTTTTGACGTTGTTAATAACCCTGTTGTAATAGCGTCACTCGGAGCGAGCGCTTTCGTGGCTTTCGCGGCGCCGCACTATAAGACCGCGGGCCCCAGATATCTGATAGGCGGGTATATTATCGGGATAACCGTAGGCGTCGCCATACACAACCTTACGGAAATACCATTGGAAACGTATCTTCATTTAAAACTTCTCCATGTAGCGTGCGGGGGGCTCGCGGTTTTTCTGGCCATGTTCCTGATGGCTGTTACGAATACGGAACACGCCCCCGCGACAGGGATAGCGCTCGGGCTTGTCATTAACGACTGGACACTGTTCACCATAGTACGGATAATACTCGCGATAATCATTATTTCAGGCATACAGAGGCTTTTCAGGCGGTGGATGATAGACCTGATATAGAGGAACGTAAGCCTTTCGCGGCCGGCATGCCGCAAGAAGCGCGGCCAGATAAGAACAAATTGACCTGTTTCAGGCTTTTTAAAGCGAGGCACGCGCCGCGCGCTTTACAAACTATGGCGGACGCGGCGGAAGCGAATTTAAGAGTATCCCGTATGCTTTTAGAGAACGCGTCAACGCCTTTATCCCGGAAACAGCGGATAAGCCCGGCCGTAAAAGCGTCACCCGCGCCGATCGTGTCAACTGTTTTCACCCTGAAGGCCGGCTGAAAGATCTTAGTTTTCCCGTTAAAGAAGAAAGAGCCTTTTGCCCCGAGGGTGACAATAATATTTTCAGGTAATTTTTTCAACGCTGAATCCAGTGTTTTAGCCCGGGTGAGGGCCAAAGCGTCCGCCTCGCTAAGTTTCAGCATATCCGAGAGGGAGATAATGTTTTGGATCCTCTTTAGCGCCTTCGGAACATTTTTGACACGGTTTTCTCTCCAGTTAGGGTCGTAAAATATGAACAGGCCGTTTTTTTTCGCGGCAGATAAAAAGCGCGTGGAATCTTCATATGTATGATCTCCGTACGTGTAGGCGGACGCAGTATGAAGAACGGAAAAATCCTTTAAAAGAGATACCGGGGCCTGCCCTTTTCTGAACGCGTTTTCTCTTCCCCCCGGCTTATAAAACACATAAGAGGAATCCCCTTTTTTATCTATTGCCGCGAGAGCCAGCCCTGTTCTTATGGCGGGGTCCTGTATAACAAAATCCGTACATATGTGTTCGTTTTTTAAAGTGTCCACGAGCTTTTTCCCTAAAACATCCCGCCCTGTTTTAGACACGATCGCGACGTCAAGGCCTAAACGCGCCGATATGACCGCGGTATTAAAAACAGACCCTCCCGGCATAGCGTCGAAAAGAAGCCTGCCGGAACGCTCTTTCCGGAGCTGTATAAAGTCAAACGCGATATTTCCCAGGCAAAGGATTTTTTTTAGCATCATTTTCTCCAAATAGTAATAGAGATTATACCACATAACACCGATTAGCCCGAGTTTCTATCAAAAAGATAATGAACGCGAGGTATACTTTTTGAATGAATGGTGGAAAATCACCGATAAGTGGTGGAATGAAATACCGGGACATTTACGCTGGACGAATATATGTATGTCCTGTGGTGTGAGGGCGAAAAAGTTTCGCCCTTATCAAATATTCAACAACATTTTTTCTTGACGAAGCGTGTAATTCCATGATAACTACAAACAGGGACGGTTCTAAATTTAAAGTCAAACCTGTCCCCGAAATTATGCTTAGACCTGTCCCCGTCCGGAGATATCGGAACAACGAACTGATGGATTTTGATAACATGGAACGTGAAGAGTTCAGGAAGTTAGCGGAGATCATAGTGAGAGAACTACCCGCGGCAAGTCTTCCATTTTTTCGCGGATATAAATATAATAAAAAGAAAGAGTATCAGGGGAATGGAAAAGAGATATAGGATTAAAAAAATAATATATTTTGTCGCAGCTGTTTTATTTTTATGGCGCAGTGTGTTCCCTCCGGATCATGCTTTGCCTGATACCTGTGATTCCCGGGCTCTGGCGCCTTATTCTGAATTTTTAGCCGGATTTAAACTGGAAGAAAGCGCCGGAAGGTTTTTTATGTCCGACGGAGACGGCAGGCTGGAGATATCCGATGGGCCAGGGGATCTGCGAGAGCGGGCTGTTTTTTGTTATGTGAAGCGTTTGACGGGGCAGATACTTTCTTTCTGTGATTTCAGGGTAAGCTTGCCGGGCATAAAACAATATATACGAAAGCACATTCCGTACATCGATTCAACAGGGTTTGATCTGGGATC